>JAQTYN010000083.1 GCA_028688275.1 Gallionella sp. | reverse complement strand
CAAGTGCCACTTTCGCCTTGAACTCGCCCGTGAAGTTTTTACGTCGGCTTTCACTCATCACCTGCTCCTCTTTTACTGCAGGCTACCATCTTAATTCACTGTCTGAAATTCGGGGTCCACTATAGATGCCACACCGATTTTCTTCAGACACCAAGTGTGCTTTTGAATAAGCAACTGTCTTTGGGTCAAGTTGATTGCCTATCAACAGACGACTCACCCCATCACCAACGAAGGTGATTTCAGAACCAGTTTTAGACTCCAAGAAAAACCCTTTGGGGATTTTAGCTACCGCACTAAAAATTAAAACAGACGCGCCATTCGATTGCTCTTTTGTATAAATTCTGACTTCTTGCAAAATAATCACGCAAATAAATAATATGGCGATTCTTGGTGTTGAAGCGATCATTTGAGTGATAGATTTAATCACAGTCAATTTTCCAAAGTTTGTGTAAATACAGACAGATACTTCTCAGTTATTGTACTTTTAATGCGCCAGTCGCCCAGCCGCTTTCCCATTTTCATATGCGCCCCCTGGCAAAAAAGGAGTGGGGTCGGCAACTGTAAAGGCATCAGGAACATTGGAAGCTATGTCTCTGTGATATTGATTAATTTGATCTATGATGTACGGGTTTCCAGTTAATGGATTGACGCTAGTAACGGTCTTGCCATCTGTAGGGCAGAATTTTCCACCAGAAGAATTATTTGCATTTGACTGGTCAATCCTGTCGGCTACATTTTTTGCTGCCTCCTTCTTCTTCATAACTTCTGTAGTTCGGTCATACCAATCCTTCCCAACTTGATAGACTTCCCACAAGATGACGACAGTCGCAATACCCCCTGCAATGCCCATATTTCCAGTCGGATCTGTGTACCCCAGCGGATTCCCCCCTACATACCCAAAAGTGTTAATCCCGCCTCTAAGTCCAATGGGATCACTCTCGATATACCGCCCGACCGCTGGATTGTAATCGCGATTGACGTTGTAATGCAGCCCCGTTTCGCGATCAAAGTACTGCCCTGGGAAGCGCAGGTTGAAGGTGAATGCGCCTTGATTGGCGGGGTTTTCATTGGCGATGTTGTTGCCAAACGGATCGGTATTGTCCCATCGCCATACCTCTTGCCCCGCCGTGTTGGTGATGCTGCGCGGGCTGTCGAGGTGGTCGCTGTGGATGTAGTAGGTTTGAAGTCCCGTGAACAGCGTGCCTGTTAAGCTGACGCTGGGGTTGATGGGGATGTTCAGTGCTATAGGGTGTATTCGCGCAGCAATTCACCGTTTGACAAACGAAATGGCGGATTGCCTATGGCGAATCCGCCTTACGGGTTGCGCCCTACGCGGGCTACACGACTTCACCTATTGCTAAAGCAAAACATATGATTCCAAGCAATAACCACACAAAAAAGAGCAACGAGAAAACAAAAACTCTCAGGTATTTCAACGTACTACATACAAAATAAAAAAAGGCAATAAATAATAACATTCCTACGGGGACATACCATATAGAAAACATAGCCAGAAATGGCCCTATTGCTGATATTGTAAATAAAAAAATTACTTGCCCTATGGAAACATAACGAATGGAAACATAATAGGGAGCATGACCGTCATAAAATATTAAAAATAAGCAAAAGTATAAAGAGGTTAAACCAAGGCTATTAATAATCTCTTGTTTTGATAGTTTATTCATTTTCAACTCATATTTAGATTGAGTGCAAATCAATAGGCTGGACTAATCAGAATGTTTGATACTCCATGTCTCCTTGATTCTATAAATGCAGGCCAACCTTTCGCCACTATTCCTCCTGTATCATTAACTATATGATTCCATTTGTCACTTGCAGGATATTGGTCTGGAGTGCCACGACATCCAGCATATTCATGCTTTTCATCAACGAGCTTTCCACACTCATCATAGACACACTCGGCTATAGGATCTGCTGGTGTTGGTGTTCGGTTTTCTAAATAACTATCATCGTATCCACAGTGAAACCACGATGGGTAACCCACATATGGCTTACAATTAGGGTCTTTTCTTGATGGGGGAGAACTTGGGCACATTGCAGTTAATCCAAGTATATCTGTTAAATTCACTGGATTCCCCCCCCACATACCCAAAGGTATTAATCCCGCCCCTCAACCCAATCGGATCACTCTGCACATACCGCCCTGTGGCTGGATTGTAATCACGATTGACATTGTAATGCAGCCCTGTTTCGCGATCAAAGTATTGCCCTGGGAAGCGCAGGTTGAAGGTGAACGTGCCTTGATTAGCGGGGTTTTCATTGGCGATGTTATTGCCGAACGGGTCGGTATTGTCCCATCGCCACACTTCTTTCCCTGCCGTGTTGGTAATACTGCGCGGGCTGTCGAGGTGGTCGCTGTGGATGTAGTAGGTTCTGAGTCCCGTGAACAGCGTGCCTGTTAGGCTGACGCTGGGGTTGACGTGAAGTGAAGGTGGCGGTATAGGTCGTTCCCACCACTGCGCCTGCGCTGGGTTTGTGCTGAATGTCCAGCGCGCAACTGCCACCTGCGGGGACGGCGACTCCCTGTGACTCCCTGCGCGAAAAACAAAAAATATATTTATAATCAATTCACTAAAATCAATCGAGTCTGACCCCAATACTGCTACCGCAAATAACTTAATGCATTATTATCAATGTGTTGCACATTAATCTGCCCATCAAAACCAAGAACTCTTTACGCGAAAATCAATTAGATAAAGCATGTTAGTATCAAATTTCGGCTTCAAATTGCTATAAAAAACATCGGCAACGAATTGACGATTATATATATCATATTGATTATTGGGAAATTTTTATTTGCGGTAGCAGTATTATAGTCTGACCCCCATTGATTTGCCATTGATTTGACCCCATTGATTCCTTGTTTTCAATCCCATTGATTCCTTTACACTGGCTCTAGTGATACTGCCCTTACAAAAAAGTACGTAATAACCGCCGTCTGTGGTAAAGCCCATGTTATGAGTTGATCGTATTTCAACGCGAAATCAAAACATCCAAAAACATAGCTCGCCACATAAATAGTGGCGAGGCTTACCAACAGCCAGCGTTCGCTAGTAAGTATTTTTAGTGGTGTTAAAACAGTAACAAGCATAACGAACGGTGGCATCACTAATGCAAAAGGCAACGTTGCAGAAAACCAAACATAGCCGAGCAGGTCAATTAGAGCAAACCCCAAACCAACAACCCTAAGTAAGGCATCCGAAATAATTCCAATTCTATTTAGAAATAGAATTTATTATCCAATTCCATCCTGCAATGCTGCGCATACGTTCAGGACTTAATTCAAAACTTTTCAGCGCAGCTTCAAGATGCGTTTCAAGTGCATCCATGCTGTCGAAGGCGCGGTTGTGGAAAAACTTTTCACGCAACTCATCCCACACATGCTCTTGCGGATTGAGTTCGGGCGCGTAGGGCGGCAGCAATACCGTGCGTATGTTGTCAGCCAACTTAAGTTCCCGACTTCGATGCCAACCCGCACCATCAATGACCATGACAACATTCTCATCTGGATAGCGTGCAGTAATTTCGTTCAAAAACAATTGCATACAATGACCGTTGACTTGAGGCAAAATCAACGAATCAAATTTCCCATCCACTGGACTGACCGCAGCATAAGCGTAGGTGTATTGTTGCGTCAGCATGGCGCGAACCATGGGACGATGCGGTTTTTTGTCCCAGCAGTGACGCACATCACTGATTCTGCCAAAGCGCGCTTCGTCCTGAAACATCAATCTGAGCGGACGCGGTACCGCAAATGCTGCTATTTCTGCTGACAACCGCTCGGAAAGTTTTTTTTCCACGCCTCTTGCGCCAACGGATCAGATTGTGGATGGCTTTTGTCAGGTACCAGCTTGCGCCAGCCATGGCGAGCCAGCATTTGATACAACGTGGACAGTGCCATAGACTTGCCCAGCTTTGCCTCGACCAATGGTTTTAGGGGCGGAACGATCACGATGCCGCCTACCGCCGCCTGCGCCAATACCTCATCAAGGATTTCGGCTTCCCGTTCCAAGCTAGCTTTGGCTCGGTTTCGCAATGCGTGTTTACCGCGCTTGGCTTTTTCTTCACCGCTCAATGTCCGCGCAAACTGCGTCCGCATCGTGCAGGTCACACCCACTGAGCGACCAATCGCCTCCGCTGTTTGCGCCAAGCTTAACCCTAACGCCAATGGCAGAACTATCGCTTGCGCTGCGCGTAGCTCGTCCGCCGTTTTAGCTTTCTTCAGCAGTTGTTTTGCCGCTTCCAACTGATCTGCTCCACCCGCTTTTCGTGCCATGATCGCCCCCTTATGTTGAGGGTTATATTATTGCTGTTTTTATATGCAATTGGAATAAGGAGCAAAATTTGGCGAGATTTCATTTGTGATTTTTCCCTGCTGAGTCGTAGGCTGGACGACCCATTTTGTCTACAGAGATATAGTAAAACTGCGGGATAAGGAATGGGTATAAATATGGACTTTCTAGTTTCATGTCACGAAGAAAATTTTTGTTACACCTATCAAACCCACACTGATTTTCGAAACAAACATCATGCTTTTGGCATGATTTCGGGAATAAATCTGGAACATAAGAATCGGTTTTCTCATCTCCGCAACCAGATCCCCAAGGCAACCCATCTGGACGGGTCGGTTGACTAGCGACATTTATTTGATAAATCCCTGTACCCCCTCAATCATACCTACAACAATCACTCCAATTCGAACAGCAACGCCGATCCATAAGCCCTCAGGATCAACTGCCCCCAGCGGATTCCCCCCCACATACCCAAAGGTGTTAATCCCGCCCTGCAACCCAATCGGATCACTCTCCACATACCGCCCCGTGGCTGGATTGTAATCGCGATTGACGTTGTAGTGCAGCCCCGTTTCACGATCAAAGTATTGCCCTGGGAAGCGCAGGTTGAAGGTGAAGGTGCCTTGATTGGCGGGGTTTTCATTGGCGATGTTGTTGCCGAACGGGTCAGTATTGTCCCACCGCCACACTTCTTGCCCCGCCGTGTTGGTAATGCTGCGCGGGCTGTCGAGGTGGTCGCTGTGGATGTAGTAGGTTCTGAGTCCCGTGAACAGCGTGCCTGTTAGGCTGACACTGGGGTTGACGGGGACGTTTAAATTAAAAACCACATTGGCGTTATAAGTCGCCCCGACTTTTGCCCCTGCGCTAGGTCTGTGCTGGATGTCCAACGCACAACTCGCCCCCGCTGCGACGCTGATCCCCTGCGCGAAAAATAAAAATCATATTTAGAATCAATAAGTTAAAATCAATCGAGTCTGACCCCATTGATTCTGAATTGACACTGGGATTCGCCGCGACATTCAGATTAAAGGCGACTGTGGTGGTGTAGGTCGCAATGCTACGATGCTAGACCTGACCCCAAGGTTTCAAGGTTTGTGTGACCCCAAGGTCTGCTGTCCGTGGCGTAAGCCTAGCCATTCGTGCCTAGCGTTCGGCAGTGCGTGGCGAATTGATTTAAGGGGTCTTTCTGTAGTTCTTCAATGCCTCTTGCAACACAGGCTGGAGACTATAAAAAGTGGGGGGACACCACACATCTGGAAGCCCTTTGCAATTAACTCTCGCATTTTCTGTTCTCATATCCAACCATTTTAAGAAATTATCTTTCCCTCCAAAAGCTCTGGCATGTCGCTCAAGTGAGTCCTCAAATAGCCCGACCACTTCCGCATCCGTCAAGTCTGGCAACATACCGTTGGATGAATGGGTCTGCATAATGGTCAACAAGGCGGGACCTCCATGGCATGAAGCATTACGAATCACGAGAATTTTCTGGTTATCCGCTTCAACAACAAGATAGATGCGGACCGAAGCATTCTCGTACTTTGCATAAAGTGTCAGCTCCCGTGGCAATGGATTTAAATCGGAAAGAGACCTTTTACAACTCGGCAATAATATCTTCGTTTCAAGTCGCTCAAAGTGCGCTTTGTCAGGTTCATAGCCAACACTGAATATCGGATCAAGCATTTCCGTATCGAACTCAGCACTCACACATGACCGTGCTGATTGTGGTATGCCCAATATCACACCAACGATAAACAACATGAAATACGCTCGTTGATGTCGTTTTGTAAGCGAAGAAATCAACATAATTGTTTCCTTAACGATCCCCAGAATATCGATATATTGTGGGCTTAGCATTAGTGTATGCACCACCACTGCTTGGAACTGGATTGGGAGTTGAAATATCAGCATTCCAAGCGTTTGGTGCAACATTAACAGAAATATGCGACCGCCCATCCCCCTCAGTGATAGCAATATCACCTGGTTGAGGCACATATCCGTCCTCTGCAACGGTATAACAACCGCTACTTATTAGATCAAAACCCCATGCCATATCAGAAGGCATTCCGTTTGAACCCAAAGGCGACAATAATGGACCGTGTGCGCTGTTTAAATATCCACGTACCGTTGTGGCGCAATGCCCTCCCCCAGAAGTTATTGTTTCACCTGTATTTGGATTAATGACACCTTGCGTGGCTTCTTGTATAAGTCGTTGCAGATCCATATTGCAGAGTCCAAAGGGGTCAATCCATCGCAACGGGTTGCCTTTAACATACCCAAAGGTGTTAATCCCGCCCATCAACCCAATCGGATCACTCTGCACATACCGCCCCGTGGCAGGATTGTAATCCCGATTGACGTTGTAGTGCAGCCCCGTTTCGCGATCAAAGTATTGCCCTGGGAAGCGTAGGTTGAAGGTGAATGCGCCTTGATTGGCAGGATTCTCATTGGCGATGTTGTTGCCGAACGGGTCGGTATTGTCCCACCGCCACACTTCTTGCCCCGCCGTGTTGGTAATACTGCGCGGGCTGTCGAGGTGGTCGCTGTGGATGTAGTAGGTTTGAAGTTCCGTGAACAGCGTGCCTGTTAGGCTGACAGTGAAGCCCAATAAATTCACGCGGCAAACGTTGGGCTTCGTGCCTCAGCCCAACCTACGGGCTGTGCTTTTCACTGCAAATGATCAATCTCAATTACAGCATTTACAAATCCTGCAAACGCAGACATTGAAGGAGGTACCATGATCGGAGGAACTCTTTGTTTGGTCTGAATAACGATTGTCAACTTTGCATTACCCGTTTGAGCAATCTCCCGAATAGTTTCTTTTGCGCCCAACAAAGTTGACTCCAAGTCATGCCAATGATCGGCAACCTCGTTTGATTGCACATGTGATTTTATTGACCATATATTCAGCCTAGGGAGAATCAATTTTTGATTTCGCTCACCACGCATTAGCTCTGAATCAGGGGTTATCCCTGTCTTTTTAGAAATCTCCTTTGGAGGTATTGTGGTGCCAGATAAGATGAAATCTATATATAAAATACCTTCAAGTTCCATCAATAGACTCCCGTTTCGTTCATATGCAAATATTGCAAGTTACCAGTTCCTTGACGGGGTCCCGAATACATATTTCCATTTTTATCTACAAAGATGTCGCTTTTTGAATCTAAACCTAACTCGCGTTTGAAGTCGTGTGCATCTTTATAGCCATTTTTTTTACATGCTTTATCTAGCTCTTTATCAGACATTCGATCCGCATCTTTAGCGTCTTGCTCGTTGAGGCTGTAGAAAAACCCAAATTTCCCCAGAAAATCGCCCCGCGATCTGCCATAATTTCACTACGCGATAAAACAAAGGTGGAGGCGGCATGGCACGGTTCAAACCGATACACAAAGGCTT
>JAQTYN010000082.1 GCA_028688275.1 Gallionella sp. | reverse complement strand
AACGGAAAATAGGAAATAATCCATTCAAAATCGCAATTCCAGAACCACAAATCTTAAATTGCACCCAATTTTACCCAATTGGTACGTTAATCTCGTGTCGATTTATGGATTGTTCAGTACTTCCCTAGAACTAATGTGTCATGAAGAATATTGTCTGGTTGTCCGCGCAAATAAACGACCAAATGATGATAATAGCGCGTTGCGTCAAATTCTCCCGACAAACCAGACAGATTCAGTTATAATCCGCGCCCTGCAAACGGTACGCCGTATATGCAAGCGAAAGTGGCGGAATTGGTAGACGCACTGGATTTAGGTTCCAGCGCCGCAAGGTGTAAGAGTTCGAGTCTCTTCTTTCGCACCAAACACAATCAGCCCCTGATAGAACAGGGGCTGATTTTTTTACAGCGTTTTCGGCGCAGCATAGTCTGTTTTGCGTTCCCCCTTGTTAATAAACAGATCAAATCAACATTCAGCTTGCTTGTCATTACTTATGTTGACTTGGGTTACTTGACCTCACCACATTCCAGCTGCGCAACATCATGAATACACTCGAGCCCCTTTCCACCGCCATTTTTCTTATGGGACCGACTGCCAGTGGTAAAACTGCGGCAGCGGTGGAGCTGGCACAGCATTTGCCTGTGGAAATTATCAGCGTGGATTCCGCGCTGGTGTATCGCGGCATGGACATTGGCACGGCGAAACCTGATGCGGCAACGTTGGCGATTGCGCCACATCACTTATTAGACGTGATTGACCCGACAGAAGCTTATTCTGCGGCGGCGTTTCGGACGGATGCGCTGCGCTTGATGGCGGACATTACCCAGCGTGGCAAAATTCCCTTATTGGTGGGCGGCACAATGTTGTATTTCCGTGCTTTACAGAATGGCCTGAACGATTTGCCACAAGCAGATGCGGCGGTGCGGGCAGCGTTGGATGCCGACATAGCCCTTTATGGCGTACCGTATTTGCACCAGCAGCTTGCCGAAGTTGATCCTGAAACGGCGGCTCGGTTATCGCCTAATGATAGCCAGCGGGTGCAACGTGCTTTGGAGATTTACCGCATCAGCGGGCAACCCATGTCGTCGCTGCTTAAACAACCCGCACAAGCGACTTTGCCTTATCGCGTCTTGCCTATCGCCTTGTTGCCCAGTGATCGCAGTGTGTTGCATCAGCGTATCGCCACGCGTTTTGAACAAATTGTGGAGCAAGGTTTGGTGAATGAATTACGCCAGCTGCGCACATGTTTTGATTTGCACCCTGACCTACCCGCCATGCGCTGCGTAGGCTATCGCCAAGCGTGGCAGTTTATGGACGGCGAAATCGATCACGCGCAATTTGTCGAAATGGGCATTATTGCCACCCGCCAACTTGCCAAACGCCAACTCACTTGGCTACGCGGCATGACAGACAATATCACCATAGATTGCCTCGCAACGGATGCCGCACAACAAGTCATGACGCATGTGACAACAGAATTTCGTTAAAAAACGCGTCTAACGTATCCTATTGAAAATACTGAATGACTTGACGAATAAGCCTATTCCGCTATAATCCGCGCCCCCGTGAATCGAATACTCGGTTCACACCCTTGCTCCACCGCACCGCAAGCGGGGAGCTTTTATATCCACAAGGAGAAGTAATGCGACATTACGAAATCGTATTTATCGTGCATCCCGATCAAAGCGAGCAAGTGCCCGCGATGATCGAGCGTTATCGCACATTGGTCACCAGCAAAGAAGGTCAAATTCACCGTCTGGAAGACTGGGGTCGTCGCCAATTGGCTTACCCAATCCAAAAAATTCACAAAGCACATTACGTGTTGATGAATATCGAATGCAACCAAGAAACATTGGATGAACTGGAACACGCGTTCCGTTTCAACGATGCAGTATTGCGCCACCTGACCGTCAAAACAAAAGCAGCCATTGTGGAAGCATCGGCAATGATGAAGGAAGAAAAATCCCGCTCCGTGTTGACAGACGCAGTTGCAACCGTTGCTGCTTAATCGCACCAACCAAACGATCAATTTTGGCATAAGGAACTATCATGGCTCGCCCATCTGATAAAAAGAAAGACGACAAGAACAAACGTTCTTCGCGCAACAACCTGTTTAAACGTCGTAAATTCTGCCGCTTCACTGTCGATAAAATCGCCGAAGTGGATTACAAAGACGTGAATATCTTGAAAGAATTCATCTCCGAAAACGGCAAACTGATCCCAGCCCGTATCACTGGTACCAAAACACGTTTCCAACGTCAATTGAGCACCGCTGTGAAACGCGCCCGTTTCTTGGCTTTGCTGCCTTACACTGATCTGCACTAGGAGCTAAGTCATGCAAATTATTTTGATGGAAAAAGTAATCAATTTGGGTCAATTCGGTGACGTCGTTAAAGTTAAAAACGGCTACGCACGTAACTTCTTGATCCCACAAGGTAAGGCTAAACGCGCAACTGCTGCGAGCATCGCAGAATTCGCGGTACGCCGTGCTGAATTGGAAGCGGCTGATTTGGCTAAATTGGCGGATGCGCAAGCACGTGGCACAGCAATCTCTGGCGTTACCGTTCAAATCACCCAAAAAGCGGGTGTGGATGGTCGCTTGTTCGGTTCGGTCACCAATGCCGACATCGCAGCAGCGTTAGTTGCACAAGGCTTCGCGGTTGAAAAATCACAAGTACGTGTACCAACAGGTCACTTGAAATCTATCGGCGATTACACAGTGGCGGTTGTTTTGCACACTGACGTATCTGTTGATATCACCGTTTCGGTACTGGGCGAACACTAATCGCTTAAGTTATTGAAGCAGTAAAAAAGGACTGGAAACAGTCCTTTTTTGTTTTTGCGGGTTGATATAGAGCTGTTGGCAGAGACGTTTTTCAAGCACGCCTGCTGCAATGACTTCATTGCAAGGTGTTTCGCCCATCGCCAAGTCGACCACCCCTGCCAAGTTCATCTGTAACATCACAAAGACTATGTCCACATAGGTCAGCAATTCACGACAGGGACATTGAGAAGCGGGATGTCGGGATATTCCTCCGCAAGGTAACGCTGATAAATCCAATCATCCTGAGCGTTGAGCTTGTTGAATGGTCGAAGGATGAGGGGATTTATTTCCAATTAAAATACTCAGGATTGAACTTTATTCATTTATGCCACTCATAGCGTGCGAGTGACTTACTCGTTAGATATGAAAGAACCAAAAATGAAGAAATATGTTGTGCTGATAACCCTGACCATTGCGGAATGGATCGTCGTATTAACACATACCGTTTCCGCTTAAACCCACAACCGACCAGACTAAATGATGATTTAACTTAGCCCGTCATGAATCCGAAGCCTCGCAGTATTGCGGGGCTTTTTTATTGCCTATCTCCTGAGTAGCGTGCAGGCTATGAAAAAACTGGTAGCATCCTCGGCAATGGAAATATAGGGAGAGGTTGATGATGACGGAGCAATTTTGTTGGTGGCGCAAAGGGGACATGGATGGCTTTTTTGGCTTGTTTGTTGACAACCTGATTCAGCTCATCCTGATTGTGGTGTTGTGTGGTGCCATCCTGCACATGCCCGCTGAGATGGTGTTTGGGCGCATTTTGCCTGGGGTGGCGGTCAGTTTGCTGGTGGGGAATTTGTTCTACGCCTACCAAGCGCGGGCGTTGGCGCGCAGCACAGGGCGAGCCGATGTGACCGCATTGCCATATGGGGTCAACACGGTTTCGCTGTTCGCATACATCTTGTTTGTGATGAAGCCCGTGCTGGATCAAACCCACGATGTGGAATTGGCATGGCAAGTGGGCTTGGCGGCGTGTTTGGGCTCTGGGTTGATTGAGCTGGGTGGCGCATTTGTGGCAGGGTGGGTCAAGCGGATCACGCCCCGCGCCGCGTTGTTGGCAACCTTGGCAGGGATTGCCATCACTTTTATCTCCATGGATTTTTGCTTCCGCATCTTCGCTGACCCGCTGGTAGGCTTTATGCCGTTGGCGTTTATTTTGATTCAATACATTGGTCGTCTCTATTTGCCTGCGGGTATTCCAGCTGGACTGTTGGCGGTGGTCACAGGCACCGCATTGGCGTGGTTTATGGGCAGAATGGACGCAAATGCTTTGGCGAATGCCATGCAACTACAGCTACAGCTGCCGCATTTGTATATTACTGAGCTGATAGGTTCGACGTTTTCCACCTATATGCTGACCTTTTTGCCAGTGATTGTGCCGATGGGATTATTTAATCTGCTCGGTTCGTTGCAAAACCTAGAAAGTGCAGAGGCAGCGGGTGATGTTTATCCTGTGAAAAGCTCCTTGGCAGTGAATGGTCTGGGCACGATGATTGCCGCGTGTTTCGGCAGCGTGTTCCCTACCACGATTTACATCGGCCACCCTGGTTGGAAAAAAATGGGCGCAGGGGCGGGCTACTCCATTGCCAATGGTATTGCGATCACTTTGTTGTGTTTGCTAGGTTTGGTCGGCTTTGTGTCTGCGTTGATTCCCGTGGAAGCGGGGGCGGCGATTTTGTTGTGGATAGGCATCACCATTGCTGCACAGGCATTTCAAGCCACGCCCCGATCACATGCACCCGCCGTGGTAATTGGCTTTTTCCCCGCGTTGGCGGCGTGGGGGTTAATGCTCATCGAAGCGGCCTTGCGTGCGGCTGGCACCAATGTAGAAGCGGTGAGCCTCAAGGCGTTGAGTATGCAGTTGCCGATTGCGGGGTTGATCTCGCTGGAACGTGGCTTTATCTTCACGTCTATGATATTGGCGGCGATGACGGTGTGTTTGATTGAGCAAAAATATCGTGCCGCAGCGGCATGGGCAGCGGTTGCCGCCGTGGTCAGTGCCACGGGATTGATGCACGGTTATACCTTGGTTAATGGCGCAATTGTCAATGCTTACGGCTCTGCGCACACTTGGCCGTTTGTGTTGGGATACAGTGGCATGGCTCTGGTGTTTTTCGGGCTGGGTGCGCGGAAAAGCGGCGTGTGATGCCAACCTAAGGAGACGCTGATTTATTCGTCATTCCGCCCTGTGCCACGACACGGGGCGGAATCCAGTTCACTGATACCAAAGCGTTTTTGCTTCAGCAAAAATCACAAAACCGAATAAACCAGCTCCTTTAATAGGAGATAACCGATTGAATAAATTGATTTTATTTGTGCCTCTACCTAAAGCCAAGCCTCCAAATGGAGGTTTTTTGTGGTCGGTCTAATTGGGCTTGTTGTGGCGACTGATGGCACAGCTTTTGCTTTATCACCTCCCAATTTGAGTTGTTGTACAAAAACCACCGTGAGGATGTGAATTTTCATAACGTATTGACATATCTAGGTAGTTTCTTGACAATCCTCGCCACTTTTTAACGGAGGCTGAAGCAAATGTGTAGCACCTCACCAGCATCCAACGTCCAGCGTCCAGCGTCCAGCGTCAGTTAGATTCCCCTTGCGGGAAAGTTCCCGCCTTTCCGATTATTTTTTACGCCCTGCCCTGTGCAGGGCGTTTTTCGTTGCGCGCTTATCCCGCGCAATTTTTCTGGGGCAACCCAGTTTTTATTTAGGAGAAACAAAATGTTAAAGAAAAACGTGAGAATTATTGGGCTGTTGGCGTGTTTGTTAGCTAATGTGGCATGGGCAGGTAATGCTGGGTATTGTTTGCGTTATGAAACCGATAGCAATGGTTCGCGTTGGTTGAGCAATAGCTGTGCTCATCCCGTTGAAGCGGCGTGGTGTTTTGGGGTTTCTTGTTCGTTGCAGACGGATGGCAATAGCTGGACGATTCAGGCGAATTCGCGCTTTCCAATCACGGGGGGCAGTCCAAGCGATTTTGTGAAGCATGACGCTTGTCGTGGCGCGAATAGTATCAAAGGGCGCAGCCAGTGGACGTTGGATTGTAAGTAAGCAAATGGCTCTTGTGGCTGCTCAACCCCAGAAGACCCGCATCGGGGAAACATGGACATGCACCGTCGAGGCCTACTGGGAAAAGAAATAACGCTTAAGACCCCTGCGCGCCGCATCGCTTTATCCGCTGCGCGTAGGTCATTAAATATATTCAACGAGATGTGTAGCAAAACATTAGAGAGAAACTTTTGTTCTAAAAGAACATATGTGAACAACTTAATTTTAAATAAGGGGAAGTAATCATGAAAAAAATCAGTAACCTTGCTTTTGTAGAAATAACGAGTTTGTCAAAAATTGCATTAGCCGCTCTATTGTTATGGGTACCACTGGCTCATGCGGAGGGTGCAAGTATCGGTGCTGCATCTGGAACGGCAACTGAAAAAGTGGCACCACAACCAAACGACGAATCTGACTGGACGGGTGACTCAATTACGCTGCGCAGTGATTTTCAGGGGATCAAAGCAGCAGCAGATCCATTGGGGAAAGACTATTTCTCCCCTGATGGTGCGGTACTAGATGTGGCAAAAGACGATAAAAGTGGCAAGCTGAGGGTAAAATTTCGCAGCGATAGTTTAGATGGAAGTAATGCGTGTACTGATCCTTCATTCTTTGTGCCTTGCGGAATCCGTGGCATCCAAGAGACATCGAGAAAATTACCCGACAATATAGTAGATGGACACGGCAGCTTCCTCGTCGATAAAGTTGCAATTGAAAATGCAGCTCATTTGAGACGAGGATTTACCTTTGGCGCACTACTGGTGCCGTTCAAATATCAGTTATCAGACAAATCATTCAGTGGTTCCACCACAATTGAGCCCTATATCGGTTACAAGTTTCAAGATAACCGAGGCTCAATTACACCTGTGTTCAGTGCTGGATTGGTGAGCAATATCAAGGTTCCACTGGCTAACGGTGGAGGAACGGTCGATCGTAGCGGAATATCTTTGGCGACTGGTGTGATCTTCTCAATTGATAAGGGAACTGGTATCCAGATAGGTATTTTGTTTGGACAGGATCGATTGGGTAGCAATGCCGCAGCCCCTTACCAATATGAAGGCAAGACTTGGACATCAGTGTCTATTGGATGGAAGTTTATATAACCTAATTGTTTAGTCCCATTAATAAAGGTACTAAACACCTAATAAGGCAATCTGCAATTTTCCCTTAGGGACTTATAACGTGCTGCTGAATTTTAAACGCAAAGCGAAACCCCTGTTTTGCTAAGCCAATGGGGTAGATATTGACCTTTACTTTGGACGTATGCAGCACAACCTTTGGCATAACAGGGGAAACCATGCGGCGCAATGCGCTACGCTTATTGCCACCCTACTACACTAATTTTTAGTTTTATTTATCAAGGAGATACAAAATAAATTATAAAAAACACTTATTGGCATTGGCTTTGATGACGGGATTGGGAATGAGCTTGCCCACCTTAGCCTGTGAAGTAAAAGAATTGAGACAAGTCCAATTTTTTGCGGGTGACGTATTTGTGGCGGGAGATTTGAAGATCAAAATCGTAAAAGAAGAGGGTTCACTAGTAGCACCCAATTCCAAACAATATCTACCGAGTGGTTATGTCGTAACAATTGACCTCAAAGCAGGTGACAAATATATCAAGCGGGGAATTCAACTCAAAGTTGATGAAATGTTCACGGACACCATTTGCAAGCAAGAAGTGAGCATTGTTTTTGAGTCAACAAGCCGTTTCAAAGTTACTGCTTTTTATAGTGGACCCCGAATTTCAGACAGTGAATTAAGATGGTAGCCTGCAGTAAAAGAGGAGCAGGTGATGAGTGAAAGCCGACGTAAAAACTTCACGGGCGAGTTCAAGGCGAAAGTGGCACTTGAG
>JAQTYN010000036.1 GCA_028688275.1 Gallionella sp. | reverse complement strand
GGAAGACCATTTGGTTTTGGGACTAAAAAACCTCGAAGAAAACCCGAGCAAGGTCAGATCAATTGTTTCGTGGCCATGGATTAGGGCGGCACTTATTAATTAACTTATGAATTAGAAGTGGAATTAGTACGGAAGCAATATCAAGCCCACTCCTTGGTTGGAGTGGGCTTTTTATTTATGCGCTCAAGTTCATTGAAGGTTAACGGGCTGATTTTTGTTGTGCATTCATAATGTTTGGCAGGTTAGTCTCTATCCAGTCGGTCAGTGATTCAACCTGCTGACTCACTTCTTCACCCAGCGGGGTGAGGGTATATTCCACGTGCGGTGGCACCACTGGATGCGATAGTCGGTTGACGAAGCCATCTTGCTCAAGCTGCTGTAATGTTTGTGCGAGCATTTTTTCGCTTACCCCCCCAATCTTGCGACGCAGTTCGCTGAAACGATGCGTCCCTTCCCGCAAAGCCACGAGTACTAATACTCCCCATCGGCTGGTGATATGTTTGAGCACTTCGCGTGATGGACATTCGGTCGCGAATACATCCCCACGTCTCAATTTGGCAGATAACAAGCTGTCTTGAGTAGAAGAAATCATGATACTTACCTTTTTGTGAGTACTTACGAAAAGTAATCATAGCAGATACACTGCGCACCTCCCGAATATCAATTTAAATCGAAAGGAATAAACATGATCGTCGTCACAGGTGCAACAGGACAATTAGGGCGTTTGGTGATTGCCGCTTTGTTGAAAAAAACCGCTGCAAGCAATATCGTCGCTGCCGTGCGCAATGTAGACAAGGCAAATGATCTTGCCGCATTGGGCGTGCAAGTGCGCCACGCAGACTATACCCAAGCAGCAAGCTGGGACGTAGCCTTGCAGGGCGCGGACAAAGTGTTGCTGATTTCTTCCAGCGAAGTGGGGCAGCGCACGGAGCAACATCGCAACGTGATCGACGCTGCCAAGCGTGCAGGGGTGAAGCTGCTGGCATATACCAGCCTGCTGCACGCAGATACCTCGGTACTCGGCTTGGCGGCTGAACACAGAGAAACTGAAGGACTGATCCGCGCATCGGGTGTACCGTTTACGTTGTTGCGCAATGGCTGGTATACCGAAAACTACACGGCAGGTATTCCCGCTGCGCTGTCCTTAGGTGCGGTGTATGGCTGCGCGGGCGAGGGGCGTATTGCTTCCGCTGCACGTGCCGACTACGCTGAAGCGGCGGCTGTCGTACTCACCGCAGCCGATCAAGCAGGAAAAGTCTATGAACTGGCGGGTGATACTGCCTATAGCCTGAGTGAATTCGCAGCAGAAATTTCGCGCCAGAGCGGCAAGGCAATCGGCTACGTCAATTTGCCAGAAGCGGCATACAAGCAAGCACTGCTCGGTGCAGGATTGCCAGAATTCCTCGCTGAACTATTGGCAAATTCCGACACGGGCGTTTGCCAAGGTGCTTTGTTTGACGACAGCCATCAACTCAGCACGCTTCTCGATAGACCCACCACTTCACTGGCAACCGCTGTTGCTGCCATGCTCTAATCGCACACTCCACCGCCCGAGAAATCGGGCGCGCCTATTCTCCCAAAACGTTGCAACTTTACTTTTGGCTGCAGACAATCAATTTGAGATTTACCCTATAACCTGGTCCTAGTTCACCCGTCAAGTTGCTTATCATTCCGCAGAAATTCAGCAATTTTTACCCCTAGCGTAAACGAGTGCTTGCATACGTCGGACTTTGTGACCAATCAGACCTGCGTCAAATCAATCACTTTAGATGCGCTGCTTTCACAGAAAATAAGCCCTTGTTTTGTGACGGCTTTGTTCATCACCCGCGCATTCAAGTTTAAAGTGTAACAGCTTTGTTGTTGATTGGTTTGCCAGATAATGCGGGATGACTTAAGTCATGCTGGCAATGTCTATATGTTTTCCATTGGCATACTTGAAATTCTTGTTATATTTCAAACGGTCATACGGCAGATGATGTATTTGATTTGAGCGAATGAATAAATTTAATAAAATCATGATAGTGGCGTTATAATCCGCACAAATTCTTTACCCTATTTGGATAAATAAAATGACTATTGTCTGGAAAAGCCGTTGGAATACGGGGCTAGAAGCAATTGACAGGCAACACCATAGTATTGCTGAGCATATCAACAAGTTGGGTGCAGCCATTCCGAGTGCCAAGACAGCGCAACCAGAATCCCATGATCACGATGCAGATGAGTACGCGCATTACGCCTTCTTGTTTCAGTCATTGTCGACAGGGGAGTTTAGTTATGTGTTAGAAGATCTCATTGTTTGCCTTGAAACACATTTTGATTTTGAGGAAAATTTGCACCAGCAAACGCATTATCAGCTGAGTGATTCCCATAAGGAAACGCATGATGTTTTTCTTAGTCGCATCAAAAAGTACAAGGAAAGATTTGCTGCGGGTGAAGATGTTGCGGAGAAGTTGCATCGAATCTTAACTAAGTGGATTGAGCACCATATTCAATATGACATGGACTATGCCGCAACAGTTAAGCAACTGCCACCTTCCGTGATTGCAGAAATGATTTCCGTTGAAAATGCGAATGTTAAGGTTGGATTTGTTCGTTCATTTGCTCTATTTGCAAAGGTGTTAACCAAAAAATGATCGTAGAATCAATGTGTCGTGACATATTATGGTTAAGATTTCGTGACTGAATGTGCAAAAATTTGGGTTGGTATAAACAACGAGAACCTAAAGCTGCTCAAAGTTTTGTCGATTGTGGTTGATCTGTTCCTGCATTGTGTCGAAGAGCAGCGTGATTTTAACCTTCGTTATTTAAGCCAATTTGGTATCACAACGGTGCTACGTTGTTGCGTGGATTGAAATCGCACTGTTTTGCCATTTGGGCTAAGCTTACGTTGCCAGTTGCCTTGATTCAAGGGCGTAGTTTGACATTGCGTGGCGGGCTGGACTTGTTCGGGCGTGCGTTTTTGCCAATGGGGTGTGGCGGTCAGGCTGTCGTTTAGCGTGGTTGACCAAAAGCCCGTGACCTCGTCATCCATGCCACTAAATTGCAATTGAATCTGTCCATCGACTTCACACACTTGTTTTAGCCATTCAAAGCAGCAGTCGATGTTGCGCGATTCTGGTAAGGTAATTTCTTGCCAATGCAGACCATCGCGGCTGTGGCGCAACTCTGGATAAACGCCTTCAATTTCGCCATGACTCACCAGCCAATATCCCCGCGTGCTGTCGGTCAGTAATAGCGCGGGGTAGCCATCTATTGCATCGCCCCATGACCAATGTCCTTGGCGATCCACCATCGTCGGCATAAAGCTCCCGATATGGCACATATAGCTGGGCAATCCCATCAGGATCAATAATTCACCCGTTGGTAAGCTGTAGAACAGTTCGCTGGAGAGCGATAGTTTCGCCTCATCACATTCGGCTTTACGCAATTGTTCCGTGGCGAGCTTGAGTTGTTGCTGTAGTGCGGGCGGCAGGGTGTAAACCGCTGTTTCAGCATAACTTACGGTGTTGAAAATAAAGTTCACCAGTAGCGCAATCAACACAAGACCTAAATTTTTCAACATGTAATAGCTCCTCGTTACGCTTCATGTTCCGCCAATACCTGCAAAAATTCCTCGCCATAGCGCGCCAATTTTGCTTGCCCGATACCGCTGAGTTTGCCCATTTCTTCTAGGGATTGCGGTAGATGGTTAAGGATTTCCAACAAGGTGCTGTCGTGGAAAATCACATAGGGCGGCACGCCTTGTTCGCGGGCGAGTTCCAGTCGTTTGGCTTTGAGGGCTAACCAGAGTGGGTCTTCATTAGCACTGGCGTAAGCGGCGCGAAGTTCATCGGCGCGCTCGCCAGTACGACGTTCGCGTGGTTTTTTGACCGCTTCGGCATCGCGGCGTAGCCAGATTTCGCGTTCGCCGCGCAGCACGGGGCGGGCGGCTTCGGTCAATTTCAAGCTGCCGTAGCCTTCGACATCCACGGTCAGCAAGCCAGCCGCGACCAATTGGCGATACACGCTGCTCCATTGTTTGTCGGTCAGCTCTTTGCCGATGCCAAAAGTGGATAGATTTTGATGTTGAAATTGTTCGATGCGCACGGTGGTTTTGCCTAACAACACGTCGATTAAATGCCCCGTGCCGAAGCGTTGCCCGCTGCGATACACGCATGACAACGCCATTTGCGCTTCGCGGGTGGCTTGCCACGTTGCCACAGGTGTTAAACAGTTGTCGCATTCGCCGCAGTTGCCCGCGTGATTTTCTTCGCCGAAATAGCGTAACAAAGTTTGATGGCGGCATTCGGTGGATTCGCAAAACCCCAGCAGCGCGTCCAATTTGAGCAACTCCACACGTTTGCGCTCTTCGGGCGCGTCGCCTGATTGCACCATTTGCCGCATCGACACCACATCGCCCAAGCCGTAAGCCATCCACGCATTGGCGGGCAAGCCATCGCGCCCCGCTCGCCCTGTTTCTTGGTAATAGCCTTCCATGCTTTTCGGCAAATCCAGATGGGCGACAAAGCGCACATTGGGTTTGTCGATGCCCATGCCAAACGCTACGGTGGCGACCATCACCACACCTTCCTCACGCAAAAATCGCCGTTGGTTTTGATGGCGAATACTGGCATCCAAGCCCGCGTGATACGGCAGCGCGTCCCACCCTTGTTCTTGCAACCACGCGGCAGTTTCTTCGACTTTTTTGCGGGATAAACAATACACAATGCCCGCATCGTTGGGATGTTCGGCAGTCAAAAAAGCCAATAATTGCTGGCGGGCATTGTTTTTGTGGGTGATGCGATAGCGGATATTGGGACGGTCAAAGCTGGACACAAATTGCCGCGCCTGTTCCAACGCCAAGCGTTCTACAATCTCGCGCCGCGTGGGCGCGTCCGCTGTGGCGGTCAAGGCGATGCGCGGCACATTGGGGAAACGCTCGTGCAACACGGTCAACGCACGGTATTCAGGGCGGAAATCATGCCCCCATTGCGACACACAATGCGCTTCGTCAATGGCAAACAACGCCAGTTGGTCTTGAATTTGTTCCAGCGCGGTTAAAAATCCTGCCGACAACAAGCGTTCAGGCGCGACATACAACAAATCCAACTCGCCGCGCATCAATTGCCCAAACACCGTGCGCGCCGTGTTGGCATCCAAACTGGAGTTTAGAAATGCTGCTTTTACGCCCAATTGGGTTAGCGCATCAACTTGATCCTGCATCAGCGCAATCAAAGGCGACACCACAATCCCCACGCCAGCGCGCAACAAGGCTGGTATTTGATAACACAAAGATTTTCCGCCGCCCGTGGGCATCAATACCAGCGCGTCCCCGCCTGCCGCAACGTGCTCCACCACCGCTTGTTGCTCGCCTCGAAACGCGGCATAGCCGAAAACGTCTTGTAAAATCTGATGAGGAGAGGGCATGGCAGTTGAGTGGAAGTGAAAAGCGTGCGGTATTTTACAGGGTTCCGACTGGGGCAGGACTCAACCCCAGTCTATTTACCTCTTCCCGCTGTAATAATACGCGTTGCCATCCCAGGTGTAGATGTGTTGACCGTCTGGATGTTGGGCATCTAACCCGACTTTCCATTGCCTATTTTCCACGGTATCAATCAGCACAATAGGATACTCGGTATCTCCTTTCACCCATTTTCCCGATTTTCCCCCGTAGGATGCCCATGTATAAGTGCCGTTGGGCTTGATGACCAAGTTGCCCGCCACTGCGCCTGCGCTGACATGAAGTTTATCGTAGCCTGGCGTGGTGCTGGTTGAAGTCCAGACAGCCCCTGGTACATTGGTGTGCCAAACCCCGAAATAAATGCTCAAATCAGTAGTGGGCAGTGGTTTTGGTGTGGGTGCTGGTTGTGGGGTGCTGGGTGGTGTAGGCTGAACAGGAGGATTTTGTGGGGCTACTGGCTGCACAGGTTGCATAGGCACACTTTTGTAAACTGGAATGGATCCGTCTGGGCAGGTGCGGGTGGATTCAGGCACGATGTTTCCACCGCAGAAATAAGTGCCTGCCATCACGCTCAACGGCGCAAACAACAAAACCGCCAAACATTGTTTCTTGAAGACTTTCATGATATTTCCCTCCAAAATTAACTGGTAACTGAAAATGTCGCTACAGATTGCCGCGATGGGCAAGGGCGTAAATTAAACCTGATGATGACATGTGACAAGCGATTTTTGGGGGGCGAGGCGGTCATGCTCGTTCGTGAAAAATGGGTAATCATGAAATGTTAAGTTCAGTGTCTCAGCGGGGTTGGTGTGCTTGCTTTACCCTCACCCTTATCTCGCTTGCGCCATCTGGTATGATGCGTGCCTTTGTTGTGATGGTGTTCTGGCAGTTTAATCATGGAGGTGGTGGGGAATGGCGCGTTTCAATGTATTTATGGCATGGTTTTTTATTCCTATTACCTTAGGCATGGGTTGGGTTGCAGCGGTAGGCCGTATCGTCTTAGAGCTACTCGGCATGACGACCCGCGAGGGCGACATTCCCAGCCTGCTGGTTGGCGCGGTGTTCTTGATGGCGACGGTGTTTTTGGTCATGTATTTTCGCGGTTCACTGCCCCCTGAAGGCAAACCCGAAGGCAAGGGTTTTACTTATGGTCATCGCCTAGTCTTGGCAGGCAATATCCTCGCGGCGATGTTTGTCATTTTTCAAATTACCCATCCTTTAATTGCCAATCATGATGTGCGGCGGTTGTTGGACGGCTTCACGGATGCCTTTGGCTATTGGACTTTAGCCTGTTGGGCAATCGGCTTTTCTTTGTTGTATCAATCTTCTTTACCTGTTGAAAAATAATTATGCCTTTCATTAACTTAGACAAGGCTTGCCTTGCGTTTGGGCACGTTGCCTTGTTGGATCATGCGGATTTCCAGTTGGACGAAGGCGAGCGCGTCGGCTTAATCGGGCGCAATGGTGGCGGCAAGTCCAGCATGATGCGCGTACTGGCGGGTCAAGCGAACTTGGATGATGGGCTGGTGTGGCGTGCGCCTACCGCGCGGATTTGTTATGTCAGCCAAGAACCTATCTTAGACCCCGAAGATTCGGTGTTTGATGCCGTGGCAAAGGGCTTGGGCGCGTTGCAAAAATTGTTGCACGACTATCATCATGTGTCGCATCAATTGGCTGAACCCGATGCGGATTTTGATACGCTGCTGGCGGAAATGCAGGTGTTGCAAACCCAGCTCGAAGCGCAAGATGGCTGGTCGGTGCAGGCGCGGATTGAAACCGCGATTGCGCGCTTGGATTTAAAAGAAGACAGCCGCGTGGGCGATTTGTCGGGCGGGCAACGTAAACGCGTGGCGTTGGCGCAAGCCTTGGTCGCCGAACCCGATGTGCTGATTTTGGACGAACCCACCAATCATCTGGATTTTGCCTCGATTGAATGGTTGGAAGGACTGCTGAATAATTTTGGCGGTTCAGTGTTGTTCGTCACCCATGACCGACGCTTTTTGGACAACGTCACCACGCGCATTGTGGAACTGGATCGCGGCAAATTGGCAAGTTTCCCTGGCAATTTCACCGCGTATCAAGCCATCAAAGAACGCATGTTAAGCGATGAAGCGGTGGTGAATGCCAAATTTGACAAGGTGTTGGCGCAAGAAGAAGTGTGGATACGTCAAGGCGTGAAAGCCCGCCGTACCCGCAACGAAGGTCGCGTGTTGCGCTTGGAACAACTGCGCCGCGACCGTTCTGCCCGTCGTGAGAAACAAGGCAAAGTCGAAATGAACGTGGAAACAGGCGAGCGTTCAGGCAAGTTGGTCGCGGAATTGGTCGATGTGTGCAAAAGCTATGGCGCACGCACGCTGGTGGATAAATTCTCGTGCCGCATTCAACGCGGCGACAAAATCGGTTTGTTAGGGCCAAACGGCGCGGGCAAAAGTACGCTGCTGAAAATGATTTTGGGCGACCTTGAACCCGATAGCGGCACGGTCAAATTAGGCACAAAAATTGCCGTGGCGTATTTTGACCAACTGCGTGAACAGTTGGATGAAAACATGACCTTGGCGGATACCATTAGCCAAGGGGCTGATTTTATTGAAATTGGCGGCGTGAAAAAACACGTCATCAGCTATTTGGGCGACTTTTTATTCCCGCCCGAACGCGCCCGCTCCCCCGTCAAAAGCTGCTCAGGCGGCGAACGCAACCGCCTATTGTTAGCGCGCTTGTTCACCCGCCCCGCCAACGTATTGGTGTTGGACGAACCGACCAACGACTTGGACATTGAAACACTGGAATTGCTGGAAGAATTATTAGCCAACTACGACGGCACCTTGTTCTTAGTCAGCCATGACCGCGCCTTTTTGGACAACGTGGTCACCCAAGTCATCGCGTTTGAAGGCGACGGCAAATTGATGGAATACGTAGGTGGTTACGAAGACTGGGTGCGCGTGCAGAAATTCCAAGCCGCCAAAGCCGTTGCCGCCCCTACCCCGCCCAAATCCGTGGAGAAAGTAGTTGAAAAACCCAAGGCTAACAATAAGTTAAGCTACAAAGACGCACGCGAATTAGAAGCCCTACCCAAACAAATCGCCGACTTGGAACAAGAACAAATCGACATCGCCGCCCATTTGGCAGACGGCACGTTGTTCCGCAACGATGTCAAACGCGCCAAACAACTGCAAGCACGTAGTGAAGCAATTGACGAGGAATTGCTGGTGTTGATGGCACGATGGGAAGAGCTGGAAGCGAAGGGAGCGTAGGACGAGCGATTGTAGGAAAAAGGCGGATTGCCAGTAGCGAATCCGTCTTAAGGATGATGACGACAAACTTTTTAATCTCGTTTTTGTAAGTTTATTCAGTCCGCCGACTATAATGCTTAGGTCACATGTGCTCACGCACCACTTCCAGCGGCAAAGGAATATGAGGTGCTGAGTTAGCAGGAGAGGATGACCTGTTTCAATTCTGATGTTATTTTAAATCATAGGTTTATAGTATGGCAGGACATCTTATACAGAACACGTCACTTACTTATACAGAAGAAGTTCTGTCTATTTCACGTTATGCGGTCGCTGCTCTGTTGATGCCGAGGTCATAAAATGAGTTCTATAAAGGATTACCTGTTCGATCTTCAGAATGAAAGAGCCGATGAATGGATACGTCAACGGTTGCAAAATGAGGATTCTGATGAGCACTCCGACGAATGGAACGTACTGGCTCAAGAGTATCACGATTACCAAGAACATCTATTTGAGGAAGCTGAGCATCAGGCGGAACTGAAGTGGCTGAGGGAAAACGGTTCATCTCAAATTCATAAGTTCTTTATGGATGAACTGGCGGCGCTAGAAGGAATCACGCAAAGAAACCTCGAAAATCGGGGTGGCATGCTTTTTATGCCTAATTCTCAATTAATCACAAAGATGGCCTTTGCTTATTCGGTGACTCTGTTGGAGGCATTTCTTGGAGATACTTTGAAGTCATTAATTACTGAAAATGATAAGTTTCTCGAAAATGCCATAGCGAACGTTGATGAGGTTAAGAAAGCCAAATACTCTCTGAGTGATCTGCAGGGGTCAGGTACTGACGTAAAATCTTTAACTGTCCGAAAAATATCAGAAATATTGTTTCATAATATTCCTAAGGTAAAAGTTGTTTATGAGCAGGTGTTAGGGAAAAGTCTTTCTATCGATATATCTAAGGTCAACAAAATATCTGAGATCAGGCATCATGTAGTGCATAGAAATGGCCGCACTTTGGATGGCGAACACATTGTTGTCACAGCTGAGGATCTTTACAATGCAATTCTCTGCATCAAAGAGTTTTCTTCAGATCTTCAGGCTCAAATAAACGGAGAAATGAAAGCATAACAAGGCGCTGCTACGGAAAATTTACTCGCATGCGCTCCTAAATTTCCGCAGAGCGCGGCGTTGTACCTTTTTTGGAACGATTGCACATGATTAAAGTCCTGAAGAGACGATTCGCAGAGCTTGATTTACAACTTGAAAAGGTTGAGCGCACACTGCAGCTTAAAAACAGCGAGCACTTCGGACAATACCAAGAGGTAGATCCTGATATGTTCCTAAACTGGTGTGTAAAGGCAAGAAGCTTAATTTCAAATGCGTGTGGAAAAGAATCAGAACACTATGTGTCATTTGTAGACGGAGAGAAACCCACGCCCTACGGTGATAACTATGAAATATTTAAGCGAGTCAAAGCAGTCTTTCTTGCAGCGCGTGAAGATTTTGAAGGTGGCTATCTTGTGTCTGTTCGCAATCTCGTTCAAGCAGAGCTTGCGGAGTCAGAGCTAGATCAAGCCCGAGAGCTTCTTCAGTCTGGATATATCTCGGCTGCTGCGGTAGTAACTGGAGTTGTTTTGGAAAATACACTGCGAACACTCTGTGACAATCACTCTATCTGTCATGGAAAGCTCGATAAAATGAATTCTGACCTTGCAAAAGCGGGGCAATACAACGCACTCGTTCAAAAGCGAGTTACTGCACTGGCCGCAATTAGAAACAGTGCGGCTCACGGTAAAACTGCGGAGTTTCAGCGTTCAGATGTCGAGTCAATGATCGACGAAGTTGAACGGCTGGCTCTTGATGCTTTGTCTTAGGGAAACGCTGATTTATTCGGTTTTGCTATTTTTGCTGAAGCAAAAATACTTTTATATCAATGGACTGGATTCCGACCTTCGTCGGAATGACGAATAAATCAGCGTTTCCTTAGCAGAAAGATTGTAAAAAATATGGATGCGCTACGCTACGCTTATCCCCCTACAGCCCGACAGCTGAATGTCGCTTGAAAACTTGATTTTATGGCTGATTGAATTAAGGAGCTCAAAATGCAACCCAACGATAAGCCCATGAACTTCTCGGATGTTTTACATGACGAGTTAGATGCGATTGAGCGGGAGAAAAAAGTCCCGCCGACTTCACGTGAGATAGATGCGCAGACCCGTGCATGGCAGGCGAATTTGCAGGGATTGGCATTTTCGGGCGGTGGTATACGGAGCGCGACGTTTTGCTTGGGCGTATTGCAAAAACTAGCGGAACAACGCTTGCTCGATTCATTCGACTATCTTTCTACTGTGTCGGGCGGCGGCTACATTGGTTCGTGGTTTTCTAGTTTGGTGCATCGTAAGCCTTGGCTTAAGCAAGAAAAAGATCCTCAGCCCGACACCCATTCCACGGGTGCACGCATAAAACAGTTGTTCAAAAATCAAGCGGATCGGCCTCAAGCGGCTGCGTTTGATCCTGCATCAGGCGTATTGCAGTTAGAACGGAATTGGCACACATCGCATGAAAGAGGCAATGAGCCTGTGGTGGTGGCGTGGTTGCGGCGTTATAGTAATTACTTGTCGCCTAAGATGGGGTTTTCGGGGGATTTTGTCGCAACCATAGCTTATTGGATGCGCAATACCGTGCTAAATCAAGTGTTGTTGTTTCTGTTTTTCTTTTTAGCACTGTTGTTGCCGCAATGGACTTTTCTGTTGCTCACACAGCCCGTTTATCCCATGAGTGCGGTCATTACCCAGAACTTAACCTTGATTGGTTTGTTTTGCATGACTTCGGCGATTTTCATTTCTGCACTGGATTTACCCAAAACGCTACCCGATATTCGCATCAAAATCCCACTGTATGTGGTTAGTGTTGCCGTGATCAGTTGTTATGCGCTGAGCTTAGGTTTGTACCATTACACATCGCAAATTCTCTCGTTCTTACCCCATTTTGCACAATGGAATGTATTGGGTTTACCCAAAAAGTTAGTCCCAATGGCAGATTGGACTTTATACATTGCCATGCTTTATACCGTTCCTTGGTGGATTGCGACGTTGTTCAACCGCATGATTAAAAGAGTATTTCAACATACTCCCTGTGAGCAGAGACATGCCACGTGGCATGCAGGGCTAGCAGTATGGCTGTCACCGATGATTTCTGGTGTGGTGGGCGGCGCGTTGGTTTATACGCTGGCAAGCTATATAGGCAACTTGCCCGCCACAGGACGAGATTGGTGGGCGGCGGGGTTTGGAACGCCATTGATGTTGGTCATTTTTTGTATGACCTTGGTGTTGCATCAAGGGTTGATGGCTCGCATGTTCCGCATCAGCCAGTTTGAATGGTGGGCGCGTTTAGGCGGTGTGGTGTTGGTCGTGGCTGCTGGTTGGGCATCCGTACATGTTTTGCTGGTTTATGCGCCGCCCTTGTTTGATGTATTGAAAACTGAATATGTGACGGTGGGTGGGATTACTTGGCTAGTTCCAACCGTCACAGGTTTATTGTTTGCGAATGGCTCAAGCACGGGGGCAAAGGGCAATAAGGGTTGGAAAGAATTATTCGTGATTGCCGCGCCTTATTTACTGGTATTGGGGATGATTTCCATGATGTCCGTTGCGACCCATCGTTTGGTGTTTCAACGACATGCTGAGGTGGTGGAAGCCACACAATACACGCCTACCCTACTACGACACGGTCATAGTAGGGTGATGCGTCCCAAGCAGGCGAGTGTCCCCACATTTCAAGAACGGCTGAATCAAACCATCAAAGCAAAAAATCAAGCTTCCATCATCGAGTTGTTTTACATGCTATTGGCGGCAGGCCTAGGGTTTTTGGTGTTGGCTTGGCGATTAGATGTAAATTTATTTTCCATCCATTATTTTTATCGTAACCGCTTGGCGCGTTGTTATTTGGGTGCCAGCCGTTATGCCAGTCATGAACGCGATGCCCATCCATTCACAGGTTTTGATCCTTGTGACGATATTAAACTGCATACCATGGTGCAGCGTCCGCTGCATTTGCTCAATACCACGATTAACCTATCACAGCAAAATGAGTTGGCTTGGCAAGATCGCAAAGCTGCTTCGTTTACTTTTTCGCCCATTGCTTGTGGATATTCATATCAATATGGCAAAGAGGAAGAATGTCAAAAACGTGAACGAGGTGGTTATTGCTATAGCCATACCTACATGGGTGGGGTGAAGTTAGGGACGGCGATGGCTGCGTCAGGTGCGGCGGCAAGTCCCAACATGGGTTACCACACCTCTCCCGTGACCGCTTTTATGCTGACAGTGTTTAATGTGCGCTTAGGACATTGGTGTCCCAATCCTAAATCTATCAATGAACGCGTGCTCAGAAGAGACAGCCCTTCCATGGGCGCATGGTACTTATTCAAAGAATTGTTTGTCATGAGCAATGACACAGATAATTTCGTATATCTCAGCGATGGCGGGCATTTTGAAAACTTAGGAGTATATGAACTGGTACGTCGTCGTTGCCGCTTGATTATGGTGGTCGATGCGGCGGAAGATGATAAACGTATCTTTGAAGACTTTGCCAGCCTCAGCCGCAAGTGCTACACCGATTTTGGCGTGCGCATTGATATTGATTTAGATGCTTTGCGATTGGATCCCAAGACAGGCTACAGCGAATGCTGCTGGGCACTGGGTGACGTGCATTATCCTAAACACAACCCCGCGAATGCTGATGAATTGATAGGGCTGTTGCTCTACATCAAACCCAGCTTAATGGGGCATATTCCTGAAGACATATTGAACTATGCGTCAAAGAATGCGTGTTTCCCACATCAGTCCACCACAGATCAGTTCTTTGATGAAGCGCAATTTGAAAGCTATCGCAAATTGGGCTACTTTTTGATGGGCGAGGTTTTAGCGGGCATAGATAAAACCTCAAGCCCACGTAGTCATAAATGGACGGGGTTTGTGTCTTAATTTACCTACGCGTGCCCTCTCCCGTAAACGGGCGAGGGGAGCTTTAGGAGATGTCGTGATGGTGTTGTGAGCTGCAATCAGAGCAGTATATTTTGCCTAAGCGCAGATGGTAGATCACCTTTTCGCCAATAGAAACTTCGCGTTCACACACATCGCATAAAGTGCCAACATCCAATGTGATTTCACCAAAACCCTCAAATGGCACTTCTACATCCCCCATCACTCGCGCAAAAGGGGTGGATTTAACAATCGCGGCCCTAAAGAATTCTTCTACTTCGCGGAATCGGTGCACCATATCTTCAGCTAATCCATGCTCACGTAAACAGCTCACCATGATTTCTGCGCGATAATCAAACAGCTCATCCGAAATCACCATCCAGTGATGTGAATTGCGGGGGCGTTCCCCAAAGTAAATTTTTTCACCCGTTAAAATTTGGCGCGTAAAGAGATATTGCTTTTCAATGGAGCGTTGCTTGGTGACGCCTTCAAAAAAGGATGATAAACGAGGGTCCTGAAACACTCGGCCATAAAAATCACGCAGCACCGCCATCAGAAGTTCCCCTTCGCCTAATGCCTTCCAAAGCACAGGATCAGGTGGAGGATAGTCGCGCGTGGAGGGCTGTACGGGCTTATCGGATGGCGTTGCTGTGGGAATAGAAAACGCGTCCGTGTGTATGGATGATAATGCAGCACCATGCTCTAGTGCGATCAACTGAGCTTTCTCAACCATTTCGGCGAGTCCAGCCAAATAAACCTGCCAATCATGTAAGTTTTGATGTTTGGCGAAGGCGATGACATCGGCTCTTCCCGCATTCATGCCTTCGGGAGGGGGTTCGCTGCCTGATAGGCAGGGGTGATAATGAAAATTGGGGTGTTGCTGCTCAAGTTGGTGTAGATCGTTGTGTAAATACAAATGATCTAAGGTACGGCTACCATGATAAAGATGGATTTCACCTTGATGTTGTTGATGCAAAGCATCTCGTATCACGCCAAGTAGCGGGGATAGACCCGTTCCCGTGCCAATGAGCAGCATGGGTTGCGTCTGTATTTTGGTTTGATAACAGCATTGGCCCTCGGCGTGTTGAATTTCAATTTCATCCCCTGAACTAAGGGTATCAAATATCCACGGACTCATTTCGCCATTTGCTGTGAACTGAATGTGGAGTTCGAGAAAGTAATCTGTGGCTGGTAAACTGGCTAACGAATAACTGCGCACTGCGCCTTTGGGATTGCGCACGTTAATGTATTGCCCAGCACGATAGGTGAAATCTTGGGGCGGCTCAATGAGTAATTTACAGATTTTGGGTGTTAGCAGCTCTTTACTGTGTACCAACGTGGTCGTAAAAAGATCGCTGGGTGGAATGATTTCCATATCCGTCAACGGAACGCATTTGCAAGTCATAAAATAGCCTTGTTCACGCAATTCAGGACGCAATCCAGATTGTGCCAATGGGGGAATTTCGCCTTTAAGGCAACGCTGTACGCAAATGTGGCAGACACCGCTGCGGCATGAAAACGGTACGTCTACTCCGCTGCGCAACATGGCATCAAGGACATTCTCGTCTTTACGGGCAAAGACTTCCTTACCCTGATACTTTAAATAAGGCATCTGTCGCGCTCTGGTTGAGTGTTAGCCGACCAATGGCTCATGACGATCCAAGGTTTGCAACAGCTTAACAGCGGTCTTTTTGGAGTCCAAGAAAATCATGCCCAAGTTCTTGCCTGGTTTAGCGGCAACGGCCAAAATCGCATCAGGTCCTGCATGCACCAATAACATCACACCGAGTTCGCCTTCAACCATAACCAATTTGAGTTCGCCGCGTTGAATTTCTTGTGCAGCACGACTGGCTAAAGCGAGTAGTGAAGCGCACATTGCACCAAAACGATCTGCGTCCACACCAGAACCCAGTACTGATGCAAGGGTGTAGCCATCGCTTGAAATACAAGCAGATGCTTCAATATCACCAGAAGAGTTATTAAGTTCACGCAGGACGGACCTAAGGGCTGAGGCACGGACTTCGGTAACGGATTTGGGTTCTTGTCTCATGTTGCGAGTCACCTATTTCAGAAAAATATAAACAAAATTTAACCTGTCATGCCAAGCATGGTCAAAAACACGGGATTGTAAAACTGCTATAGATACTGTGTTTTTGATGATGCTAGCGTACTTGAAAGCAAACGGTCAGACACTCGTAAACTCGTGCCTGACCATGTTTTAGCGGATAGCGAGCAATAAGCTCGTCGTCAGCATTTGTATTACAGAGCAGCCTCGATAGCAGGCATTGAAGAGCGTGCTTTTGTTAATGCCATGCCCAAGTTCACCGAGCGACGGCAAACGAAGCAAGCGACTTGTTCTTCATTTTTTCCACGCAGAAAAACGTGCAGTAAGTTGTCGCTGTTGATAATAATTTCTTGGAAATAATGATGACCATCATCAGTCAAACCACGTGCTTTTTTGAAAATGCTTTCAATCATGCGCACGTTAGGACCTTGGAACAGATCGGATGTAGCAGCGGCCAGTAAATCAATCACTTCACTCGGTTGGGAGTCAACTGATTTGATGCCTAACAACATTCCTGATGCTAAATCGATGTAGCCAGCAGCCAAACATTCTGGAACATTGGATGCAGCTGTTTGCAATGCTTGATCTAAAGACATATAAGAACTCCCGATATTGTATAGTTGATAAAAGTGTCTTGCTTTAAGTGCCAGACGGGGACTGCGCTTGTATTATAGCGGTGCCCTGCTCATTATTGTCGTGAATTTTTTGCAAAGCTAGCTCAAATGCTGTTAAAAACGATACTTGCGCTTGCGACTGCACCCAACGGGGCTCAATGCTGCGTGCTGTTTCAAGCGCGTCTAAGGCACTCTGTCCTTCCCATATTAAATAGGCAGCTAAAATTGTCCCCGTGCGCCCCATGCCAGCAAGACAATGGACTGCAATGACTTCGTGATCGGCTATCAGATGTTCGATTGTTTCGCAGATCCGAATACCCTGTTCAATGGTAGGTGCGTGCATGTCCTTAATGGGTTCCCAAATACTTCTGAGGCCAAAGGGTTTGAGACGTTCTTCGTCTAAGTGCTCTTCCAGTAGTGTAATCAGCGTCGTCACCCCAACGCGTTGCAGTGCTTTGAGGTCATATTCCTTTTCAAAAAACACACCTGGTTTGGGCGTGCCAGCCAGTTGATTGCGCTTTAGCCACAAAAAACCTCTTGGGCCTGATGCGCTACTGGCGTGATGCATAGCCGCTTTGGGGAGAGGTTTAGGCGGGGGCAGTGAGTCATCTAACTCCTCTATTGGTGTGCCAGGGCTGGCCACAGCACAGGAACCCGTTCGCGCAAATTCCCGTGCGGCGTGAGAAATTGGAGAGTCAAATAGGGCTGGAATCTCTTGCTGCTCTTGTATATACCCGCCCGCCAGTAAAACGCCCATCCCGCCCAGAAAACGCGCATGTTGTTGATTGTGCAAAGTGACCAATAGAGCGCGGCGTGTTGCCTCATCTCGAATATAGGTTAATAAACGGAGACTTTCTTCATCGTTTAATCCTGTGGTAGGTTCGTCGATACAAAGCAAACGTGGGCGAGAGACCACTTGACGTAGGATGGCAAGATGACGTTGCAATGCCAGTGGCAAGCTGACCACCAGATCGTCCATTCTAGAACATAGCTCCTCCAGTCCTGCATATTTCAATAGACGGTGCGCTAATTCACGCTGCTGAGCGCGGGTAAGTTGGCTACGTTCAAATAGGTTAACCACCACGTTGTCTAACACTGATGACATCATTAGTTTCGTGCTCTGTGCAACCAGTTCAGGACGTTCATGGTCACTGAGTATTTCACCGTTGTAGAACGCCTCACCCCAAGTACGAAATGAAGGACTGGCAGAGCTCATGCCTGCCAACGTACGCAGCAAAGTTGACTTCCCAGTTCCAGAAGGGCCAAGCAAGACAACAGCACCTTGTTCTGGAATGCCAAGCGAAATTTCGCCCAACACCACTTTCTGACCAAAAGCAGCTCCAAAATTTCGCAACTCCAACACCATTCCTGCTGTTGGAGGTGCTGATTTAGGATGAGCGTGGATGTTTTGCGTAAAGTGGGTGGATTGTGATGGTGTTGGCGTTTGTGAAAATTTCATCGTCTGTACCCGAAGCAAAACATCATACTGACTAAAACTCCCGTGCTGGGAGGGGGAAATCTTATGCGGCCTTGAGTCGCATGGTTTTTGGGTCTATCAAGGTAAGCAAGGCGAGTAGCATTTGTTTGACATCTTTTCTTTCTCGTCCATCGACTTCAAATACGGGAACGTTAAGATTAAGTGTCGCGAGGTGACTATTGATTTTATCGAGCAAATCAACTTGCCCAGATACTTCAGTCCGTGTTACGCCTATCACGACAGCATTTTTACATTGCGTAATGGATTTACGGAAGGCTTTTACATAAAAATCAAGGTCGGCCATCGGGTCGGGTCTGATACTGTCAATGAGGATAATGAATCCAATAGCATTTTCGCTTAGAATTTCCCACATAAAGTTGAAGCGTTCCTGACCAGGCGTGCCATAAAGATGAACACGTTTTCCGCCTTCAAGATTAAGTACACCGTAATCCATCGCAACGGTCGTATTTTGCTTGCGCTTGGCAACATCATCAGTCGCTTTGGCCTCTGTGCCAACCACCATAATGTCGCTGACTGCGCTAATTGAGGTTGTTTTACCTGAACCGACAGGACCTGCAAAAATGATTTTATTTTCCATGTTTTACAATCCTAAAATTTTAGCAAACAAAGAGCGCATCAAACCCTGTGTAGCAGGAGGTGGCGCGTTAGTCATTGCAGTTTCTGCCTGGGCCTGTTCGGGTGTATTTTGGACTTTTGAGGTAAGGCCAGCACAATATGCCGCACTGTAAATTTGATAGACTTCTTCTCTGGGCAGCTCAAGAATACGTCTGACAAGCATAATGGTGGTAGGGGTGCGCGTCAAAAGTGAACAAATTTGAGCTGTATTTGGAGTGATCGGTAAGCGAGTGAGATTAGGCCAGTGGCGGAATTTGACAACATCATATTTTGTGCAGCCTTCAGGTAAACGACCTTGAGAGACGTGAAATGCGGCTTGCCACAACAGTTCTTTGATATTTCTTGCTGATTCAATCGGGTAGGAGAGTGCACTGTTACCTAAAGGGGATGTTTCAAATCGCGCTGCAGGGGCTTGACAAAATCGTGCCATATTTTGAGCATTGGTGTAATAACTTCCCGCTTGAGGCAATACTATGATTTCCCCCTGTCCTGCCAGTACGATTCGTGAATTGACACGCGAAGCTATAATGCCTTGCACGATACCTAATAAGTGGTCTGATGGTCTAAAAGGCGGGATTTCTATCCCCATGGTTTGGTCAATCATATCGGCTGTCATATCGCCCTCATTAGTTAGGTATTTAGGTGGTACATAAGTTACCTCTCTGGTTGGACAAGCATATTACTTGATTGTTCCCGTATGTCATTACAGTAGGTGAGGCATTATACGTTTCGTAACGATTTTCGTCATTTTGACTTTGAGTGATTCTGCTCTAAAAACAGACGGTTCGTTCTATTGGGATGTCATTATATCGGAAATGCATCTTTAATTCGTTTCGTGTACCGCGAGCTTAGTTTGAATCGACGGTATAGAGCGAGTAATATGCACACTAGTTCACCGCCAAGAGAGCCAATTATGCGCTTTACCCCCCATCAGCAACGCCCTAAACATCTCGCTTTACATCTTATTAGGCTTCCTCTTCCAGGTATTGTTTCCATCCTCCATCGTGTCAGTGGCGTAGCATTGTTTTTAGCACTCCCCTTGTTTTTGTATATGTTGCAAGCGAGTTTGCAGTCGTCAGAAACTTATACGCAACTGAGTACCGTGTTGGCGCATCCTTTAGTCAAGTTGTTGATATTAGGGTTTACATGGGCTTTATTGCATCACTTCTGTGCAGGACTGCGTTATTTGGCAATTGATTTACACATGGTGCGCAATTTGGCACAAGCGCGCAGCAGCAGCAAAATCGTCATGGGGGTCAGCCTATTGTTGACTGTCATTGTGGGGGTGAAATTATGGTAGATCGGGTGGTGGTTGGTGCGCATTATGGTTTGCGCGATTGGCTGGTGCAGCGCATTACGGCAGTGGTAATGGCGGTTTATGTGGTGCTGGGTGTGGGTTATGTGTTGTGGCAGTCGCCCGCTGATTACGCCGCATGGCATCAACTTTTTGCGGGGCAAGCGGTTAAAACATTTAGTTTGTTGTTTTTATTGAGTTTGTTTTATCACGCTTGGATAGGTGTGCGCGACATCGTGATGGATTATGTGAAGCCCGCCAGCGTTCGCTTGGTGATTCATACTCTGGTGATTTTGGCACTGGTGCTGTATATCATCTGGTCTGTACAAATTTTGTGGGGAATGTAATGGCAGTCGCAAAGCGTACGTTTGATGTGGTGGTGGTGGGTGCTGGCGGGGCAGGGATGCGCGCCGCGTTGCAATTAGCCGAGGCAGGATTAAAAGTAGCCGTATTGTCCAAGGTATTTCCAACCCGTTCGCATACCGTGGCAGCACAAGGTGGGATTGCTGCCTCATTAGGCAACGTCAATGAAGACAATTGGCACTGGCACATGTATGACACCGTGAAAGGCTCGGATTATCTGGGCGATCAAGATGCGATTGAGTTTATGTGCCGTGCAGCACCCGAAGTGGTGTATGAGCTGGAACATTACGGTATGCCGTTTGACCGTTTGGACAGCGGCAAAATTTATCAGCGTCCCTTTGGCGGACACATGCAAGATTACGGCAAAATCCCTGTGCAACGGGCTTGTGCCGCAGCGGATCGCACGGGACATGCCTTGTTGCATACTTTGTATCAACAAAACGTCAAAGCCAATACCCATTTTTTTATTGAATGGATGGCGTTGGATTTGATACGCGATGCCGAGGGCGATGTGTTGGGCGTGACGGCGATGGAAATCGAAACAGGCGAAGTGATGATTTTCCACGCGCGCGCGACATTATTTGCCACGGGTGGGGCAGGGCGTATTTTCCAATCTAGCACCAATGCCTATATCAATACGGGCGACGGCTTAGGCATGGCGGCACGAGCAGGTATCCCGCTGGAAGATATGGAGTTTTTCCAATTTCATCCCACAGGCGTGTATGGCGCAGGGGTGTTGATTACCGAAGGGGTGCGAGGGGAGGGCGGCTATTTGGTGAATAAAGACGGCGAACGCTTTATGCCTAAATACGCCCCGAATGCGCAAGATTTAGCCAGCCGTGATGTGGTGTCACGTGCCATGACCATTGAAATCAACGAAGGGCGGGGCTGCGGCAAACATGGCGATCATGTGATGCTCAAATTAGATCATTTGGGCGAAGATGTGATTAAGCAACGCTTGCCTGGGATACGCGAAATCGCGCTGAAATTTGCTCACGTGGATCCTGCTAAACAAGCGATTCCTGTCGTACCCACTGCGCATTACATGATGGGTGGCATCCCGACTAACTACCATGGACAAGTGGTGGTGCCATATCACACGGGTGAAGAAGTGGTGCAAGGACTGTATGCCGTGGGCGAATGCGCTTGCGTCTCGGTGCATGGCGCGAACCGTTTAGGCTGCAACTCCTTGTTGGATTTGATTGTGTTTGGACGTGCGGCGGGGCGACAAATTATCGAAGATTTGCAACGCCATCCGCATCCTAAACCCTTACCCGCCCATGCAGGTGATTTGTCGATGTCGCGTTTGGCTCGGTTGGAAATCCAAAAATCGGGTGAGCGCGTGTCGGAAGTCGGTGAAGCCATGCGCCGCACCATGCAAAAACATTGCGGGGTGTTCCGCTTCCCTGATTTGCTTAGTGAAGGCGTGAGCAAAATCAAGGAAATCAGCGAACGCGTGGCGCAAACGGTGATACAAGACAAAAGTCGGGTGTTTAACACTGCGCGTATCGAAGCCTTGGAGTTGGATAATCTAATCGAAGTGGCGCAAGCCACCATGATTGCCGCCGAAGCGCGGAAAGAAAGTCGCGGCGCACATGCGCGCGATGATTATCCTGATCGTGATGACGTGAATTGGCTGAAACACAGCTTGTATTTCAGCCAAGATCGTCGTTTGGATTACAAGCCTGTGCGGCTCAAACCGCTGACCGTGGATTCCTTCCCGCTCAAAGCGCGGGTGTATTAAGTCAGGGACACACCATGAAATTTAGAATTTACCGCTATAACCCCGACACTGACGCAAAGCCGTATATGCAGGATTACGAGCTGGCAGTCGAGGCGGGCGATATGATGTTGCTGGACGCACTGGTGCTGTTGAAAGAGCAAGATGATAGCTTGTCGATACGCAAATCCTGTCGCGAAGGGGTGTGTGGCTCGGATGCCATGAATATCAATGGGCGCAATGGCTTGGCGTGCATTACGCCGTTGTCAACGTTGAAATCGCCCATTGAGTTGCGTCCTTTGCCAGGCTTGCCTGTGATACGGGATTTAATCGTGGATATGACCCAGTTCTTTAAGCAATATCATTCCATCAAGCCTTATCTCATCAATAATGATCCCCCGCCTGAAACGGAACGGTTACAATCGCCCGCGCAACGGGAGCATCTGAACGGACTGTATGAGTGCATCTTGTGTGGTTGCTGCACCACCGCCTGTCCGTCATTTTGGTGGAATCCCGATAAATTCGTCGGTCCCGCAGGCTTGTTGCAAGCCTATCGCTTTATTGCCGATACCCGCGATCAAGCAACCAGTGCGCGCTTGGACGATCTGGAAGACCCGTATCGTTTATTCCGCTGCCACACGATTATGAATTGTACGGATGTGTGTCCGAAAGAGCTTAATCCGACGGAGGCGATTGGTCACATCAAAGATTTGATGACCAAGCGCATGGTATGAAGCATTTGGAACGGGTGCGTTGGCGTGCCAGACGAGGCTTGTTGGAGTTGGATATTATTTTTGAGCGTTTTATCACGGCGCACTACGCCCAATTAACGCTTGATGAAAAACAGCTATTTGAAGCGATACTGGATATGCCAGACAACCCATTATTAGATCAAATTATGGGACGCAGTGAAGCAGAATCGTTGGCGCAAAAAGTCTTGTTGGAAAAAATCAGCGCGGCATCTTGTCGCATCAACATGGGGGAATTTGAGGATGGAAAATAAAAAACGTGTCGCAACACTGACCTTGGACGATGGGCGCAGCATCGAGTTGCCGCTGATCGAGGGGACATTAGGCCCCGATGTCATTGATATACGTACTTTAAGCAAGCTGGGGGTCTTTACTTACGATTTAGGTTTCTTTTCCACTGCCAGCTGTATTTCTGCCATTACTTTTATTGATGGTGATGCGGGTTTGTTGTATTACCGTGGTTATCCGATTGAACAATTGGCGGAGAAATCAGACTTTTTGGAAGTGTGCTATTTGCTGCTCAATGGGGAATTGCCCAATGCTGCCCAGCGCGCGGAGTTTCATACCAAGGTCACTTCGCACACCATGGTGCATGACCAGTTGGCACGATTCTTTACAGGATTTCGCCGCGATGCCCACCCAATGGCGGTGATGGTGGGGGTGGTGGGTGCGTTGTCCGCGTTTTACCATGATTCTTTGGACATCAATAATCCGACCCACCGTGATTTGTCCGCGTTACGCTTGTTGGCAAAAGTGCCGACCATTGCGGCGATGGCGCATAAATACCACACGGGTTTCCCGTTTATGCATCCTAAGAATAAATACAGCTATGTGGAAAATTTCATGTACATGATGTTTGCCACTCCTGCTGAAGAATACGTGCCGAATCCTGTCTTGACGCGGGCGTTGGAACGGATTTTTATCCTGCACGCTGACCATGAGCAAAATGCCTCGACCTCCACGGTGCGCTTGGCGGGGTCTAGTGGTGCGAATCCGTTTGCTTGCGTGGCATCGGGGATTGCGGCACTTTGGGGGCCCGCACATGGTGGCGCGAATGAAGCTGCGTTAAAAATGCTGGAAGAAATTGGGGATGTGTCCAATGTCGCCGCTTTTGTACAAGGCGTGAAAGACAAAAAACATAGACTGATGGGCTTTGGTCATCGGGTTTACAAAAACATGGATCCGCGCGCGGCGGTGATGCGCGAAACTTGCCATGAAGTGTTGAGCGAGTTAGGGCTGGCGGACGATAAATTATTCAAACTGGCGATGGAATTAGAACAAATCGCCTTGAGTGACCCTTACTTTATCGAGCGTAAACTCTATCCTAACGTCGATTTTTATTCGGGTATTGTGTTGCGCGCCTTGGGGATTCCGACCAATATGTTTACCGTGATTTTTGCTGTGGCGCGCACCATAGGCTGGATTTCGCAATGGAATGAAATGATTAGCGATGTCGAACATAAAATTGGTCGTCCCCGCCAGCTCTATCAGGGCGCACCTCAACGTGATTATCTCGACATGGCGGAACGTGACCTAAAATGAGTTCTTTTTTAACACAAATGCAGGGTAATTCGCTGTTGTTTGGTACCAACGCGCCTTTTATTGAGGGGCTGTACGAAAACTATTTGCAAGATGCTGCCAGCGTCACGGAGGAGTGGCGTGGGTATTTCGATGCGTTGCCTGCCAATGGGGGCAAAGATCAAGCGCATACCCCGATACAACAGGCTTTTGCCGCATTGCCATCGCATCACGCCCCCGTGGCAGATGCCGCGTTGGAAGGCAAGCAGGTTGCGGTGTTGCAACTGATTAACGCCCATCGTTTTTTGGGGCTACGCGTCGCCAATTTAGATCCCTTAAATCGCCACGCTAAGCCAGAAGTGAATCAGCTTAACCCTGAGTATTATCATCTCAGTGAGTCAGATCTAGATTCGTGGTTTGACACGGGATCCTTGGTGGCGGACAAGCGCATGACTTTGCGCGATATTTTGGCATTTCTGCGCCAGACGTATTGCGGCAGCATCGGCGCGGAATACATGTATATCAGCGACATCAGCAAAAAACGCTGGGTACAGCAACGCTTGGAAGGCGTGCGGGGTCAAGCGCATTACGAAGTCAACCAGCGCAAGCGCATCCTCGAACGCATCACGGCGGCAGAGACGTTAGAGCGTTATTTGCACACCAAATACGTCGGGCAAAAGCGATTTTCACTCGAAGGCGGCGAAACGCTGATTCCTTTGTTGGATCATTTGTTGCAACGCTGTGGTGCGCAAGGTGTACAAGAAGCGGTGATTGGCATGGCGCATCGCGGTCGGCTCAATGTTTTGGTCAATATTTTGGGCAAGCAACCGTCGATGTTATTTGCCGAATTTGAAGGCATCCATGCGGAACACCTCACGTCGGGCGATGTGAAATATCACCAAGGTTTCTCCGCCGATATTGCCACGGCGGGCGGCAATCTCCATGTTGCACTGGCGTTTAATCCCTCGCATTTAGAAATCGTCAATCCTGTGGTGGAAGGCTCGGTACGGGCGCGCCAGCATAGACTGCAAGATGTGAAAGGCGACAAAGTGCTGCCGATTTTGCTGCATGGCGATGCCGCTTTTGCGGGGCAGGGCGTGGTGATGGAAACCTTGGCGATGTCACAAACCCGTGGTTATTACACGGGCGGCACGGTGCATATCATCACCAATAACCAAATCGGCTTTACCGCGTCGGACATCCGCGATGTGCGCTCCAGTGCGTATTGCAGCGACATTGCCAAGATGATAGATGCGCCGATTTTCCATGTGAATGCCGATGATCCCGATGCGGTGATGTTGGTCACCGAAATCGCTTTGGATTACCGTATGCAGTTTCATGCCGATGTGGTGATCGACTTGGTGTGCTTCCGCAAGTTGGGGCATAACGAGCAAGATGAACCGCTGGTCACTCAGCCGTTTATGTATCGCTATATCCGCAATCACCCAGGCACTCGTGCTGTGTATGCCCAGCGATTGCTGGCACAAAAAGTCATCAGCGATACCGAAGCGGATGACATGGTGACAAGCTATCGTCAAGCGATGGATGCGGGGACGAATTCCATCCATCCCGCGCTCGATCAAACCCAAGTGAAACCCAAAAATGCTTGGCTGAATTTCAAGCACCGCTGGGATGAAGACGTGCAGACTGGGGTGGAGTTGGCGCGCTTGCAGCAATTGTCCGTGGCACTCACCACCGTGCCAGCGGGATTTGTGTTGCAGTCTCGCGTTGAAAAAATCGTCGCGGATAGGCGCAGCATGGGTGAAGGCTCGCTGGCATTGGATTGGGGCATGGCTGAGAACTTGGCTTATGCCACCTTGTTGACCGAAGGCTATCCCGTGCGACTGACGGGGCAAGATTGTCGTCGCGGCACCTTCTTTCACCGCCATGCCACGTGGCACGATCAAGAACGCCACGTTTGGCATGAAGGCGCGCACACGCCTTTGCAACACTTGTCGGCTGAGCAATCAGATTTCTTCGTGGTGGATTCGCTGTTGTCCGAAGAAGCGGTACTAGGCTTTGAATATGGCTATGCCACCGCCGAGCCGAATTCCTTGGTGTTATGGGAAGCGCAATTTGGCGATTTTGCCAATGGCGCGCAAGTGGTCATCGACCAATTTATCGCCTCAGGTGAAGTGAAGTGGGGAAGATTGTGCGGGCTGGTGATGTTGTTGCCCCATGGCTATGAAGGGCAGGGCGCAGAACACTCGTCGGGGCGGATAGAACGCTATTTGCAGTTGTGTGCCGATTACAACATTCAAGTGTGCGTACCGTCTAATTCGGCGCAAATTTTCCATTTGCTACGTCGCCAAATGATCCGCCAGATGCGCCGTCCGCTGATTGTGTTCACACCCAAAAGCCTGTTGCGCAGCAAGGATGCAGCGTCGCCCCTGAGTGATTTTACCGACGGCAAATTCCAGCCCGTGATCTCGGAAGTCGATGATTTAGCCGCAGCGGAGGTGCGTCGCGTCATTGCCTGTAGCGGTAAAGTGTATTACGACCTGTTGGCTTATCGCCGCAGCAAGGAAATTCGCGATATGGCGATTATTCGTCTCGAACAGCTATATCCCTTCCCTCACGCAGATTTTGCCGCGCAAATTGCCGCTTACCCGAATGCCACTGAGTTAGTGTGGTGTCAGGAAGAACCTGGCAATCAGGGCGCGTGGCATCGTATTCAGCATTATTTGACCCGCCATCTTCGTCAAGGGATGCGACTTGATTACGCCTTGCGTCCTTCGTCAGCCGCCCCCGCCGCTGGGTATTTGGCCGTCCACCAAGAACAACAAAAAGCCGTGATTGAAGCCGCCTTCCGCGCGGATCTCGATAACAAACCTCATCCAGGAGTCTCATCATGAGTATCATTGAAGTTAAAGTCCCCCAATTATCAGAATCCGTTACCGAAGCCACCTTAGTGGTTTGGCATAAAAAAGTGGGCGATCAAGTACAAGAAGGTGAGAACCTGATTGATGTTGAAACCGATAAAGTGGTCTTGGAATTGCCAGCGGGCAAAAGTGGCACCTTGGTACGCATCCTCAAAAACAATGGCGAGCAAGTTGGGAGTGGTGAATTGATTGCCGAAATCGACACCGCCGCCGTCGCACAAACTGCGGTTGCTGCCGAGGTTGAATCTGCTGGGGCAGCATCCCCTTCAGTGCGCAAATTAGCCCGCGAACAAGAAGTGGATGCACACAGTCTGCACGGCACGGGACGCAATGGACGCATCACCAAAGAAGATGTGCTCGCAGCGGTGGTGACAGCTTCGCCTGTTTTGGTGAGTCCGACTGAACCCGCAGCACCTATTGTACTGGCTGGCAGTCGCCCAGAACAACGCGTGCCGATGACCCGTATCCGTCAACGCATCGCCGAACGGCTGTTGCAGTCGCAACAAAGTGCTGCAATTTTGACTACGTTTAACGAGATCAATATGCAGCCCGTGATGGAGTTGCGCACCCGCTACAAAGACATCTTCGAGAAAAAGCATGGTGTAAAGCTAGGGTTTTCCTCATTTTTTGTCAAAGCCGTGGTCATCGCCCTGCAAAAATTCCCCATCATCAACGCATCTGTGGATGGTAACGACATCATTTACCACGGTTATTTCGACATCGGCGTAGCCATTGGCAGCGAACGCGGCTTGGTGGTGCCGATTGTGCGGGATGCGGATCAACTGTCTTTTGCTGAAATTGAAAAGCAAATTGCTGAATTTGCAGCACGCGCCAAAGTCGGCAAATTGACCTTAGAAGAACTCACGGGCGGCACATTTACCGTTTCCAATGGCGGCGTGTTCGGCTCCATGCTCTCCACCCCGATTATCAACCCCCCGCAATCCGCGATTTTAGGCATACACGCCACCAAAGAACGCGCCGTGGTCGAAAATGGACAAATCGTCATTCGTCCGATTAACTACTTCGCCGTCTCTTACGACCACCGCATTATTGACGGTCGCGAAGCCGTGCAGTTCTTGGTGTCTATCAAGGAAACCCTTGAAAATCCAGAAAGAATATTATTGGATTTGTAGCAAATGGGATGGGAAGCTTGATCCATCAATATGAATAAAGCTGCTACATAAGTTATGAAAGTTCGATGGATTACCCATCCCATTTCAAGGACTGGTTAAAGGAACAAACCAGTCCTTGAAAATACAAAATAGGGTGGTGATGGTTGTTTGATTCAACACATGCGCGTTATCACAAGTAGAAAGAAATTTCCGTGACCACCCAAAACTACTTTAGTTATCTACTCGAACTCACCTCAGCTGCGTCGTCAGTTAGTCAATATTATGGGTGAAACTGTGCCAGCTGTTGCTGTTGATTTTCCGATTGTTGGTATTGGTGCTTCTGCGGGCGGTTTGGAGGCATTCGAGGACTTTTTCAAAGCGTGCCCATCCGACACAGGCATGGCCTTTGTGCTGGTGTCCCACCTTTCTCCCGATCATCACAGTTTGCTCACCGAAATTTTGCAACGCTGTACGGCGATGCCCGTGGCGCAGGCACACGATCAAGCGCGCGTCGAACCTAACCACGTTTACGTCATCCCACCTGACAGCGACATGTCTCTGCTGAACGGCGCGTTGCAACTTTCCCATCCTGACAAAGTGCGTGGTCAACGTCTACCCATAGACGGATTTTTTCGCTCGCTGGCAGAAGATCAAGTAGAGCATGCCATTGGCATTATTCTTTCTGGCACCGCATCAGATGGCACACTCGGACTGCGCGCCATCCTTGAAGCGGGCGGCGTGTGCATGGTGCAAAAACCTTCCACGGCCAAATTTGATGGCATGCCGCAAAGTGCCATCACGGCAGGGTACGCCACACATATCTTGCCAGTGGCGGACATGCCAGCGAAGTTGCAGGAACTCGCACACCAATCGGGTTTACGCATTAAAGTGCCGCCATCTTTAATGGGCGATACATTGAGCAGCTTGAACCTGATATTGCAACAAATACGCAGCAGCACAGGTCATGATTTTTCGCTCTACAAAAAGAGCACCATCAGTCGCCGCATCGAGCGCAGGATGGCGTTGCACCACATCGACGACATCGCGGTGTATGCGCGCTTCCTCAAACAGAATCCGACTGAAGTGCATACCTTATTCAAAGAATTGTTGATCAATGTCACCTGTTTTTTTCGCGATGCAGAAGCTTTCGCATCGCTCAAAAATGACATTTTGCCCGCTTTGTTGGCAGATAAACCAGATAATTATGTATTCCGCGTGTGGGTGGCGGGCTGTGCCACTGGAGAGGAGGCTTATTCCATCGCCATCCTATTTCGCGAGTTGATGGATGAGGCGCACAAGGATTTCAAAGTACAGATCTATGCTACCGACCTAGATGAAGAGGCTATTAACACGGCGCGTAGTGGATTTTATCCCGCTGCTATTGCGCAGAATGTGTCGCCCGAGCGACTGAGCCGCTTCTTTATCAATGACGCGGGTGGCTACAAGATCAAGAAATCTATTCGCGAGATGGTGGTGTTCGCTGTGCAGAGCGTTATCAAAGACCCGCCATTCACCCGACTCGATCTGCTCAGTTGTCGCAATCTGATGATCTATCTGGAAGCTGAGCAGCAGAGTCGGTTGATTCCCAATTTTCATTACGCGCTCAAGCCTGACGGGGTGTTATTTCTGTCCAGTTCGGAAAGCATTGCTCACTATACCCATCTGTTTAAACCGCTCAACCGCAAGTGGAAGCTATATCGCGCATGTAACACCGCGAGCAAGCCCAGCATTACTCTCATCAGGAGTTCAGTCATGACCACACCCGAACCTGCCGTCATCCCCATAGGTGTAACCAGCAAGCCTTTGCTGGGAAATGTCGCTGCTCTGAGCAATCGCGTCCTGTTGCAGTCTTATGCGCCCGCCTCGGTAACGACAGACAGTTACGGCAACATCCTCTATGTGCATGGCGATACCAGTCGCTTCTTGCGCCAGCCTGAGGGCATGGTGACGACCAATTTGCTGGATATGGCACGCGATGGGCTGCAAATGGATCTACGTAGTGCTCTGCTAACAGCCTCGCAAGGCACGCCAACGCTGGGACGGGAAGTATCACTCAAAACCGAGATGGGGATGCTGAAGCTGAGTTTCTGCCTGCGTTTGTTACCTTCTGGCAATCCTGAATCCAAGGCAGAAGATAGGTTTCTGTTGGTGAGTTTTCAAGAACTTGCCGAAGTGGTGAAGCCCACCAGGCTCGCAAGTGGAAATGGCTTGCTTGGTGCTGATGAGGCTGAGCGCATCGAGCATCTGGAACGTGAACTTTCCTACTCACGCGAAAATCTGCAAGCCACTCTCGAAGAACAACAGGCGACCAACGAAGAACTCAAATCCAGCAACGAGGAATTACAGTCCACCAATGAAGAACTGCAATCCACCAATGAGGAATTGGAGACTTCCAAAGAAGAGCTGCAATCACTGAATGAAGAAACGCTCACCGTGAACAGCGAGCTGAACAGCAAGATTGATCAATTGAGTGATTCACAGAACGACTTGAAAAATCTGATGGAAAACATCAATATAGGTATTGTTTTTTTGGACTACCACCTGAATATCCGCAGTTACACCCGCGAGGCAGTGAAAGCCTATCGCCTCATCGCCAGCGATATGGGACGACCATTGGGAGACATTACCTGCAATCTGCAAGGCGAAAATATGCTGGACGAAATGCGCATGGTGCTGGAGACACTAATCCCGCGCGAACGCGAAGTGCAGAGCAATGATGGTGTTTGGTATCTGGCGCGCATACAACCCTACCGCACGCTGGATAATGTCATTGATGGCGTGGTTCTGACCTTCAACGACATTAGCGCGGCTCGTCAGGCAGAGCAAATCAAACTTGCCGCATCGCAACTGGCGCGCGAGCTGGCTGAGGGTATTGTCAATACCGTGGCTGAGCCGCTCATTGTGCTAAACAGCGACTTGCAAGTGGTGTCAGCCAGCCGTGCATTCTTGCAACACTTCAAGGTCTCATCCGCAGATACGCTGGGTCGAAAAATATACGATCTGGGCAACGGTCAGTGGAATATCCCTGCTTTGCGCGAACTGCTTGAAGATATTCTGCCGCAACACCAAACGATGGAGGGATTTGTGATGGAGCACAATTTTCCCATGTTAGGTATGCGTCGCATGGTGCTCAACGCGCGTCGCATTAAGACCATGCTGGGCGATACCGAGTTTATCCTGCTAGTGATGGTGAATGTAGAGCGTTAGGAGTTGCTATGAAAACCAGTGACGAAATGAAATCCACATACTCAGCGTTGCGCGCGGCGGCGGAGGCGCAGTTAGGCAATAGTCAGCCGCACGAAGTATGGACACTCCACGCCGAGAAATTGCTACATGAGTTGCACGTACATCAGATTGAACTGGAGATGCAGAACGAAGCCTTGCGTCAGGCACAGCAGGCATTAGAAGAATCTCGCGACCGCTTTGTCGATCTGTATGAATTTGCACCTGTAGGCTATCTCACCTTGACGGTGGACGGCATGATTGCCGATATCAATCTGACGGCAGTGACGTTGCTTGGGCGAGAACGCGACAAGCTACTCAATAGAAGTTTGCGCATGTGGCTGATAGACGATGATAAGGATAGGTGGGTACGCCATTTTAAGGCAGTCAAAAATCGCACTGAGAAAATAAGCATCGAGCTGTCATTACTGCGTGGCGATGACACGGTGTTTCAGGCGCAGCTCGATTGTGTGAGCAACGGTGCAACGGTGCGCAGCACGTTGATCGACATTACTGAACGCAAATTGATAGAGGAAGAATTGCGCATCGCCGCCGTGGCGTTCTTAACCCAGAATGGGATAATGATCACCAACTCCGAGGGCGTGATTCAACGGGTCAATCCTGCCTTTACCCAATTGACGGGTTACACTGCCAACGAAGCAATCGGAAAAACCCCCGCTATGTTGCAATCGGATCGTCAAGACTCGTTGTTCTATCAGCAGATGTGGCTCACGCTGAAAGAGAATGGTTACTGGCAGGGCGAGATATGGAACAAGCGCAAGAATGGTCAGATTTACGCCGAGATGCTGAATATCACCGCTATCTATTCGTCCGAGCAGCGCGTCACTCATTACGTGGGTAGTTTTAGCGATATCACCCAGAATAAGGAAGCTGAGGCAGAGATACATCGGCTGGCTTACTATGACTCGTTGACCAAACTGCCCAATCGTCGCTTACTGCAAGACCGCTTGGATCAGGCCATTATCGCCACCGCACGCAGCGGGATGTACGGTGCCATGTTTTTTATTGACATCGATCATTTCAAAGCACTTAATGACTCGCGCGGTCACGATGTGGGTGACCTGCTATTGGTCGATGTGGCGCAACGTTTGCTCGATGGTGTGCGCGAAAATGATACCGTGGCGCGTCAGGGGGGAGACGAGTTCGTGGTGCTGATGGAAACGTTAGGTAAGACGGCCGATGAGACCGCCCTATTGGCCGCTTCTCTTGGCGATAAGTTGCGAATGGCCTTAGCCGCGCCCTTCAATCTGAGGGGCTATGAATATCATTGCAAGACCAGTATCGGTATTGGTTTGTTCGATGCGCAGAGCACCGTGGAGGAGCTGTTTAAACACGCCGACCTCGCGCTGTATCAGGCGAAGACTTCGGGGCGGGATAGGCTGCACTTTTTCGACCCCGCGATGCAGGATGCCCTTGAACAGCGCAGCATCCTAGAAGCTGCGCTGCGTCAGGTTGTTGCGCTTCAACAACTGAGGCTGTATTACCAGCCGCAGTTGGATGCAAAACATCGGGTGGTGGGGGTTGAGGCACTGGTGCGTTGGCAGCATCCGCAACGTGGGTTGGTGCTGCCAGATGCGTTTATCCCGTTGGCAGAAGACACAGGTTTGATTTTGCCCATTGGACACTGGGTGTTGGAAACCGCCAGTGAGCAGATTAAAGCATGGGAGAACGACACACAGATGAGTGTGTTGCAAATCGCGGTGAATGTCAGTGCTCGCCAATTCAATCAGCCAGATTTTGTGAAGCAGGTACAGAACGTGCTTGCGAGCAGCGGTGCTAATCCAGCACGCTTGAAACTGGAGCTGACGGAAAGCATGTTGCTAGAAGACGTGCAAGACACCATCGCCAAGATGCATGCCATCAAACAATTGGGTGTGCTTTTTTCAATGGACGATTTCGGTACAGGCTATTCGTCTTTATCTTATCTCGCGCAGTTGCCGCTGGATCAGCTCAAAATTGACAAGTCATTTGTGCGCAATATATCGAGGAGCAAAAACGATGAAAGTATTGTGTGTGCCATCATCACCTTGGGCTTGGGTCTTAAAATGAACGTGATCGCTGAGGGGGTGGAAACTGAAGTACAGCGCGTATTTCTTGCAATGCATGGCTGTCATGAGTATCAAGGGGATTTATTTAGTCGTCCGCTGCCGTTGCCAAAACTAGAAGCGTTCCTCAAACTTGCTTGATGTATTTTTTGAATAGTTATGATGGAGTTGTTAGTCGCTAGCAACTTACGACAAACAACTCAATATGCGAAGGAAACGTGATGCGAACTCTCGGACTCTCTTTGATTTTATGCTGTTTATTTACTTTTGATACCGTCGCATTCGGTGAACCAGGTTTTAGACCCATGCCGCCTGCACAAGCGACGCAAGCCTGCCAAGGTAAGCTGCAAGGTGAAAGTTGTCGCTTTGATGCACCTCGCGGCACAATCAGCGGAACGTGTCGCACGATGCCGAATGCTTTTGCTTGTGTGCCAGAGGGGAGAATGCCGCCGCAGGGTCGCGTGATTCAGCCTGCACAGGGTCGCCCCAACGGACAGCAGCGTGGTCCCGTGTCTCAGCCATTGCCTAGTTCCGCCCCTATTGCGAATGTGATTTCAGCACCCAGTCGCGTGGTGGATACGGCACAGGTTTATTGTTTTGATGACAAGGGGGCGGTTATCGCTTGTCCTCAACGTGGCGAGAAATTTTTCGGGCAAGATGCGCAATTCAAAGGCACGCAGCCTGCCTATTACGACAGCCGAGACGGCACCGTCAGTGATCTCAACACGGGGCTGATCTGGCAAAAGGCGCACAACGCTAAACGCGTGGGCTATGACGAAGCCAAGCGTGATTGCGAATCGCTGGTACTCGGCGGCAAAAATGACTGGCGTTTACCCTCGCTGAAAGAATTATTCTCCATCGCCGATTTCAGCGGCTCGCAAGGCTCTGGGCGTTTCTATCTGGATAGTCGTTATTTTGAGATGTCCTATCCCAGCGCGGCGGACGACATGGGGCGCGAAGCCTCGCATCATCCCGAAATGATGGGGCAAACTTGGACAAGCACGATTTACACGGGCAATCATATGGGGCGCGGGGTGGAAGCGGCATTCTTCTTTAACTTCTTCGACGGTCATATCAAAAATGCGCCGACCTCAGGGCCGTTCACCTTGTTCCATCGTTGTGTGCGAGGTGCTGCCTATTTAACGCACAACCATTTTCAGAAAAACAACAACGGCACGGTGAACGATGCCGCGACAGGACTGGTCTGGCAACAAGCTGACGACGGCAAGACGCGTGACTGGTCTGATGCGTTGCATTATTGCAGCACGTTGAATCTGGCAGGCAAGCAGGATTGGCGTTTGCCCAATGTGAAGGAGCTGCAAAGCATCGTTGATTACTCGCGCAATGATCCCGCAATTGACACCAGTGTGTTTACCCAGACAGACCGCAACGGTTGGTACTGGTCGAGTACCACCCATGGCGACAATACCCGCATGGCATCTTATATTTGCTTCGGAAAATGTACCTCTGCGCAAGGTGTGGACACACACGGTGCAGGCGCGCAACGCGCCGACCCAAAGACGGGCAATCCTACGGATTACACCTCCTTGGGCGGGCAGAACGATGCGGTGCGGATTGACAACTACGTCAGGTGCGTTAGATAAATGCGTGGTATCGCAGTTGGTAGGTTGAATCGGTGAATAGTGCAGCAATTCTCAATTCAAATTTCTCCTAAAGTTTAATTTTCCGAAGTCCATTTTCACCGCTTAATAATCAGGAAGAATTGAGGTGGACGCTATTTTTGAGAGCCATAAATTTCATCAATTCATCCC
>JAQTYN010000081.1 GCA_028688275.1 Gallionella sp. | reverse complement strand
ACCACGGCGGAACCAATCCTAACGCGAGAGAAAACAGCTCTTCAGGGACCATCAGCTAACTCCAATTCAGGGCACGACCGCTCCACAGCATTCTACCCCCTACCCACTCAATCTGACGAAGAGCCAATCAATAACACTCCATAATTGAGACCATCGGATTGGTAATCCGCTGGTCTGAACCAAAAGAAACCCAGCAAATAAAGACTTTCAGCATACGCCGTGCCGTGAATCTGGGCGCATTGCCCAAAATACGCCCAAGTTCCTCTGAAAACCGCCCTATCCACACCAGACTACTCGACGGCCTCCGCAATCAACCTGTCGTCTGGCTTTGGTATGTTCCATCACCAGCAGGATCGGTTACAGTGGCCGTGATTCACACGTTGCAGCTTCCAGCATGTCCGAAACCGCGCCGCTCAATCTTCATCCCTTGATGCCAGCCAAGCCGAAGCCTCGGCCAAGGCGTCCTCATAGGCATAGCGGGCCGCTTCTTCGGCATTCTCTGCCGTGGCGTACCCGGACAGCGGAAACACACCCCCGCCGACTTCCTCACCACCCTCCAACAGGCGCAACCGCCAGCCCCCGCCAAGATCGGCGGGGCGCGGGTCGATTTGGTAGCTGTGTTCGATCATTGGCGGTAAACCTCCTTGCGATTGCCGATGCGCATAACGAGGATGCGCAAAGTGCTGTCCTCGATGCTGGCGATGATTCGCCAGTCCCCAACGCGGTACTTCCAAAAGGCTCCCAGCTTGGAACCTTTGAGGGCTTCCCCGATGCTGCGCGGGTCGTCGAGCTGGGCGACACGGCCACGCAAGAAAGCGAGAATGCGCCGCGCTGTCTGCGGGTCGGTCTTGCCTAGCTCTCGCTCGACGGCTGGGTCAAGTTCAACCTTCCACGCCATAGCGCTTCATCACTTCTTCCAGTGGCACGGTTTGGCTCTTGCCTGCACGAATGTCGATCAGGCGTTGCTCTGCAAGGTACAAATCTTCGAGGTCGTCCAGGTGCTCCAGGATGGCCTCGCGGGCGTAAAAGGTCTTGGTGCGGCCGGTGGCTTGCGCCAGTGCTTCAAGGCGGTTTTCCACTTCGGCGGGTAGTCGGATGGCAAGCATGGTTCGGCTCCTGTTCTGATAACGATATACAAGTATATCGGAACGGCGAAAGAGTGCTAGCGGCTCATGCCTGGTGAGTGGTCGCACTCAATCTTCCGCGCCTTGATCGGCTCCTGCTGAGGCTGGCGGTGCTGCCGCTGACGGGGTGCTGTCTCCTGGGCGCCGTGGAGCGCCGCCCTGCTGGGGGTCGCCCAGCCCGGAGCCTTTGAGGACAAGTATTGCAATATTGCCGGTCGTTGCCTGATCGCCTCTGTGATGCCCGTTACAACTCAGCGCACGGCTCCGTGTAGCCGCTGAAAACGGTACGGCCTGCCAAATAATCGTGAAGATCTCCGCTCCCGTTCTATACGCCTCAGATACGCCATCATCCTTAACCGATTCTTCCACGGATTGCGGGATACTTTCCGGCCTGCTTTACGCATCTGTCGCAGTACAACCCGGCTTTTCAGGGATAACCTGGTCATGACGGACTCTGGCCGGATTTCTGGGCTTCCGCCGGTGATTCAGTAACGCTCGGAGCCGCTGACTTTCCCACTTCCACTGTGAATACAGAACGCACCAACCCGCCTCCCTGCGTCGATACCCGACGCTTCTGCGTGACCACTTTCGCTTTCCGCACCGCCCGTTCCCTGGGCTTGCCCGCCAGCAATTCCTCCAGGCGCCGCCCCAGACTGGGCAGGCGCCGCAGATACCCGATCCTTTCAGGAATCGCGGGCATGGCCTCGTCCTGGCCCCGGCTGCGCTTCCATTCCTGATGCAGGAGCTTCGCCAGCTTCTTGACCTGATCCCGTATCCCGGAGAACCCCGGCGCTCGCCAGACGCTCTCGATGAGCTGCTCCAACTGCGCATCTCGCTTCTGCCGGATCAACAGCACCAGGGTGTCCCGCAACGCCTGCTCTCGCGCTTTCTCCATCCGCCAGGTCCATACCGGGTGATCGGCACCCGCCTTGGTGTGTCGAACCAGCTCGTAGGCCCCTATCGTGATCTTGTCCCGCAGTCCGTCCCGCCATTTTTCCCGCCCCGCTTCCGGGGACATCGCTCCTTCCGTCCGCAGGAGCCACCAGTGAATTTCGTCCGGCGCGGATTCCTCTTGCAGCAGGATCAGCCGGTAAACGGCTTTCCCGGCCTTCCGCTCGGCGCGGGTTTTCACCGGCGACCAGGACAGGCGGTAACGCTCGGCCTGCTTCTCGCAAAAGGCCGCGGCTTTCTCCAATGGGATCGTGCCGCAGACATAGTGGGCATAGCCGGTGCGCACCGCGTCACTGAGACGCTGCATGGCGACCGTTTTCTTGGTGAACACAAAGGGTGCATATTCCGAAGTCATGCACCGAATAATAAGCTAAATAGCATCCAATGTGAAACCGGAATATATTAAGATTCCATATACGGGCCGCCCGGCGCTATACTGGGGGGGCCATGGGGCGGCCACCCCCTCTGCTGTTCGGGGGCCGCCAGCCCCCGGTGTTTCTTCGGTGCCCCGGATGGGGCGCGAACGATCCGCCAGATCGTTTCAGCACGGCGAAGCGTCATGCCTCTAATAGGGCTCGTGACGCTACGCTGAGCGCTGGAGGGTGAAATCCCCTCCTTCGACTCAATCCCACCGCTCCACGCGGAGGATTGGGCGACTGCGAAACGGGCTCCCGGGTAACCGGTGAGTACCTGATGGCCGTGAAATGGGGTGAAGTCCCCACAGCGGGGCGTGCCGAAAGGGCGCAACGCTTGCCGACGACGTAGGTGCAGCCGTGCCGAAATGCACGGACTCTGTGAGGGCCGCGAGGCCGCCCGCTTGACGGGTCAGGACAGAGGGCACCTGGAGAAATCCAGGGCCGGCGAAAGCTCAAGCGTCTAATTGTAACCGCACCTGTAACAGGGTGATGGTGCAGGTCGGAGTCGGTGATGCGGTGGTGTGTAAGTAGGCGTTGATCGGTTGCGGTGAGTACAGGAGCGTTTTTGGAATCTTTAGCCCTGGAAATCTACGGAAAGTCGAAAGACGAACCGCAACCTGAGCCGACCGCTAAACCGGCGCAGTAACGGAAGCATCCCGACACCCCGGCGAGGGAAGGGAATCCATCTAAGCAGGGAAGGGCTGAACGCCAAGGACCCCGCCTGGCAGCGGGAGAGGTGGAAGCCTGGGAGACTGGACCAGTAGGAACCTTGCGAGTGCTGACTTACGCGGTGCAAGCAAGACCCGGCGACGAGCCGGATACGAAAGTCTGGGCCGTGCGAAAAACCGAAAAAGGGGGTGGCACCCCGAACATGCAGATCAATGGCAACACTATCCCGTGGCTGGGATAGGTATCCTGGGTCGGCTTGGCCGCCGATCCGGGACGGGAGGATGGCACCTCCTGGGAATGGCTGAACCGCTTCCTCTTGGGAATCGGTGGACCGTCGATGTTCCATCTTGGATGCGCGACGGAAGAAATATCTTGGCCTGATCCGCGAGGGTTCTGCGGCGAGAGACTGGGCGAAAACCGGTAAGTGCGTCCGTCCCATGAGGACAGAGCAATCCCAAGCCCTACCCGCAAGGGGAGCCACCGGCAATGGCTCGAGGGCGCGTGGCGACGCTGAAATGGGTGCGACGCGCGGCCAGCGCAATGGATGGTCCATAGGGACCAGGGCAAGGCCCATGATGGCGACGAAAATCGCCCATCGAAGCAGTAGATGCACAGAGGCCGTTATAGGCCCGTAGAAACTCGTTACGGTAACCGCGAATGGGTATCCCCCATCCACGGGCGATCCTCCCCAACCCCACGCTTCGGCCTGGGGTTTTTTTTGGACCATCACAGATGGCTTGAAACGGCCACAACGATGCCGTCCATCACCGCCAGGCACGTCCACCCACCGTAACCGCCCCGTAAAGGCCCCAAATTTGCCCTACAGCGCACGCAAATGGTGTGGGGTATAGTTCTATACCAAAAAGCGCAAAAAAAGCGATGTACGCGCCCGCAATACCCATTCAACCGCGATAGCACCGCAAGGAGTGCCCGCTTGCCACGCCTTCGGCGTGCCGGGCACGGATCGCTTTCGACCATGCAGGCCTTGGCCTAGTACTCCGTAGCAAGCATTCCGCCCTCTGGGCGGTTGCGGTAGCGTCGAACGATTCGCCAGCGAATCGCCCGCCACTCCTCGCTGTTCTTCGCCCCTGCGGGGTAGGAGCTAAAGCTCTTTTTTCAAAAACAACTCACCTCACTGGAAAACCAAAAGGGGGAGCCGCTGCCGCAGGCAGTGGGGGACAACGTCCCCAAAGGGGGTCGACCCGGCGAGGCGAAGCCGAGGACAGGGGGAGCGTGCCGCTCCCCGCCGGGAAGGTCCGTGGGCGGTCCGACGCAGTCGGAGCAAGCGCCCACTCCTTGTCGATGAGGTCGAGGCGATTTCCATCCGCGTATCCGTCACAGTGACGGCCCTAAGGAGGCTCCATAGAACAAGAGAAGGGCGATTTTTTAACTGATTGATTTTTCTGGCTCGTTTGGGGGGGGGTATGCAATAGCTCATTGCATGGGGTTACGCAATGAGCTATTGCATGGGTCTGCGTAAAAATTACATCATGTTGCGTATTTTTGTTGCGTTACCCTGTGCAGCGCCTTACACTTTTTACGCAACGTATTACCGGAAAGGTGCAGGCATGGCTTCCCATAATGAAGTGATCGGAACACCAGCGAACCCGAAGCCTGGTCAATGGGTGCAAACGGAGCGTAAGGCTCACGAAGCATGGGCAAATTTGATTGCTCGCAAACCTCGTGCAGCCATTCTCTTGCACCACCTAGTGGCGCAGATGGGCCATCAAAACGCGGTGGTGGCTAGCCAAAAGACTTTAGCCAAGCTTGTTAGGTGCAGCTTACGCACCGTCCAATACGCAATATCCGACCTTGTGTCGGAGCGGTGGATTCAGGTTGTGAAGCTCAACGGTCCCGGCACAGTCTCTGCCTATGTTGTGAATGACCGCGTAGCGTGGGGGCAGCCTCGCGGAGAGATGGTTCTGTCCGTATTCTCAGCAACGGTAGTGGCCGATCAAGATGACCAAGACCCTGCCACGATGGACAGCACGGACCTGCGCCGTATCCCGACCCTCTATCCAGGCGAACAACAACTGCCCTCAGGACCGCACGACGATCCGCCAAGCCAGCCGTGTCTGCCCGACATGGAGCCAGACCTGCCGTTCCTTGAGGCTCAGGAAACAGACTTACAGGGCAGGCTGGAGGCCGATGGCCAAGGGCGTCTTATCGACTAAGCACAAGCCGAGACTCACCAGGCTATCCCCAGAATCGCCACCAAGGACGTGGCGATGGTGCTCTCTGATCGGTCAGCACCGCCTGCGCCCGCTCAAGCTGCTGACGTAGCCACACCTCCCTCTCCTTGGCCTCACTCAACTGCTCCTTGAGCGTCTCAATGATCTCCTCTCTTGTCTCAAGATAGGTCTGTAACTCACTGTCCAAGAGCCGTTTATCTATAGTCGCCTCTTGCACATTTTGCGTCGCTTCTGGCGTCGCCTGTAGAACACCAAAAACTCGGATGATCTCCGCCGTATCTATCATTGGTCGGCCCTGGTGATCTCTCTCAACGCTTATTTTTCCGGTTGATATATACCCTCTATAGAGCTGCTGGCGACCCACTCCGGCCAGCTTTGCCGCCTCTGTAACACTGACCTTTGCCATAGTCTCTTGCTGTAACCTTTAGTGTCGCGTGATGTCCGCACCTATATGGTAGGATGTTCCTGCCAGAAAATGTAGTATGTGGCTAGGACATGGAGGGAGTCTGCTTGCCCACGATAAGCACATTTTACGGAATGCTCATCAAAATGTTTTTCGATGACCATAGTCCCGCTCACTTCCATGTTCAGTACGCGGAGTTCAAAGCGGTCATTGCCATAGAGTCCTTGTCCGTCATCAGAGGGCACCTGCCCCGTCGCGCTCAGGAGCTCGTTCTCGACTGGACAGAACTGCATCAGCAGGAACTTCTGGAAGATTGGGCATTGTGCCAGGCGAAGCAGCAACCAAAGCCGATAGAGCCTTTGCTATAGGAGATACACGCCATGATGGAATGGGATGTTGTCGAGGTCCAGACGGAGCAGCCGCTAGCACTGAGAGTGCTCTTTGCTGACGGAACACAAGGACAGGTGCGATTTGAACCAAGCCATCTAACGGGGGTTTTCGCCCCGTTGAAAGACCCCGTGATGTTCAGCCAGGTACATATCGACCATGGCGCCTTAACGTGGCCCGGTGACGTGGACCTCGCGCCGGATGCCATGTACGACGCTATCAAGACGCATGGGGAGTGGGTACTCCGGTAAAAATGAGCAGCCTCACCGTAATGTCCCATAACAGCCGCTCACCGGCACCCGGAGAACCCCGCAAAACCGGGCCATCATTCGCTCATGGGTCAGTATCCATGAGACAGAATGATGCATTCTGTCTCGTGGGCTATCAAAAACCATAAATCGTCAATGAGCTATTTTGCAAAAAAATAGATTATCATCCCATCTTCCTAAAATTCACATGTCAAAAATAGAGAGAAAATGACCAACACAAACCGCCCTACCATTCCCCCAGAGAATGGCGACGAAATCAGCTTACGTGAAATCTACGAAATAATCCGTCAGAAACAACTAGCGATAATTGTTATTACCGTTTTGTTCGCGGCTATTGCCGGCGCATACAGTTTCATTCGTCCAGAAAACTACGCCTATCAAGCATGTGTAAGTATGGGCGTCATTGGACGTGATGCAAATGGCCAACCAATATTTGTCGATTCTCCACAAGGCGTAGAAGCACAATTGAATAATGCATATATTCCATTTGCTATAGACAGCTTAGTAAACAAAAAAAAGAAAATTAACTTGCCCACTAATGATTTTAAAGTATTCAGCCCTAAGGATTCCTCCATAGTGTGCATAAAAACGGATGCACCTAAACACTTAGGCGATATTGTCAGCCAGATTCAAAATACTGTTCTTCAGAGGTTGGTGAACGATAACACCAAAATTTCGGCTGTTCCAAAGGCTTCTTCAGCGGCAAATATTAAACAGCTACAAGCAACGTCAGAAAATCTTCATACTCAAATCGAAAATGTTTTAGCGCAAGAACATACTGTGAACACGGAACTGACGCTACTTAAAACCAAGGATTCAGTACTCCAAAACCAGAGTCATAGATTGACACAAATGATTGACGAGATGCGGCCTCTCGTCCAAAAAGGTATTGGTAGTGTCCACAATGATTCTACAGCACTCACCATGATGATTCAGAATAATCAGGTGGCGCAGGAGCAACAACAACTCTTTAAAATTGAGATGGAACGATCTGTAACATTACCAAAAGAACAGGCTTCACTCTTGAATGATTTGAACGCATTGAAGCGTCAGGAAAATTACCTAAACGCCAAGGTTGCAGCGAACGCTGCACAAATGGAATTGGCTCAGGCATCTTTAAAAGCATTACAATTAACCCACGTCGTACGTCCGTCATCGCCGTCCTTGGAACCCGTAGGGCCAGGAAAAGGCGTTTTCATCATACTAGGTGCTTTTATTGGCTTTATATTAGGCATTTTTTACGCCCTACTATCCAATGCGCTTAAATCTAACAAAGAATAAACGCGATGATGTGGCGCACTAGGTAAACGACTTGTCACTTGATGATGGCTTCGCCACCATTCTGTAAATCAATAGGTTCCTCGTCATTTCAAGTGGGTAGCCTGAGATCCAGCTTGCCCAGGATCAGGTAGGCCATGTTGATAAAGTTCTTGTGCGTGCGGTAACCCCGAGCCTTGGCCTTGGCGGATTGAATGAGGCTG
>JAQTYN010000035.1 GCA_028688275.1 Gallionella sp. | reverse complement strand
AAGCCTTTGTGTATCGGTTTGAACCGTGCCATGCCGCCTCCACCTTTGTTTTATCGCGTAGTGAAATTATGGCAGATCGCGGGGCGATTTTCTGGGGAAATTTGGGTTTTTCTACAGCCTCAACGAGTTTATTGAGGTGGATGACATTCGGGATGCTCGTTTAGGGACAGATGATCGGCAGTTTATGTTCAAAGCAAAAAGCGAAGGTAGGAACAAGGCTGGGCGGATTTACACGGTGGTCTATTCGGCAACCGATGCGTCTGGTAATCGAGCTGTTGCAACTGCAACGGTCACCGTGCGGCATGACAACGGGGAGCAGGACGAACACAAGGACAAAAGTGGCAGAAACTAAAATTTTATTTTGTCGCATTCCACGCGAAAGCCCGCGTAGCACCGTATGTGAAATTTTCTTTAAATCAAAAATTGGTGCAATGCGCTTCGCTTATTGCACCTTACGCACTACAAATTATTGCTTCACACTCCGCGCCTTTTCCATCCCCAATGCCTCCCACCCGTCCCGCCCTAGTTTTTTAAGCGTTTCAATATTCACATCGGCAATGCGATCCGCATCGGGGAAGGCATCGACGGCGCGATCTACGCTGTCTTCACGCAATAAATGCAGGGTTGGGTAGGGTGAACGGTTGGTGTAATTTTCAATATCATCCCGCTGTGTGCCCGAAAATTGGTAGTGCGGATGCAGACTGGCAACTTGGAAGGCATCCTCAAATTCGGGTTCGGCGGTGGCAATATCCACCGTATCCAAAAAGTCGTTGTAATCCAGAAAGTCGTTCAGCACCCACGGGTGGATCAGCAAGGTGGTGTCCAGCACCTCGGCATCCGTATCTTGCAATCGGCGCAATTCGTTCATCAATTCCTCAAGCAAAGCTTCTGGGCTGGTGGCGTGACTGACCACATAGCGTATCTGCTTTTTGACATGCACCGACTTGGCGAACGGACAGAGGTTGAGACCGATCACGGCCTTTTCCAGCCAGTCACGGGTTGCTGCAATAATGATTTCATCCGTCATTTGTTTTTTCCTATTGGATTATGGCGATCAATTTTCAAAAGCGATCCGCCTAGAAACAGCGGCTTTAAGTACCTGATTGTAAATTATCGTGGATAAGTTATTCAGCTGTTGGTCGTTAGCTTTTAGTTGGTAGCGAAATATGCGCAGCGCATACACAATCATTTGCAATATATTCATGTAGATATACTTGTGTTTATATTTGGCTAACTAACGACTAACAGCTAGCGACTAACGACTCAATACTCGATTATTTGTACGCAACATCTTATTGAAGTGATCTTGAAATTCAGTATAACCGCAAAGCGACTTATGTCCCGCAATAGGTGCAGTATTGCGCGGTGTAGTCACGCGGGGCGGGATCGGCGTAGGCTTGGTGGTGTTCGTCGAATGGTTGAGACAGTGCGGCGAGTAAGCTGCGGAAGGGCGCGAGGTCGTTGTGGTCGCTGGCGGCGGTGAGGGCGGCTTCGACTTGGTGATTGCGCGGAATCAGATAGGGATTGGCGCGGCGCATCGCACCGAGGTCGGGCGCGTCGCTCAAGCGTTGCCGCCAGCGCGTCAGCCAATGGGTGAGTTCGGTTTGAATTGGTGCTGGGAACAGACTGCGCAAGCGGGTTTCGTCGCCCGTCGCTGCGTCGTTCAAATACCGCCACGACAGGGTGAAATCCGCCTGCGCTGTTTCCAGTAGGGCGAGAAAATCTTGCGCTAAGGCTTCGTCCGCTTTTGCATCGTCGCGCAAACCGAGTTTGCTGCGCATTTCGTCGCACCACGCGGTTTGGTATTGCGTTTGGAAGTCGGCGATGATGCCGCCCGCGATTTCTACTGCCCGCGTTTCATCCTCATCCAACAACGGTAACAAAGTTTCCGCTAGTCGGGTTAGATTCCATTGCGCGATCTTAGGTTGCCGACCGTAGGCGTAGCGTCCGAGTTCATCAATAGAGCTAAATACCGTCTTGGGGTGGTAATGCTCCATAAATGCGCACGGACCGTAGTCTATGGTTTCGCCCGAAATCGTCATGTTGTCGGTGTTCATCACGCCGTGGATAAAACCTATCGCCATCCAATGCGCCACCAAGCGCGCTTGCCGCGCACACACGGCGTGCAGAAAATCGGCATAGTCACCCGCTACCAATTCGGGATAATGGCGGCGAATGCTGTAATCCGCCAGTTGCCGCACCCGCGCCGTGTCTTGCCGTGCCGCGAAATACTCAAACGTGCCGACGCGCAGATGACTGGCGGCGATGCGGGTCAACACCGCCCCTGGCAAAGCGCGCTCGCGCCGCACCGCTTCGCCCGTCGCCACCACCGCCAATGCCCGCGTGGTCGGCACGCCGAGGTGAAACATCGCTTCGCCCAGCAAATACTCGCGCAACATTGGCCCAACCGCCGCCTTGCCATCGCCGCGCCGCGAAAACGGCGTTTGCCCAGAGCCTTTGAGTTGCACATCCCAGCGTTGCCCGTTGGGATCAACCACTTCGCCCAACAACAACGCCCGCCCATCGCCCAACTGCGGCGCGAAATTGCCAAACTGATGTCCCGCATAAGCCTGCGCCAGCGGCTGCGCATCTGTCGGCAAGACATTTCCCGCCAACAATTCCGCGCCCTGTTCCGTGAACAACGCCGCAGCATCCAAACCCAACGCCTGCGCCAATCCGCGATTGAACATCAAACCACGCGGCTGCGGCACATGCGCGGGTTGCGCAGGCAGATAACAACCCGCACACGCCTCTGCAAAACTATGCGTCAAACCGAGGGTAATTCCACTTGTACTCATTAGTTCAGCTTTCTATTTTTGTGCAGGTTGTGTTGATAGTCACTTTATCCGATAGAAATGCTAGGATACCAGATTCTGCGCATCCTTCATTCACATCACTATAATGCGCTGGGGAAGTCAGATGATTGAATCACCCCCTATATCAAGTCTGCCCCTATTGATTCCAGATTTACCATTAATTAGAAAGCATGTCGCACTATGATGATAAAAACCCTCCCCGCAAACTTCGCCACCCTCGCTATCACCGCATGGGTCGGCGGGCTGTGGGCAATCGGCTACCTTGCCGTCCCCATCTTGTTCCAATCCCAGCCTGATCGCCAACTGGCAGGGATGTTGGCAGGACAGATGTTTACCGCACTTGGCTATGTCGGCATAGTTTGCGGCAGCTATTTGTTGATCCACCGCGTCAGCGTCACAGGCAAAGCCATCGGCCACCAGTTCTGGATGATTGTCGCGATGCTGCTGATTACCTTGCTGTTGCAATTCTGGATTCAGCCCATGATGGTAGACATGAAAGCGCACGCGTTGCCTTTGGACGTGATGCAAAGCCCGCTTTCTGACGCATTCAAACGCTGGCATGGCGTGTCCAGTATTTTGTATTTGTTGGAAAGTTTATTGGGTGGGTATTTGCTGTTGAAGCGTGTGACGGACGAAGAAGCGTAATACACGATGCGCAATCAGCACGACCTCCCGCTAGATTTGAAGCATGAATTCGCGCAGGAATGGGCGGAGTTTCGCCGTCCTTGGAAGTTGTTTACGCTGAGTTTGGGCATTGCATTGTTGGTGTTCGGGTCATATTACGAGGGCGCGCCTGACTGGGACATCCCCATCAGTTTTATCATGGCGATTCTGGCTTATTTGACTGCGCCGTGGAGTTTGCGCGTGATTTTGTTGCGGCAATGGCGACGCGTTCCCTTGATGCTGTTGTTCACTTGGTTCACTGTGGATGGCTGCTACGCGCTGTATTGGTCTATTAAAAATCCCGCTGCATTGGCATTGATGCGGGATGTTAATTTTCTGGCTTCTTTGTCGTTGTACGGTTTATGCGGCGTGCTGAACTACTCCAGTCGATTAAATTACACCTGCGAAAATAAAAAAGCCCAACGTTTCCGCTGGGCTTTTTGTCTGTGCGACGGAGGAAATTAGGACAGTGACTTAATCACATCTTCCACAACCTTTTTCGCATCGCCAAAGATCATCATGGTTTTTTCCATGTAGAACAGATCGTTGTCTAGCCCTGCATAACCCGCTGCCATGGAGCGTTTGACCACCAAAATGGTGCGCGCACGGTGAGCTTCCAAAATCGGCATGCCGTAAATCGGGCTGCTCTTGTCGTTTTTCGCTGCGGGGTTGACCACGTCATTCGCACCAATCACTAAGACCACGTCGGTGTCGGCGAAGTCATTGTTGATTTCGTCCATTTCGAACACTTGGTCATAGGGCACATCGGCTTCTGCCAACAACACGTTCATGTGACCTGGCATACGCCCTGCGACGGGGTGAATCGCGTAGCGCACTTTCACGCCCTTTTCGGTCAACAGCATCGCCATTTCGTTAATGGCGTGTTGCGCACGCGCCACCGCCAAGCCATAACCTGGCACGATCACCACTGTGTCGGCGTTGCTCATCAAGAAGCTGGCATCATCAGCACTGCCGCTGCGGTAGGTTTTTTGTACACCATCGCCCGCAGCAGCCGCTTCGCCTGCTTCTCCGCCAAAGCCGCCCAAAATCACATTTAGGAAGGCGCGGTTCATGGCTTTACACATGATGTAGGACAGAATTGCGCCCGAACTACCGACCAATGAACCCGCGATAATCAGCATAGGGTTGTTCAAGGAGAAACCAATTCCCGCCGCTGCCCAACCTGAATAGGAGTTCAACATCGACACGACCACGGGCATATCCGCGCCGCCAATCGGGATGATAATCAACACGCCCAACACAAAGGCGAGTGCCAGCATGGAGAAGAATGCCCCCCAGCTTTCGGTAAACACAAAAGCCAAACCTAAGCCCAACAGTGCTAAGGCAATCACCAAATTCAAAGTGTGTTGACCTGCAAATTGCACAGGTGCGCCACGGAATAAGCGGAATTTGTATTTGCCTGACAATTTGCCGAAAGCAATCACGGAACCAGAGAAAGTGATTGCACCAATCGCCGCGCCGAGGAACAATTCCAAGCGGTTGCCCGTTGGAATCGGCATGCCTTTGGTGATGCCGTGCAACAAGGCGTAAGGTTCAGCCACGGCAGCCACGGCGATAAACACCGCTGCCAAGCCGATCATGCTGTGCATAAACGCCACCAGTTCAGGCATTTTGGTCATTTCGACCCGTTTTGCCATAATCGAACCTGCTGTGCCGCCAATCAATAATCCCACCAATACATAACTCAAGCCGCCCGCCGTGCCTGCTATTTCAGCAATCAGCACCGCTGTCGTAACCACGGCAATCGCCATGCCTGTCATACCAAACACGTTGCCGCGTATTGAAGAGTTAGGATTCGACAAGCCTTTCAACGCCTGAATAAAACACACGCTGGCGATGAGGTACATCAATGTCACAATGTTAATCATGCTCATTTGTCACCTCCGTGACTGACTTTCTTATCTTTTTTCTTGAACATTTCCAGCATACGACGCGTTACCAAAAATCCGCCGAATACGTTGACCGCAGCCAAAGCCACTGCCAATACGCCCATCGTTTTGCCCAAATTGGTTTCTGTTAACGCGGCAGCCAACATCGCGCCGACAATCACAATCGCAGAAATCGCATTGGTTACCGCCATCAACGGCGTATGCAGTGCGGGGGTAACATTCCAGACCACGTGGTAGCCCACGTAAATCGCCAATACAAAGACGATTAAATTTAATACAAATGGATCAACCATTATTTTTGACTCCTTGGTTCATTGAGTGAAAGGCTTCAGCATCTACATCATTCCCTCCCCTTGGAAGGGGGAGGGTTAGGGTGGGGGTATAAGTGGTCTATTTGTAGTACAACCCTTCAACCCCCATCCCCCTGCTAGGGGGAAGGAGCAATGCGGTGATTTATTTCTTCACTGCGCCGTCACGGCACAGCAGCGTCCCTGCAATGATGTCATCTTCCATATTGATGTTCATTGCACCCGTTTTGTCGCACAGCAAGTTGATGAAATTCAGCAGGTTGCGGGCATAAAACGCGCTGGAATCGGTTGCGACCAGTGCGGGCAAATTGGTTTCGCCTACGATCGTCACGCCATACTTAACCACGGTTTTGTTGGCTTCTGACAATGGGCAATTGCCGCCCGCTTCCACCGCCATATCCACCACGACGGAGCCAGGCTTCATTTGTTTGACGGTATCTTCGTGCAACAACACAGGCGCGGCGCGTCCTGGAATCAACGCCGTGGTGATAATAATGTCCGCTTGTTTCGCGCGTTCCGCCACCAACACCGCTTGGCGTTGCATCCAACTGGCAGGCATCATGCGCGCATAACCGCCCACGCCTTGCGCGATTTCGCGTTCTTCTTCGGTTTCAAACGGCACGTCGATAAACTTCGCACCCAAGGATTCCACTTGTTCTTTTGCCGCAGGACGCACATCGGAGGCTTCCACCACTGCGCCCAAGCGTTTCGCGGTCGCAATTGCTTGCAAGCCCGCGACGCCCACGCCCAAAATCAGCACGCGAGCGGCTTTCACCGTGCCCGCTGCCGTCATCAACATGGGCATAAAGCGTTGGTAGTGGTTCGCACCCAATAACACAGCTTTATAACCCGCGATATTGGCTTGGGAAGACAACACGTCCATGGCTTGCGCACGTGAGGTACGCGGCAATTTTTCCATCGAGAAGGCGGTAATGCCGCTTTCAACATACGCCGCAACTTGTTCTGCGATATGTGGCGTCAGCAAACCCACCAATACTGAGTCCTTAGGCATTTGTGCCAACTCTTCGGCAGTCGGAGCTTTAACCTTTAAAATAACTTGAGACTGACCATACACCGCCGCCGCATCCACGATGGTTGCACCCGCTGCGGCAAAATCCGCATCAGGAATGTGCGCGCCCGCGCCCGCCCCATTTTGTACCATCACACTGTGACCTGATGCCAGCAGCTTTTTCACCGTTTCTGGTGTCGCCGCGACTCGCGACTCACCTGCCCGCGTTTCCGCAGGAATTCCTATACGCATGAAGCTCTCCCTATTAATGAAGTTTTACGTCAGCACAAATCGCGCTTAATTTTTTTAATGGGCGCGATTATACCTATTATGAGTGGCGAAGCATCCCTGATGTTTTTGCGGGGAAATGAATGTCGCTATTGTTTTGTGGAGGCTAAGTCTTGTTTTTAGGTAATTTTCATCAGAATAATGAACTTATCATTTTGATCAGAAAGTAAAATTTGACGCGCTTCAAAAAGCCATGCGGTTGGCAATGTATAACAAAAATCTTGTTTGACATTGCGCCTTAATTTCACCTGTGCTGAGTCACAGATTAAATTGCTGCGAAATTCTTACGTAAAAACTAGACATTTGTCTTCTACTCCGTCAGAATGCGCACCCTCGGAGGGCTGGCAGAGCGGTTGAATGCACCAGTCTTGAAAACTGGCAAGGGTTTGCGCCCTTCGTGAGTTCGAATCTCACGCCCTCCGCCATCAAATTCAGCACCTAAAACCCGCCATCTCGCAAAGAGGGCGGGTTTTTTTGCCTGTCAAACCCTGTCGTCTTGCCCCCTCACGCGCTGAAAATAAACGCCATAGGCTTTAAGCACCCCACAAGGGGCAGCGCATATAATGCGGCTCACGTTTTAATCATCCATCCGCCCACGCCATGACCACGTATTACACATCTAACCCAGAAGTTGAAATTCTACATTTAGATGAAACAGGCTACGGACCTGAGGGCAAGCACACGCGGCGTGAGTGGCGGGCGGAGTGTTTGAGATATTTTGAAGCAGGTGCGGAGGCGTTTTTGGCGTGGCAGGAAAGTTGGCAAGCACTTGCGGAACAAAATGAGCTTGCGCCAAGTTTTGATGTGCAGCGTACTTTTGAGTATGGAAGTCAGGATGAGGTGCGCGGTTATAAAAGTCAGAGTCATTGTCTAGATTTTGCGGGACATATTTTTGAAGAGGATGTTAATGCCCAAGGCTATCAGTTTCTATATGAAGCAATATTTGAGCAAACCACCTTCACAGGCAAGGCGGACTTTAGCAAAACCACCTTCACAGGCAAGGCGGACTTTTGGGAAACCACCTTCACAGGTTATGCGTACTTTTGGGAAATCACCTTCACACGCGATGCAAGCTTTAGGAAAACCACCTTCACACGCGATGCGAGCTTTAGGAAAACCACCTTCACAGGCGATGCGAGCTTTAGGAAAGCCACCTTCACAGGCGATGTGAACTTTAGCGAAACTACCTTCATAGGCAATGCGCACTTTAGCGCAACCACCTTCACAGACAAGGCATACTTTTGGGAAGCCACCTTCACAGGCGATGCGATATTTAGTCAAACCACCTTCACAGACAAGGCGTACTTTGGGAAAGCCACCTTCACAGGCGATGCGGGTTTTAGCAACACCACCTTCACAGGCGATGCGGATTTTAGCAACACCACCTTCACAGGCGATGCGTACTTTAGCAACACCACCTTCACAGGCAAGGCGGACTTTGGCAGAACCACCTTCACAGGCAAGGCGGGCTTTAGGAAAACCACCTTCACAGGCTATGCAAACTTTAGCTTTGCAAACGTTAGCAACACCACCTTCACAGGCAAGGCGGACTTTCGTGAAACCATCTTCACAGACAAGGCATACTTTTGGGAAACTACCTTCACAGGCAATGCGGACTTTCGCGCAACCACCTTCACAGACAAGGCGTACTTTAGGAAAACCACCTTCACAGGCGATGCGGACTTTAGCACAGCAAATTTCGAGAAACTGACTGACTTCCTAAAAGCTAAATTCCACAATCAAACTTATTTTAGAGATGCAAGATTTAATGGGGCATCCAATTTTGAAAATGCTACATTTGCAAATGTGGGGCATTTTGAAGGGGCGACATTTAATGCACCGACTTCAAAAATTCCCTCATTTCGCGGCGTGGATGACGGCAGTACCTTACTGGAATTTTCGGATGATACACACTTCACAAAATCTGATTTTGACGAAGAGGCAGTTAAAAATATAGCGTTTATCAAACACTTGTCTGAACAGCATGGGCAGATAGACCAAGCCTTAAACTTTAACGCGATGGAGTTGCGGGCAAAGTATTTGCAAGTAGTTGATCCTCTGCTGGCGAAATCTTTGCCTTGGTTTAAACGTGCCTTCAAACGCTACTTTAATGTCGCATGGTGGGCGATGCGCCCGACTTGGCTTTATGGGTTGTTGTCTGATTTTGGGCGTTCTTATATGCGCCCATTGCTTGCGTATGGTGTGGTGTTCGTATTCACATTTATATTCACGCTTGGTTTTGAGCTTTACTTTGCTGCTGAGCATAAACCGCAAAATTGCCGATATACATACGAAGTTCTGAGCTTAGAGTGTGATGGCAAACCGCCCGCGATAAAACCGAATGATCCAGCGGCGGGCAAAGAGGACGAAAAATTGTATTTAAACGGCTATCGTGCGGCATTTGAATATGCCAATTATCACGCCACGGGGCTGGTGGATTTTACGGGCGACAGCAAGCTCAAAGACGCGATCACGCAACGTGTATTTGGTGAACCCATTAAACCGTGGTGGGCTAGAATAATCGGCACATTGCTTTCGATCATCAACACCGCCTTACTGTTCTTAATCGCCTTAGGGCTACGCAATTCGTATCGCTTGAAATAGGGATTGGTAGGGCGCAGTTGTGACGCACAAAACACAATTGCGACCCAATTCTCAGTAGTACTAAAATTTTTGGCGGTAGATTTGACGGTATATTTTTAAATCCATAATGCGAATCCTATCAATATAGGGCATACAGCGCACTATGTGACTGATACGCTGGCTAATCTCAATTTTTGTTGCCTAGGCGTTTAAGCCATTAAAGTATCAGCGGCTGGATGATCGTTTTAATTGCTTGGGATGATTCAACGCAAAAAACCCGCCGAAGCGGGTTTTTATTGAAAATCAGCTAGAATTACTTCAGCTTAGTTTCTTTGTACATCACGTGTTTGCGCACTTTAGGATCGAATTTTTTCATTTCGAGCTTTTGGGGCGTAGTACGTTTGTTTTTAGTGGTGGTGTAGAAGTGACCTGTGCCAGCACTGGATTCCAGCTTGATTTTTTCGCGCATTATTTATCTCCTTAGATGCTGTCGCCACGGGCGCGCATTTCAGACAAAACGGCATCAATGCCATTTTTGTCGATTGTGCGCAACGCTGCATTCGTCAAACGTAGGCTGATCCAGCGATTTTCGCTCTCAACCCAAAAACGACGACGTTGCAGGTTAGGCAAGAAACGACGTTTAGTTTTATTATTCGCGTGAGAAACGTTGTTCCCACTCATAGGACCTTTTCCCGTCACTTGACAGACACGTGCCATAACTCTACTCCAACCGATTTTCAAAAGAGCGCGGATTCTACCGAAATACGCCGAAACATTCAACCTTAATTCACATGTTTCTTGCAAATTAGGGTCAAAAATATCACGGAATGTTAATCGCCGTACGCGTGTTCAAACATTTTCGTCACGCGATCCATAATGGCTTGAATATGATCGCTGGTTGCGGCGACGCTATCCATGGCTTCGGTGGGATCTGCACCCTCGGCTGTCAGAGCCATATGCAAATAATTCCATTGTGTTTTTGCGCCACGCAATTCGGCGACAATGTCAGGATTGTTGCTCGCACCTTGGAACAACGCTTCTAAAGCGGTCTCAAATTCATTGTGGGCTTTTTCCAGATCGGCATTGGTTGCGGCTGACCCCACGCCGACCGCTTTCAATAGAAATAATTTAGCGATGCGTTGCGATAACATTCGTTGCCGCCCCGCGACGTTGACCCAATAGCCAGATTTTTTGGTAGATTGAGTTTCTAGCAACTTGGTCATTTTGTTGGCTACATCCATGAGCGCATCACTCATGTCATTGAGTTTCTTCGCGTTATCGTGATCGGATGTGCTGAGTGCCACCATGCGGGTTTTCATCCACAATTCACTTTCTTGATCCCATGCTTGTTGCAGCGCAGGGGTGTTGGTGACGCTGCGCAGTTCAAGCAATTGAGATTCAAATTGCTCTATGGATTCTTGCAACAGTTGTTTGGAGGCTGCGGGTTTGATGTTCAAATGTACTTGGCAATACGCCTTGACGATGCGCTGAGACAACATACGTTGCCGTCCAGATTTGTTAATCGCACTGGCAATGGACATGGTGGAGGCTGCGGTGGGTGCATCGGGTGCTGCGATTGCTAAAGAGGAAAATGTCATTGCTAAAGCCAATACACTGGCTTTACAGACTTGAGTGAGGCGGATGCTGGTCATGATAGATTCTCCTTGGTCATTTTTAGAAGTTCGCAATATTGTTGTTATGTCGTGCGAGTCTCAATGTTACCTCGCTAAATCTAAATTGGCTATAAAGATTTATATTGAATACATTTATATGGCATTGCATGGCAAGCTGTGAATGTTTAGCAGGCAGCTAACGCGTTATCACTGAAGAAATGGAATTGGAATTAGGGGCGATCCAGTGCTTGGTCTATCATGGAAACGGGGTCTTCGAGCGGTTCAATATGGGTGGTGATGTGCAAATAGGGCAAAACATGATGAATGTCCGCTTCTACGCGCTCCGCCCAGTTATGTCCTTGCTGTACTGTCCAATGGCCTGGCACGAGGATGTGCAAGGTCGCAAAGGTGCGCCTGCCCGCTTGGCGGGTGCGCAGGGCATGAAAATCCAATCCTTGTTGGCGATAGCTTGTCAATATTGCTTCAATTTCAGCCAGCTTTTCTGTCGGGAGAGACGCATCCATCAAGCCCGCAGCGGAGCGGCGCATCAGCTGCCATGCCGTCCAAAGGATGTTTACCGCAACCAGCAGTGCAATGACAGGGTCCAGCCATTGCCAATTGCTCAACCACACCAAGCCCACCGCAACGATCACCCCGACCGAGGTCCAGACATCGGTAAACAAATGATGCGCATCGGCTTCTAGGGTAATGGACTGATATTGTCGTCCTGCTTGCATCAAGATACGAGCGACGACAAAGTTAATGACGGAGGCGAGGATGGATACTGCGATCCCCCAACCCACCGCCTCGAGTGCTTGGGGATGGAGTAAACGCTGGATGGCGGTGTAGGCAATGCTCACCGCCGCCACTAAAATTAAAAACCCCTCAAACGCGCTGGAAAAATACTCAGCTTTACTGTGCCCATGCGAATAATCTTCATCCTCAGGCAACGCAGCGAGGGTCAGCATCCACAGTGCCATCATCGCCCCCGCCAAATTCACAAAGGATTCAATCGCGTCCGACAATAGCCCCACTGACCCCGTCAACCACCACGCCACCCCTTTGAGTAAAATAGTCGCAATCGCCGCCGCGATAGACAGCCAAGCGTATTTTTTAAGGGAAGTCGTGGGCATCGTTTGAGATTAATAGAAAAATATTTTCAATGGTAAATGTGAATGGTGGTCTGCGTGTGGCAAGGCGCAATGCGTTCAATTGCCTGTTGAACCTCAGTGACTCCTACTTTGCGCCGTAACCGACAATGCTGTCGCGATACGCGATTAAACTCCTTACGCAGACCTACTGTTGTCATCAATCCGCCAATCCATTTAATTTATCGGCAAAGTTTTGTAATTCTTTTGGTAGCGGTGCGGTGAGGTGCATGGCTTCTCCTGTCAACGGATGGGCGAAGGCAATGGAGTGGGCGTGTAAGAACATGCGTTTCAGTCCTTGCTTCATCAAGGCTTTGTTGCGGGCAAAGTCGCCGTATTTGTCATCGCCTGCGATCGGGTAGCCTAAATGGGATAAATGCACGCGGATTTGGTGGGTGCGCCCTGTTTTGAGTTCGGCTTCAAGCAGGGTGAATTCATCCCAACTTTTCTGCAAATTGAAAATGGTATGCGAAGCTTGTCCGTCATCCCGCACCATGACGCGTTTTTCCCCTTGGGGCGTGTCAAATTTGAACAGCGGCAGTTTGACGTGTTGGCGGGCATTTTTCCATTGCCCCAACACCAACGCGAAATAGCGTTTGTCGCTGTTACCTTCGCGCATGGTTTCGTGCATCGCCACCAGCGCGGAACGTTTTTTCGCCAGCAGCAAAATCCCTGACGTTTCGCGATCCAGTCGATGGACTAATTCTAAAAATTTAGCTTGTGGGCGCGCATTGCGCATTTGTTCTATCACGCCAAAACTGACCCCGCTGCCGCCATGCACCGCCACGCCAGAGGGTTTGTTGATGACCAACAAGGCTTCGTCCTCAAAGATAATGGGGAATTCCACGGTGGGGATGAAGGTGGTTTCCACTTCGGCCTTTTCAGCGACACGAATGGGGGGAATACGCACGATGTCACCCAGTTGCAAACGGTAGGTTTGGTCGATACGCTTTTTATTGACGCGCACCTCACCACGCAAGATGCGGTAGATATGGCTCTTGGGTACCCCTTTTAAATGACGAAACAAGAAGTTATCAACACGTTGCGATGCGCCGCTTTCGTCGATGGTTAGGAACGTCACAGATTCTTTGCTTAAACTATTCATTATGCTTATACTTCGCCGCTTGCGCGAATTGGAAGTGAGTAACTTTAGGATGTATTCTCGGTTTTAGGAATGGATTCTTGGCAAACAAGCGACGGCGCGGTGCGCCGCCACCCTTCCCAACGCAGCCCGGTTAATATCGCTCACCGGAACCAGCAACGATAGTAATTGATTTACGCGCTCAAAGCACCTGTGGATTTTTCGTGACGTCGCCAAAGTGACCTCACCAGAAGGAAATTCTGAATAACTGAGTACGCGAGTGAAGTGCCTGAGCATGACATCGCTACGATAGAGAACCGAATTCCCCTACAAAGAATTTTAAAAAACTAATGAACTATACAAGATGTGTGACCCCTCGTTTGCCTGCTTGCACGATGGTGTTGGTCACATTTAACTGGATGTAGCTTGGTTTGACCCGTGTAAGAGCGCGGGAGAAAAATAAATATGAAACGCATGTTATTCAATGCGACACAGCCAGAAGAACTACGTGTCGCCATTGTGGATGGTCAAAAACTGATTGACCTCGACATTGAAACCGCTGGTAAAGAACAACGTAAAAGTAATATCTACAAAGCTGTTATCACCCGCATCGAGCCTAGTTTAGAAGCCTGTTTCGTCGAATACGGCGGTACACGTCACGGATTTTTACCTTTCAAAGAAGTCGCCCCCCAGTTTTATCAACCTAATTGCGGTAATCGCCCTAACATCAAGGAAGCCTTGCGCGAAGGCCAAGAGTTATTGGTGCAAGTGGAAAAAGATGAGCGCGGCAACAAAGGCGCGGCACTCACCACTTATGTCAGCTTGGCGGGTCGTTACATCGTGTTGATGCCCAACAATCCCAATGGTGGTGGGGTTTCACGTCGTATTGAAGGCGATGAACGCGCAGAATTACGCGAAGTGTTGTCGCACGTGGAAGTGCCAAATGGCATGAGCATCATTGCTCGCACCGCTGGCATCGGGCGTAACCAAGAAGAATTGCAATGGGATTTGAACTACCTCAAGCAACTCTGGGATGCGATTGATAGCGCAGCAAAAACCGAAAAAGCACCCTCGCTGATCTATCTGGAAAGCAGTTTGGTGGTGCGTGCGATTCGTGATTATTTCAATCCCGAAATCGGCGAAATTTTGGTGGATACCGAAGAAATCTACCAACAAGCGTTGGCGTTTATGAGCACCGTGATGCCCGACAATGTCGATCGCATCAAACGCTACGAAGACGACGTGCCATTGTTCTCGCGCTTTCAAATAGAACATCAAATCGAATCTGCCCATGCCCGCGAAGTGCGTTTGCCTTCAGGCGGCGCGATTGTGATTGACCATACCGAAGCCCTGACCGCGATTGACATTAACTCGGCTCGTGCGACTAAAGGTTCGGACATTGAAGCCACTGCGCTCAATACCAACCTCGAAGCGGCGGAAGAAATCGCTCGTCAAATGCGCTTGCGCGATTTAGGTGGGCTGATCGTGATCGACTTTATCGACATGGAAAACAGCCGCAACCAACGTGATGTGGAAAATCGTCTGCGCGATTCTTTACGCTATGACCGCGCCCGCGTACAAACCGCCAAAATATCGCGCTTTGGTTTGTTAGAATTGTCACGTCAACGCTTGCAACCGAGCTTAGGCGAAAGCAATTACATGTCCTGCCCACGTTGTAGCGGTATCGGTCATATTCGCGGCACTGAATCTTCCGCGTTGCATATCCTGCGTATTTTGCAAGAAGAAGCCATGAAAGGCAGCAGTTCGGCAATACACGTGCAAGTGCCTGTGGATGTGGCGACCTTCTTGCTGAATGAAAAACGTGGCGACATTCACCGCATTGAATCGCGTCTGAAAGTCAGCATTACCTTGATTCCCAATCCCCATTTGGAAACACCTAACTACAGCATCAGCCGTGTCAAAGTCGATGATTTGAATGGCGAACCGATGTTGGCAAGTTACAAGATGGTGGAAAAACCTGTGACGGACAAACCCGTCACGCCCACAGCGGAACAGCAAAAAGCCACCCGTGCGCAAGCCGTGGTGCAAGGGATTACGCCTGCGCAACCTGCACCGATGAAGGTGGAAGAAGTGAAGCCATCCTTGTTAGGTAAGGTCGTGGGTTGGTTTAAAGCACTGGGCGCAGAAGAGCCGCCTGCAAAACCAGTTGCGCCTAAGCCACGCCCAGCTGCGCGTCGTGAAAACAATGAGCAACGTAGTGAATCAAGCCATAATAAACGTCGTGAACGGAATGGTGAGCGTCCTGAGAAGGGCGAACGCAGTGAATCGAATCCGCGTCGTGATCGTAACGAACCGCGTCCGCCTAAAGGAGAGGGCGTTGCGAAAGCTCAGGAATCTCGGCCTATGCCAGACGTGCGCGAACCGCGTGAACCCCGCGAACCTCGTGAGCCACGTCCACCAAAGCCGCCGCGCGAACCTCGTCCTCCCCGTGTTGCGGAAGAAAAGCCAGTAGAAAAAGTGGTTGAGAAAGCTGTGTTGGAAACGCCCGCGCTGGTGGGCTTGGAGAACGAAGACGAAACGGCTGTGCGAGAAGGTTCGCGTCGTCGTGGTGGTCGTCGTGAGCGTGAACGTCGTGATGTGGTTGCGCCAGAAGCGGCGGGAAATCAAGTTGAAACAAATCCCGAATCACCTATTGTGGTGCAAGTGGGGGTAACTAAACGTAAACCGAGCGAATACATCGCGTTGCCGAAAAGTATGCGTGATCAGGCACCCACCGTTACTGTACCAAGTGCCGTGGCGGAAGTGGTTGTTGTAGAAACAGTTGCGCCTTTGGTTGTGATGCCTGTTGTGGAAGTGACAAGCAAAGGAATCGACTTGGTGCAGATTGAAACTGATCCGAGCAAATCCTCGACATCACCCAGTGTGCAACATGCTCAAGCTGCGAGTCCTCGTCGCCGTGCCCGCCAACGAGAGGTTTATGTCGAAAATGAACCATTAGTACAGGTGGAAACCCATCACTAATATTAATTAGAACGCTTTCGATTCTCAACCGCCCCTGTCGTTGTTATATGCGGGCGGTTGTTGTCCGCACTAGAATTTTTTTGCGCAGGGTAAACATTGATGAATAGTAGGGTTAATTTGCGTTAAACTATGCCGTCTGAAAAGGACTTTGTGGCTCATAATCATTTAATGGCTTGTTTTATTAATCTTGTATAGTTTGGTGGCAAAGGGAGAAGAGCATGGCAATAGTGTGGACGAGTGATTGGGAAACAGGCATAGCGGTAATTGATTCGCAGCATAAGCAAATTTTCGACTACATCAATGAGTTGGATGAAGCGATGAAATTGCATAATCGTGATGCTGTTGGGCATGTGCTAGATGAGTTAACGGATTACACGGTATCGCATTTTGCGTTTGAAGAAAACTTGTTGACGGAGGCGCATTATGAGTTTCTGGATTCGCATAAGGTGATCCATGACACCTTCATTAAGCGTATTTCCACTTACAAAAATGACCATGCAGCAGGAAAAGATGTTTCTGAACAACTATATGATATGGTCAGCACTTGGTTGTATCACCATATCAAACGTGATGATATGGCTTACGTACATGCGGTGAAGGATAGAATCGAAAATCTGGTCGAGAATAAAAATGAGGGTGGCTGGTTTAAACGTTCAATAGGTGCTTTTTTTAGATAACAAGTTTGATCTTTTTTAAAGCCCGCGATAAGCGGGCTTTTTCATTTTGGGTTGCCATGTTTAGCTTGTGCGTCATGCTGCCGTGTGACTCAGTATAATCGCACTATAATTTTAGGGAGTAGGTCATGTGGTTTAAAAGTCTGTTTATATATCGTATGCCACCGAATTGGGTGGCACAACCTGCTGCGTTGCAAGAAAAGCTCGCGCTTAAGCCGCTACAGACTTGTGCGGGCTTGGATAAGCTCAGTCGGGGTTGGGTGCCTGTGCGGGGGGAGGAGCTTTTTGTCCTGACCCTGAATCAGCAAATGCTCATCGCCTTGGGCATGGAGCAAAAATTATTGCCCACCACCATTGTCAATCAGTTCACCAAGGCGCGCGTGGTGGAGATTGAGGCGCAGCAAGGCTATAAAGTCGGGCGCAAAGAGCTGAAAGAATTAAAAGAACAGATGACGGAAACCTTGCTGCCGCGTGCCTTTGCGCTGCGCAGCATGACTTATGTGTGGATAGACCCTGTCAATGGCTGGTTGGTGATAGATGCGGCTTCGACTGCCAAGGCGGAAGCGGTGTTGGAGCAATTGAGCAAAACCGTGGACGACTTGCCGTTGCAGTTGCTGCACACCGAACTTTCGCCCACTGCCGCCATGACCGATTGGTTGGCGAGTGGCGATGCCCCAGCGGGTTTTAGCATAGACCGTGAGCTAGAGTTGCGCGCGACAGGCGAAAGTAAAGCCACCGTGCGCTACGCCAATCACGCGTTGGAAGGCGAAGAAATTCTCAAGCATATTGCCGACGGTAAGCGCGCGACCCGTTTAGGCTTGACTTGGAATAATCGTATTTCCTTTGTTTTGACCGAGCAATTGCAAATCAAACGGCTCGCCTTTTTGGATATCATCAAAGAAGAATCGACCAGCTTGGCGGATACCCCAGAAGAACTATTTGATCTGGACTTTACCTTGATGGCAGGGGAGTTGGCGCAATTGTTAGACGACTTGGTTCATGCCCTAGGCGGTGAGGTTGCTCAGAAAAGTTAAGAATTCACTGATTTATTCGTCATTCCGACGAAGGTCGGAATCCAGTCCATTGATACAAAAGTATTTTTGCTTCAGCAAAAACTACAAAACCGAATACATCAGTACCTTCTTAAGATCCCCCGTCGCCTAAAAGTCCTTTATCACGATGGATAACAATTTAATCGATGGGTGAAAGTGTATGAATTCAAGAAGCCAGCAGCATACAATTGGAGGAATGTGATAATGAAAGACCTGATCCCTTTTGCGCTCTATATGAAAATACCAAGTTTACTGATTTTGATCGCGACGCTGACGGGTTGCGCTACTTCCGCTGTCCACCCGAGTCTGAAAACCGCTACGGGCTTGCCAGAGCTGATCCCTGTTCACGATTTCGTGGCGAATCGGGGCAGCAATTTCAATTATCAGATTTCGCCCGATGGTAAAAAGCTGGCCTGGATTGCGGTCAAGGGTGTTTCTCTGCACATCTACATCAAAAATCTTGAGAACAATACCCTGCGCACCATCCCCGCAGGCATGTTTCACGGGGTGCCTGATTTTGTTTGGGCACAGGACAATCGCCATCTTATTTGTAATACTTTAAATGAATCAGGGACTGAAAACACATTGGTAGTCACGATCGATACCGAACAAGCCGACGAGAATAAAATTTATACAATCATTTCGCCTTTCGGCGGTGTGAAATCGCTTCTGGTTCATCAAATCCCGAACGATGCCGTACATCTCCTGATTTCGAACAATCAGCGTGACAAGACCGTTTTCGATTTATACCGCGTCAACATCGACAACAAAGAACAGACCCTGATCGCGCAGAATCCGGGCAATGTAACTCAATGGCTGACCAGTCCGCAGGGAGAGTTGACAGGGCGTATCGTCAAACAGGCGAACAACTATTCGCTGGAGATTATTCAACAGGGGGGTAAAGGTTACAAAAGCGTATACCAGTGGACATCAGACGACAATGTGTCTGTCGTCGGTACTCTTGACAAGGGTAGCCGCGTCTATCTGCTTTCCAATAAAGGTCGGGATCGGAAGGCCTTAATCGAACTTGCCGCCGACTCAGGCATGGAAAAACTTATCTATGCCGATCCGACAGTCGACATATCCAGGGTTTACACACATCCAGTCACAGGCGAACCGCTCATCGCGTTCCTTGATCCTGATTACCCCAAAGCCGTGGTACTGGATCACACGCTTGATGCGGCCTTTGGCTTTATGAAAAATCAGGCGCATGCAAATTTCGACATCGTGAGCAGCGACAATCCATTCCATCATCTAACGATAAATATGAATTCAGATAAGGGATATGAATATTACCTTTATGACCTTGAGCACAATCATCTTGAATTACTCGGTTCTTCGCCGAGTCTGGTCTACAAGGATAGCCTGACCGATACCAAGCCGATCGAGATCATGAGTCGGGATCACATACCGCTGCACGGTTATCTGACGCTACCCAAAGACGTGCCTGCGCATCGATTACCGATGGTGCTATGGGTACACGGCGGGCCATGGGGACGGGTTTTATGGCACTACGATTCAGAAATTCAGTTTCTCGCCAATCGCGGCTATGCGGTTATGCAAATCAACTTTCGCGGCTCAACAGGCTATGGTCGCCACTTCGAAGAGCTGGCCGTCGGTGAATTTGCGGGGAAGATGCAGGATGATCTGCTCGACGGCGTCGACTGGGCTATCGCTCAAGGCATTGCCGACCCAGCTAAAATCGCCATCGTCGGAGGAAGCTACGGCGGCTATGCTGCATTGGTGGGATTGAGTTTTACACCTGATACTTTTGCCTGCGGCATCGATATGTTTGGGCCGACAGAACTGGTAAAACTTGTTGAAGATTTCCCGCCCTACTGGAAACTGGAAATGGATCTCTGGTATCGCTATGCAGGAGACCCAGCAAAGGAGGCGGATCGAAAAATCATGCAGGCAAAGTCTCCGTTATATAAAGCCGCCGACATTACCAAACCCTTGATGGTTATCCAGGGGGAAGACGATGTCAGGGTTCGCAAGGAACAAAGCATAGAGATGGTCGATAAATTGAAACAATACAACAAAAATGTGGATTTCTGGCTGGTGCCAGGAGCGGGTCACGGCTTATCCGACTGGCCACTCAAGCTGACGCAATTTAGAAAAACGGAAGACTTTCTGGCGGGCTGTTTGGGCGGACGCAGCAGCGGTTTTGATTATTACCAACTGGGTTCATGGTTGTTTTAGCAACGCCATAAGCGAGTAGGGTGGGTAAGCGTAGCACATCCAACTGATTTAATAGTGTAAATTGAGAATGCGTGGTGGATGCGTGCAGCTTATCCCCGGTCGGCAAGCAAAGTTGAGATTACCCGCCGCCTAAAAGTCTTTTATCACGATGGATAACAATTTAGTCGATGGGTGAAAGTGTATGAATCCAAGAAGTCAGCAGCAGAAATTGGAGGAATGTGATAATGAAAGACCTGATCCCTTTTCGTGAGCAAGATGGTTGCTTTCCAGCAGGCACCCTCGTCTGGACAGATAAAGGTATGGTGCCCATCGAGCAAATCAAGGTGGGCGACAAGGTGTTATCTCAACCCGAAACCGGGGGCGAGCAGTGTTATAAATCGGTCATCAATACCTTTGTGCATGAGGATAAGACCCTGAGGCAGATTTCATATACATCTAAAAGCAGCGGTAAAGAATATGTCGTTTACACAACAGACAACCATCCGTTCTGGGTCGAGGATGTTGGTTGGATCCGTGCTGATCAGTTGTTTCGGTATTTTCACGAAATCAAATTGGCGGACGGCACCCTTGCCAGTGTTAATGGTAACAATCCAGTATATAAAACCGAAACGCCAGGCTGCGGTTGGACTGCCTACCTGAAAGATGGTGGGGACGGTTGCGTAAAAGATTTCATCAATAACAAAATAATCGCAAATCAGGTTCTTGGAGATCCAGACGAAGATTCTTTACTCGAGGTTCGCGTTTACAATTTTGAAGTTGAAGATTTCCACACCTATTATGCGGGATTGGAGGGGGCTTGGGTACATAACTCTGGCTGTGTTGGGTTTTTTGATAATAGGTCAAAGAAATCAATGAATCAATGTTGCGGACTCGATTGATTATGACCACATTAATTACGCGGTTTAATGAACACCTCGCTACTTCAAACAAGGATAAAAATCATGGCAAAAAATCTGGATGATATGCTTGCTGCGCTACCCGATGCACGGCGCGTTCAAGTTGAACAACGTGCCTTGGAACTCGCCACGCTGAAAGACTTGCGGCTTGCGGTGCAGCAAACACAGGCGGAAATGGCGGCGACGCTGAATGTCGGTCAAGACACCATTTCCCGCTTGGAAAAACGTAGCGATTGTTGCTTTCCACCTTGCGCCGCTATATCGAAGGCATGGGCGGAAAACTAGAGCTGGTCGCCCACTTCCCCAATCGCCCGCCCGTGGTGATTGAGCATCTGAATTCGTAAGGCGGGTTTGTGCAGGCAATCTGTCGTCCTTTTCGCGTTAGCAGCAGAAGAAATTAAGAGAATATGATAACGAAAGACCTGACCCCTTTTGTTGCAACCTACGCGCTAGACCTCAGATCGCAATACCCAAAATACCCAAAATACCCAATACCGCCATCGTCACGGCGCACCAGACAGGGGCATATTCCTACCCACAAATCGCCGCCCACTTCGGCATACATTTCACAACCGTAGGGCGAATCGTGAGAAAGGCAACATGATGAATAATAATAAAATAACGAGCGTTAGATCCCGAAAATTCAGTGCAAAAGTGCTGTGGTGCGCGTTGGGTTTAATGGGGCTGATGCGTGGCGGGGAAGCACAATGCTACGATGCTAGACCTGACCCCGTGGTTCTCCATTAAAATTGTTGCAGTTGGCTATTTTGCAAGAAGCTCCCCTTTCTTTGCTTTAGAATATCATGCCCCTGAATATCGGAAATCGAACTCATAATTTCACATATCCCCCTTATGCCTATTAAATTGCTAGTGTTTTCATCAATATGCCTCGCTATATTTTGGTTTATTTGGGAGCCACCTTTACCCAAGGAGTTGGCTGAAGTCAAATGTGTGTCGGAAGAAGCTCAATCCCATTCGCGTGTGACTTATGCCAAAGCGAAAGTGCTTTACTTATGCTTGAGCGGGAAATACTTAGATAAGCCAACAGAAGAAACATGTCATATATACAACGGCAATACAATTTGTAAAAAAGAGGGGGGGAGTATTTCACTTACTCGTACGGTTGATAACGTAGTTTATGCGGCGATGTATGAACAGTTAACAGATAAAAAAATTTTGACAAAAGAGCCAACAAGCAAGCCTGACTCTCCATATGAATCAGAGTTTTTTACTTACTTTATCGATCAGCCTAGAAAGCCTGGTAGTCATGGGGACTTTGAGGAAATTGAAACGGATTATGGAATTTTGTTACGCGATGTAGGAGATTATTTACCGCCGAGTTTTACATTATTAAAAGGCGCTGTATGCCATAGGCGTGCATCAGTACTCGATAGTGGATACTGCGTATTGGACGCAAAAACAAACTCTTTATATTGGCGAATTATCATCAAAATTCATAAGAAAGCTGGAACGAAAATCACTGAGAGTGAGTATCGAAATGAATTTATTTTCTGGCGGCCTTACTTTAATAAACTGGTGGATGATCCGCGTTTGTAAGGAATATGAACCCGAGTCTAATGGCACTAACTTTCGCAAGCTGCAACATGCACTCTGTTGCCAATCAACGAGGTTCTATAGATACGGCCAGATTATGTTTGAACTTATTGGCAAATAAAACCGCATAAAATCCATGCAGTTATGCGCACGAACTTCAAACTTCACTTGGCCGTATCAATAATCAATGGGAGAAACCATTGATTATTGACCTTTTGAATTGTGCGGATAAATTTGCTATCCCTCTGCTTAAGCTTGTCATCAAAAATGACTGCGGTCACCGATGATATGGAGGCGGATATACTTGGCTCAATTTGGAACCTAAATTCGATATAAAAGGATGCTCGATGAATTACGCTGCCCATTTTCTCTTGCTTGGTATGCTTTGCCTGCCATTTTCCGCCGAGTCTGCCATGTACAAGTGTGCGGACTCAACAGGGAAGATGGCCTATCAGGACAAACCGTGTGCGTCAGCAACCAAGACACAAAAGATCATGATGACATCTTCCGACAAGATGGAACTCGACCCAGTCTTGGCCTCCATCAAACTTGGCTCCACTGGCGATATGTTGGAAAAGATGGAGGCGTGGTGCGTTGCCAAGGCCCCATCCACTGTATCAGCGATAAAACAGGCGCGCATGGCATGGCACCAACGGCACGAGTCGCTCTTGGCAAAGGGAGCCCATATTTTGCAGACCCGGCTTTCTTACGATGAAAGGCTGAAACTCGCCGTGCAATCAAGACTGGCGAACAACGAGATATATGCAAAGCTCGAAAATGCATCGCAATCCGAATGTATGCAATGGTGTGAGGGGATGCCGGCAAAGATGAGAGACCCCCAGATAGATATGACGGCACATCCCCTTCTCGTCAAAACGATCATGGGCTACACCGATCATTGATTCCAAAAAAGCTAATGGGATCGGATTCGCATTTGTATTGCCAACTATTGCACTGGATGGCTTTGCCGCACGTTAGCAGCGCGGGGTCAGGCCTGAATGGCACTTACTTAAGGGAAACTTTTAGTAATATCATGCAGATACCTGTGTGCCAAAGAGATGACGCTGATCAAAATATGTGCTGACTGAGACAGGAGAGCAAAAATAATGTGCTAGGGACACATATCGCCAAGGGGGTGACCAGAATCGTGCGATAGTTATCATATTGATTAAAGAAGGATTATTTCTTAAGTAAGTGCCATTCGGGTCAGGCCTTACATTTGACATGGATACAAAGAGCGATGTCACCAAACGTTGAAAGAGGAACCACGGGGTCAGTTCTAATATTCCAACATTTCCAGCTACAATAGTGAGCTGGGCGGTGAGAAAAATCTAAGGGGAAAACAATGGGAGCGATGAATGTTGGAATGTTAGAACTGACCCCTTCTCTCAATTCTGCCCCCTTCTCTCAATTTTTCCACCGCCAGCTTGACAATTATTTAACCTAGCTGACGATAAAATAACGAATAGCAATCTCTGTTATTTTTATATTCAATACCGCTTATTGTTTTTATTCAATAAATATAACATGGCACGCTAAGTGCTTGTAGCTGCCCAGGGTGGCCACCCAACAAAAAAACGAAACTTTCCCGCTCCAATTGCCCTGTGAGCGGGCGAGTATTACCTGTTTGGGTCTGGAGTATCACCATGAAAAAAATTGTTTCTACCCTGTTAGTCGCCTTGCTAACTTCCACCGCATACGCCAATCAATGGGAGGATGTGCAACGCCAATGGGATGCCGCTTTCTACGCCCAACCTGCTGTCAAATTGCCGCTGCTGCAACAGCAAGCGCGCGAAGGGGATGCGCACGCGCTGTATGTTCTGAATCTGCTGGCCGCTAACCATCGCTATGCCTTGCTCGATGCGCAAAAACGCCAGTTGCACCAACAAACTTGCAAAATGGGGGAAGAACGCGGTCAGCCGTTGTTGCTGCTGCAATGCGGACAAGATTTTGCTGACGGACGCGGTGTCAGCATGGATAAAGCACAGGCCGTCATCTGGTTTCAGAAAGCAGCGACATTGAGCAGTGGTCTTGCCATGGCAAGAATAGGCAATGCTTATTTTTTGGGGAATGGGGTTGCCAAGGATGATGCCGCCAGTCTGGTCTGGTTCCGCAAGGGAGCCGAGCTGAATGATGGCTCATCCATGTATATGCTGGGACTGATGTCTCAATGTGGCTGGTGCGGCCAGACCGTGGATGAGGTGCAAGCCTTGGCTTGGTATCAAAAGGCCGCTGCGCTAAATTATCCCGCTGCGCTGCGTGCGCTGGGACAGTTCCATCGGACTGGGCGCGGCGGTTTGCCAAAAGATTTAGCCGCTGCGAATGAATGGTATCGCAAGAGCCTGCAACAATATCGCTTGCAAGCCGATGCGGGCGACGCGGATGCCATGGTAACGCTGGCGGGGTTTTATCAGGGGGACAAAGAAGGTGTTGCCAAGAATCTGCCGCAGGCGCGAGCTTGGCTGGAACGTGCGGCGCGCCAGGGCAGTAGCGAGGGGATGCTGGCACTGGGCTATTTATATCGCGATCAGGACGGTCTGAATGATCCAGCCAAGTCGGTGCCTTGGTATTTGAAAGCTGCCGAATTGGGGGATGTGAGCGCGATGTACAGCCTAGGGCTGGCATTTGGGGAGGGCTTGGGCGTTGCCGTTGACGAAGCCGAGGCGGTGCGTTGGTATCAGCGAGCGGCAGCACATAAGCAGGTGTGTGCCATGCTGGAGATGGCGCGTCGTTACAGCAAGGGCATAGGCGTGGCACGAAATGAGGTCGAGTCCACGCGCTTGTATCTGAGCTTGGCACAAGAGGGGAGCTACGACGCGATGCAGGCACTCGGCGAGCGTTATCAAGACGGGACTGTCGGCATTGCCAACCCCGCCGAAGCGGAAAAATGGCAGAAAGCGGCCTTCCAACTGGCCAGCCAGCGCGCCAAAGCAGGACTCAACTACGGCATGCGTGCCTTGGGCAACTTGTATCTGAAAGGCGAGGGGGTCGCAAAGAATACCGAACTGGGCTTGGAGTGGTATCGTAAATCAGCAGAAAAACCTTCCACCAACGCTTACATGGCACTGGGTGATTTGTTTCATGACGGCATTTTAGTGCCGAAAGACGAGGTTCAAGCCAAACACTGGTATGACTTGGCAGTGAACTTATATCGTCAAAATGCCGCAACGGGCACGCCGCAGGATATGGAAGCACTGGCAGAGCTTTACTATGCGGGCATCGCCCTGCCGAAGGATGACAAGCAGTCCACCGAGTGGGAACGCAAAGCGGCTGAGGCGGGCAATTCGTCTGCCATGAACATCCTCGCCAATCGTTATTTCGAGGGTCAGGGTATCCAAGAGGATATGCAGCAAGCGGTGCACTGGTATCGCGAAGCCGCAGCGCGTGGCAATGCTTGGGGTATGCGGAATTTGGCCCGCATGTACGAATATGGCAATGGTGTCCGCAAGGATGTCGCACAAGCCCGCGTCTGGTATGAACGCGCCGCGCTGCGTGGCAACGCCAGTGCCATGGAAGCACTGGGGCTGTGGTACCCGCGTTATGACCATAGCAAATCCGCGCAGAAAATGTCCTTTGTCTGGTTTCGCCGTGCCGCTGAAGCGGGCAATGTAGAGTCCATGAACAACGTGGCAAGTGCATATCGCGGTGGCATGGGCATCCAGCGCGACACCGCACAGCAAATGGCTTGGTTACAACGCGCCGCCCAAGCGAACAATATCAACGCGATGAGTACGCTGGCCAGCAATTACCGTTATGGTCTGAGCACTGAAAAAGATTTGAATCAGGCGATGCACTGGTATCAAAAAGCGGCAGAAGCGGGCGATGTCTGGGGCATGATCTCACTGGCTGAAATGTATTACCAAGGAGAAGGTATGACCGCCGACAAGGCTCTGGCTGAAAAGTGGTATCAGAAAGCCGCCGAAAAAGCCCAAGGCTGGTATCTGCAAGTACTGGCAGAACACTATGAAAATGGCAAACAAGCCCCGCAGGATTATGCAAAAGCCCTGAGCTTCTACCAAAAGTTTGCGGATAGCGGAGATAGCGCGGGTCTGTATGAGATGGGGCGAATTTACCAATCTGGCTTGGGAACGGTGGTCAGCCCCGATCCAACCACCGCCGTGGCGTGGTATCGCAAATCAGCAGAGCAGGGAGGTATTGACGGCATGTTGCAACTGGGCGCGGCTTATTTTACGGGCAACGGTGTCTCGCACGATGAGCAACAAGCCTTTGCATGGTACGAAAAAGCCGCCAAAGCGGACTCCGCCAAGGCTATGCAGGAACTGGTAGTTTTCTACCGCAACGGCTGGGGTGTGAAGAAGAGCGAGACCCAAGCTAAACACTGGGCACGCAAGGCAAAGGCAGCAGTAGCAGCGGAGGAAGAGGCATTGAAGCGATATAAATAAGAAGAGCGAGTAGGGTGGGTAAGCGTAGCACATCCAACTGATTTAATAGTGTAAATTGCGAATGCGTGGTGGATGCGCGCAGTTTATCCCCCTGCCAACTAACGACTTATCCACGATAATTTATCATTAGGTACTTATGACGGTTAAATTACACCGCAAGCGGCTGTTTATTTGGGTATTGCTGCTCTGGTGTTTAAGCGGCTGTGCCTTAGCGCAATCCACTTTTGCTGAAGTCAAGGCGCAATACACATCTTCTGATGCATGGTTGTTGGCGCAAAATGGCGAGGTATTGCAGCAACTTAGGCTGGATTTTGCGGTGCGTCGCTTGGCATGGACTCCGTTAGAAGCGGTGTCGCCTGCGTTGCTGAGCGCGTTGATTTACTCGGAAGATAAGCAGTTTTATGCCCATAGCGGGGTGGATTGGCGGGCGGTTGCCGCCGCAAGTTGGCGCAATTTGTGGAATACCCGCACGCGCGGTGCCAGCACGTTGACCATGCAGTTGGCGGGCTTGTTGGATGAACTAGAGGATAGTCGGCGCACGGGACGGCGCAATGTGTTGCAGAAAATAGGGCAGGGGACGGATGCTTTGTGGCTGGATGCGCGCTGGCAGAAAGCGGAAATTTTAGAAGCCTATTTGAATCTGGTGAGTTTTCGCGGCGAGTTGCAAGGCGTGGCGGCGATGAGTTTTGGCTTATTTGGTAAATCCCCTGCGGCACTGGATGTGCGTGAAGCGGCGTTGGCGGCAGTGTTGTTGCGTGCGCCCAATGTGCCGCCCCGTCGTGCGGCCGAGCGCGCTTGTGTGCTTTTGAAGCAATTAGGTGCGCCAGAACAATGTGCAGATTTAGAAGGTTTTGCCGCCTTAAAATTAACGCCACCTTATCAAATTCCCGCACCCGATCACGCGCCTCATCTGGCGCGTATGCTGCTGAAAACCGCAGGGCTTGCGCTGCGCACGACCTTGGATGCCGACTTGCAACGCTATGCCAATCAACAGTTGCGCGCCAATTTGTTGCAATTGGAACGTCGCAATGCGCAAGATGGTGCGGTGCTGGTGCTGGACAATCAAACAGGGCAGGTGTTGGCATGGGTGGGTTCCAGTGGCAAATTATCGTCCGCTCCCGATGTCGATGCCATTTTGGCGCAACGCCAAGCGGGTTCTACGCTCAAGCCTTTTTTGTATGGCATCGCTTTGGAAAAGCGTGCGCTCACTGCGGCTTCAATTTTGGATGATACGCCTGTGCGGATTACCACGCCGAACGGGCTGTATGTGCCGCAAAACTATGACAAACATTTTGTGGGTGCGGTCAGCTTACGCATGGCATTGGGCAGTTCATTAAATGTCCCTGCCGTGCGCACCTTGTTGCGCGTCACGCCCGATGTGTTTCAACAACGCTTAGCGCAGCTAGGCTTTACCACCTTAAAAGAGTCGGGCGATTATTATGGCTACAGCTTGGCATTGGGGTCGGCCGATGTGCGTTTGCTGGATTTGACCAACGCTTACCGCGCATTAGCCAATCAAGGGCAGTGGCGCGATGTCAGTTGGTTGGTCGGAAAAACAGCGCAACAACCGCCTAGGCAAGTTTTTACCGCACAAACAGCCGCGATTGTCGCTGATATTTTGGCGGATCGCAGTGCACGTCATCACACTTATGGACTAGATTCCGTGTTGTCAACGCATTATTGGACCGCCGTTAAAACAGGAACTAGTAAAGATATGCGAGACAACTGGTGCATTGGGTTTTCTCAGCGATATACCGTCGGCGTATGGGTGGGGAATGCCAAGGGGGAACCCATGCACGACGTGTCGGGTATTTCAGGGGCGGCTCCCGTGTGGGTCGCAATGATGGATTATCTGCATCATCGCCAGAATGGACTCAGTGTGCGTAGTGATCCACCGCCTGTGCCGAAGGGTGTCGTACCCCGCCAAATTCGTTTTGAGCCAGCACTTGAACCGCCTCGACGAGAATTATTTTTGGCTGGGACGGCGCAAACGGTTATTCGAGCCAGTGGTGAATCTGGGCGTGGCGATAGGAAAATGCAGCGAGCGGATAGTGCTATGGCACGTATAACCTATCCCAGTACGGGGGTGATTGTCGCGCTTGATCCTGAAATTCCGCCTGCGCGCCAACGTGTGGTCTTTAAAACCAGTGTGCCCGTGAGTCGCGGTTGGCAGTGGATGTTGGATAGCAAACCGCTGGGGAGTGCGCAGCAACTCACCGCATGGTTTCCCATGCCTGGTCAGCACGTGCTGCTGTTGCAAAATGACCAAGGTATAGTTGTTGATCAAGTGAGTTTTGAGGTGCGTGGCGCGACGATGAAAACCAGTGAGCCACCTCGTTGACTATTATGTAATCCGTGCGTATTTTTCGCGGTTGACGGTAATTTGAGAGTAGGGAATGTCGATTTTATGGGTATCAAAAGCCTGTTTAACGCGACCTAAAAATTTACGTCGAATAGACCATTGTTCCAGTGCGACGGTTTTGAAGCGGCAGCGTATCGTGACGGTGGATTCAGCAAGCGTTTGTATGCCTTGTATCTCAATCGGGGCGAGCATTTTGTCCCCAATTTCGGTATCAGATTGCATCTCATCCCCCACCGACTTTAGGATGTCATATACTTTGTCCAAGTCTTCGTGATAGGAAACACTGATATCGATGACGGCAAATGCGTAGTCGCATGATTTGTTTGTCACAAGGGTAATTTGTCCGTTGGGGATGTAATGCACATTGCCTTCATTGTCACGTAGTCTTACATAACGCAGCGTAATGTCTTCAACTTGCCCAGATTTCCCGCACACTTCAATGGCATCACCTTGGCGAATTTGATTTTCTAGGAGCAGAAAAAAGCCAGTGAAGTAATCTTTGACAAGACTTTGCGCTCCAAAACCAACGGCTATACCTACCACGCCCGCAGCCCCTAAAATAGGTGTTACGGATATCCCAATTTCGTCGAGCGCGAGCATGATGGTGATAAGCGAAATGATAACGGTCGCAACATAGCGGAATACCCGTGCAAGAGTGTTTACTTGGCGATTATCCTCGGCTGATTTTACGTGAGTATTCATAAAACCTTGGAAGACTCGAATGAGCTTGCGACTTAAAATCAGTGCCAGCCATGCCAATATAAAAATGGTGATGACGTGTAAAAGTTCCCTAGGAAGACTGAGAGAACTTAAGTAGCTATAAATTGCCATGAGCGTTTCGTTTTAAAAGTAAAATTGCATTCTATCCTGCTATCGGGTCGTTTGAGTTAAAATGCACCGCTCTCGAAATGCAACAAGGCACTTCACAGCGTCATATTTTTTGGTTAGGATGCGCGTTCTAAATTATTGCATCTGTTTTTTTTAGGCTGTTTTGACAGCTGCTACTCTTACCTTAAGCGAGATACACCATGAGTGAACATATCCATCACGTTTCCGAAGCCACTTTTGAGGCAGAAGTTTTGCATTCCCAATTACCTGTTCTGGTTGATTACTGGGCTGAATGGTGCGGTCCTTGCCGCCAACTCGCCCCTATTCTAGACGAAGTTTCCAAAGAGTACGCAGGGCGTCTAAAGGTGACAAAGTTGAATGTCGATGAGAATCAAGTGACACCAGGGAAATTTGGTATTCGTGGTATTCCAACCTTAATGCTGTTTAAAAACGGGGATGCGGTGGCGACCAAAGTCGGTGCGTTGTCTAAGTCTCAACTGACTGCTTTCATTGATACTCATATTTAATTTGACAGCTACGTTTAATCCGTTTATTGTCCTCCCCGCATTGCCTCTCTCGCTTCGTCCTTCAATCTAAACGAAACTTTTAGAGCTAGTGCGGGTGCATCCACCCGTTTTACTCCCCCTCCTCATTCTCCGAAATTCATATCCGCATCACTATGCACTTATCCGATATAAAGACCAAACACGTCACTGAACTGGTCGCAATGGCCGCCGAAAATCAAATTGAAAACGCGAATCGTATGCGTAAGCAAGATCTGATTTACGCACTCCTGAAAAGCCAAGCTAAGCGTGGCGAAAGTATTTTCGGCGATGGCACGTTAGAAGTCTTGCCTGACGGCTTTGGTTTCCTACGTTCGCCCGACACGTCCTATCTCGCAGGCCCTGACGATATTTACGTCAGCCCCAGCCAAATTCGCCGCTTTAATCTGCATACGGGCGACTCCATTGAAGGCGAAATTCGTACGCCCAAAGACGGCGAGCGTTATGTGGCTTTGGTCAAAGTGGATAAGGTCAACGGTGAACCGCCCGAAAATACCAAGAATAAAATCCTGTTTGAGAATTTAACGCCGTTGTTCCCAACCGTGCCATTGAAATTGGAACGCGATATTCGCGCGGAAGAAAATATCACGGGGCGGATTATCGACATCGTGTCGCCGATTGGTAAAGGACAGCGCGGCTTGCTGGTCGCCTCGCCGAAATCGGGTAAGACGGTGATGTTGCAACATATTGCACACTCCATCGCCGCGAATAATCCCGATGCGATTTTGATCGTGTTGCTGATTGATGAACGTCCCGAAGAGGTTACCGAAATGCAGCGTTCTGTGCGTGGCGAAGTCGTTTCGTCCACGTTTGATGAACCCGCCACGCGTCACGTTCAAGTCGCCGAAATGGTGCTGGAAAAAGCCAAACGTTTGGTTGAACATAAAAAAGACGTGATTATCTTGCTGGACTCGATTACGCGTCTAGCACGTGCTTACAACACCGTGATTCCTTCATCGGGCAAAGTGTTGACAGGTGGCGTGGATGCCAACGCGCTGCATCGTCCTAAACGTTTCTTTGGCGCAGCGCGTAATATCGAAGAAGGTGGCTCGCTCACCATTATCGCCACAGCCTTGGTGGATACAGGTTCGCGTATGGATGACGTGATCTACGAAGAATTCAAAGGTACGGGCAATATGGAAATTCATCTGGATAGACGCATGGCTGAAAAGCGCATTTATCCAGCGATTAACGTTAACCGTTCTGGCACGCGTAAAGAAGAATTGCTGATTAAGGCTGATGTGTTGCAACGCATCTGGTTATTGCGCAAGTTGTTGTATCCTATGGATGAATTGGATGCCATGGAGTTTTTGCTCGACAAAATCAAAGCCACTAAGAACAACAATGAGTTCTTTGATTCCATGCGGCGTTGATTTTTGAGAAGGTTTTTTTCCCAATGCTTCGTGTCATAAACTCAATGCATCCCGTGTCGTACTCCCTCGCCCGCTTGCGGGAGAGGGTAGGGGAGAGGGGATATTTCACCTTGCACATTAAAGGAGATGACCATGTCAAAAGAAGTCTATTTCAGCCTACAGCACAGTGAATCCGTGGTTGCGCAAATGGCGGCGACGATCTTTGCTGCTTATGTGCAAAAAGGTGAAGTCAACGACGAGACGGAAAACACCTACATTCAGAAATCTACGCTGATCGCCTTGAAAATAGCTGATTACGCTGACAAACTCATCAAAAGTGACCAAGAATGGATGGTTAAGGACACGCCTTCTGCCGCCTCACTGTTGTAAATTTCCCCACATCGGGTAGAGCCCGACCTATCTAAAATGGCCATCAAATCCACTATCTTCAAAGCCAATCTGCAAATCGCCGATATGGATCGGTATTATTACGCCGATCACCCGCTGACTTTAGCGCGCCATCCTTCCGAAACGGATGAACGCATGATGGTGCGCTTGTTGGCGTTTGCGTTATATGCGAACGAAGCTCTCATTTTTGCACAAAGTATCACGGGTGAAGATGAACCTGATTTATGGCAAAAGGATCTAACGGGTGCGATCGAACGTTGGATCAACGTCGGCTTGCCTGACGAGCGTATCTTGCGTAAGGCGTGCGGGCGTGCTGCGCACGTGGTTGTGCTGACCTATGGCCGCACGGCGGACGTGTGGTGGAATCAGAATCGCAGCAAGCTGCAACGTCTGAACAACCTCACTGTACTTAATCTCCCTGTTGAAACCTCACTCGCCCTCGCCAAACTTGCTAATCGCAATATGCAGTTGCAATACACTCGTCAAGAAGGCGATTTAATGATGACCAGCGACGCAGGCATGATAGAGCTGACCGTTGAGGCGTGGCAGGGTAAGCCCGTTTAATGTGAAACTCGCGTAGCGATTCGTTCGCTTCCTCGCCCGCTTGCGGGAGAGGATTGAGGAGAGGGGAAGAGAGAAGGGTAAAGCCTCCTTTCCTAACAAGGGCGGTGAAGTTTCCCCTTTCCCCTTCACCATTCTCAATTTTATCTTTGCCGCTCGCACTGTTTTGATTCGCCAGCCCTCGCTGCGCTATAATCCCTCGCCTTAAATTCTCTCCTCTTTGAAAGCCTCTATGGACAAGCAACTTCGTGATGCCGCGCTGCAATACCATCGCCAATCTCCCGCTGGAAAAATCTCTGTCAATGCCACTAAGCCCATGATTACACAACGTGATCTGGCGTTAGCGTATTCGCCTGGGGTTGCGGCAGCGTGTGAGTTGATTGTGGAAAATCCAGCAGAGGTGCGCAATATGACCGCGCGCGGTAATTTGGTGGCGGTGATTACCAATGGCACGGCGGTGTTGGGACTAGGGGCAATCGGTCCTTTGGCAGCCAAACCTGTCATGGAAGGCAAGGGCGTGTTATTCAAAAAATTTGCGGGCATCGACGTATTTGATTTGGAAATCAATGAGCTGGATCCCGATAAGCTGGTGGATATTATCGCCTCGTTAGAACCGACTTTTGGCGGGATTAACCTAGAGGACATCAAAGCCCCTGAATGTTTTTACATCGAACGCAAACTGCGCGAACGCATGAGCATTCCTGTGTTTCACGACGATCAACATGGCACGGCGATTATCGTCGGCGCGGCGTTGTTGAATGGCTTAAAAGTGGTGGGCAAGGACATCGCCTCAATTAAACTTGTCGTATCAGGCGCGGGTGCAGCAGCGTTGGCGTGTCTGGATATGCTGGTTGATTTAGGCGTGCAGATGAAAAACATCACCGTCACAGACATCAAAGGCGTGGTGTATCAAGGTCGTACCGAGGAAATGGACGACAACAAAGCCCGTTTCGCCATCGACACCGCGGCACGCACCTTGGGCGAAGTGATTGCAGGCGCGGACGTGTTTTTGGGGCTGTCGGCAGGTGGGGTGCTCAAACCTGATATGGTAGCGAAGATGGCGGAAAGGCCGCTAATTTTTGCGCTGGCGAATCCACACCCTGAAATTTTGCCTGCAGATGCCTTAGCGGTACGGCCTGATGCGATTTTGGCGACAGGACGTTCGGACTATCCCAACCAAGTGAATAACGCCCTGTGCTTCCCCTATATTTTCCGTGGCGCGCTGGATGTCGGTGCATCGACCATCAACGAAGCGATGAAACGTGCGGCGGTGTATGCGATTGCTGATTTGGCTGAAGCCGAACAATCCGCTGAAGTTGCTAGCGTATATGGCGACGACAATCTGAGCTTTGGTGCGGATCATCTGATTCCCAAGCCGTTTGATCCCCGTTTGATTACCCGCATCGCCCCCGCCGTGGCGCAAGCCGCGATGGACAGCGGCGTGGCAGAGCGTCCGATTGCCGATATGGCGGCGTATCGCGAACAACTGGCTTCTTTCGTTTATCAATCCAATATGTTGATGAAGCCCGTATTTGACACCGCAAAATCTGCACCGAAACGCTTGGCTTACGCCGAGGGCGAAGATCCTCGTGTCTTGCACGCGGTGCAAACCGTGGTGGATGAAGGCTTGGCGTATCCTATTTTGGTCGGTCGTCCTAGCGTCGTTGAACAGCGCATCGCCAAACTGGGTTTGCGGATTCGCGCAGGGGTGGATTTTGAATTGGTCAACCCAGACGATGATCCGCGTTATCGCGATTACTGGATGGAATATCACCAATTGATGCAGCGACAAGGTGTGACTCCAGAATCTGCCAAACGTGAAATGCGTCGCCGCACCACGCTGATTGCGGCAATGTTGGTGCATAAAGGCGATGCCGATGCCATGTTATGCGGCACCGTGTCGCAGCCGTTGCGCCATTTGTCCTACATCGACGAAGTGATTGGTCGTCAAGCGGGTGTCAATGTGTATGCCGCGATGAATATTTTGATGTTGCCGAAACACACGCTGTTTATTTGCGACACCCACGTCAATCTTGACCCGACTGCCGAGCAAATTGCTGAAATGACCTTGTTGGCGGCGGAAGAAGTGCGTCGCTTTGGGCTAACGCCTAAAGCTGCGCTGCTGTCGCACTCCAGTTTCGGCAGTCATCAAAATCCTTCCGCACAGAAAATGGCGAAGGCACGAGAACTGTTGGAGCAGTTAGCACCTGAGCTGGAAGTAGAAGGGGAAATGCACGGCGATGCCGCTTTGTCCGAAGCCTTACGCCAACCGCTATTCCCCAATTCGCGCTTAAAAGGCGAAGCCAACTTGTTGATTATGCCCAATCTGGATGCCGCCAATATCGCCTATAACTTGCTCAAAGTGACCGCAGGCGAGGGCATTACCATCGGTTCTATCTTGCTAGGTGCCAATAAATCCGTGCATATTCTCACCTCCACCGCCACCGTCCGCCGCATCGTCAACATGAGCGCGTTGGCAGTGGCGGGGGTGAAAAATCATTAGGAATCAGAAGTAGTGTAGCGGATTCTAGGGCGGGTGCAATAAGTGCAGCGTATTGCGCGGGATATTGCACTGAAAAAAGCGGGGCGTTATTTATGGTGGTGAAATGTGAATGGTGAGTGGTAAGCATTGAGGTTTGTGCTTTAGGGAAGTACTGAACAATCCATAAATCGACACGAGATTAACGTACCAATTGGGTAAAATTGGGTGCAATTTAAGATTTGTGGTTCTGGAATTGCGATTTTGAATGGATTATTTCCTATTTTCCG
>JAQTYN010000080.1 GCA_028688275.1 Gallionella sp. | reverse complement strand
GCCTTTGTGTATCGGTTTGAACCGTGCCATGCCGCCTCCACCTTTGTTTTATCGCGTAGTGAAATTATGGCAGATCGCGGGGCGATTTTCTGGGGAAATTTGGGTTTTTCTACAGCCTCAACGATTAAAGTTGAGGGGTGGCGGGTTTTTGAGACTGTGAAAGTATTCATCAAAATCACTAGAAAGTGCAATAAATGATCTGTAAGTTATTGATTTATGGTCGCCGAAATATGGTTTTTTGCGAAATTTCGGAATACTTTCACAGTCTATTTTGCGCTGTCCCTCTCGAACGGTGCGTTAGCGAGCAGAGCCCAGAAATTACTAAGGCTCATTTTTCGTCGTAACCATTGACCCATATCGCTCTGTAAGAAGATGTTTCAGTGAATAAAATTCCACTTTCTCTCGAAGCCTTAGCGGGGCAGGAAAACTGGTAAAGCTAAACTCAACTTTGCTTCCGCCAACAACATTTTCGATTTTTACCGTTGGCTCAGAGATTATCCAACCCTCTGAATCCACAATATCGAACCAAAAGCGAATTTCTTTCGCTGTAGTCTGATCTTGAGCCTCAGCCCAAGTGGAGTTTCCCATAAATCTTGCGCGGCATCCAGACCAGTTTTCGCGCACCTGCCGACAAGCATCGTATAAGGACAGGCCATTAGATTCCCAACGCCCTCCTTTCTTGTAACCACTAGAAAATCCCGCGTCTAAGACTAACAGACGTACTTGCTCCTTCGTCTTTTCTGGAAATAAAACGTTGATATAGGACGTATAGAACTTATCCCCGAAGACGCATCCAGCAACGACGAGACAAGCTGCAGCTATCGCAACAGTCCTAATGCGGATGCAAAGAATATGGCTCGAACCCATGGTGATCGCTAACGTAAACCAGACACCCAATGTGTCCGATAATCTGGCATTGATTGTCGCATAATCTTGACAAAATTTGCCCGTCGTTTGATTTCAAAAGCCGTGTTTTTCATCGCGCCGTCATCCGTGCCAGAAAACCAACCTCGCTACCGCAATGCCCGTTGTAGCACTTGTGCCAGATGTTGTGATTCGCGGGCTGCGCCGTCGCGGATTTGGTGGCGGCAACTGGTGCCGTTGGCGACGAGCAGGGTGTCGGCATCGGCGGCGCGCACCGTGGGCAACAAGGACAGTTCGCCCATTTGCATAGACATCTCGTCATGCTCCGCTTCCATGCCAAATGATCCCGCCATGCCTCACGTTTTTTATCGGCGTAATCGTCCAGCTAATACACGTGATCCACTTTTGAGCCAATCACGTGATTTGGCAACGGCAAGCCATTAAGCTTGGCCACAGAAGATCACATCAACCAGCGTTTTTTCATCAACAGATAAGAAAGATAGAACATGAGCAATCCCAGCAGAAATAAATAAATCCAGTCAAATGACATATTCGCTAGCTTGCCGTCTTCCAGCAGGATAGCCTGCAGAGGCTGATACAACTGGTAGGACGGCAGGAATGGTGCAATGGCGGTCAATTTTTCCGAGACATCGGACATGGCGGAAGGCAGCAGGTGCGGCAAATAAAAGATAACGCCCAGCGTTCTTGCGCTGGCTTGGTTGCGGCACAGAAAACCAAGGCATACGCCGTAGGCACTGAAACAAAAACTGCCCACCACGATAAAAGCCATATAGTCTAAGAAATTGACTGGTCCGAATTGGCCGAGCAGATGGAGTAGCAGGATCGCGCTGATAATCAATATCATACCCAGTAGCAGTTTGGCGATCAGCCATTGCACCTCGTGTATCGGGGTCTGGAGCAATGCCAGCAGCAGTTTTTTCTCTTTTTCCTCGGCGATTTGCGCGGGCAGGATGATGAACCCGATCAGCAGAACCAGCATCAGAATCCAAGTTGGCAATGTCTGTCTTTGTATGCCGCCTTCGTGCAGCGAGTTGACGGCGGCAATCCAATCTGGATCCCTGCCTTCGGCGGCTTTCTGCAAGGCGGAGAAACTTTGCACGATGGCGATGGTATGCAGGGATTCTCTTTTTAGCACCAGCAGTGCAAGCCTGCTAGGCACCTTTTCATCTTTGCTTAGCATCCCGTCTATCTTGTGTTCCTTCAATAGACGCACGCCCTCTGCCTCATGCTGCACCCATGTTATTTCCATAAGTTTGCCTGCTGCCTTGATGCTGCTGGTGAGCTTGGGTGCATAGGCCTCATCCTGCACAAGACCGATCTTGATTTTGTCTGCTTCTGCCTTGGATCCGTCTATCAGGTTCAAGGAAACAAAAATAAACAACGGAATGAACAAAATCAGGAAGAATGTTTTGTTCTTAAAGGCAATGGACAGATCGTTGAATAACAGTACCAGAATATTTCTCATCATTATGCGTACAGCTTTTCATGAATTTCGGACTGAAAATACGCCCCTGGCAGGCCGTCGAAAATCAGACTACCTTGGTGCAATACCATGATGCGGGTCGCGAGGTTTTTAATTTCTTCAGGTCGGTGAGAGGTAAAGATGATGGTTTTTCCCGCATCGTGCATGCTGTTTAAGAGTCGGTATATTTCCTTGGTCATCTCGAAATCCAGACCCGATGTGGGTTCGTCCAGAATGAGTAGCGGCGGATCGGACAACAGTGCGCGCCCGATGTTTACCCTTTGCTTTAGACCTTTTGACAGTGCTTGTACTTTGGTTTTTCGGAATGGCAAAAGATTGAATTCGTCCAAGATAGCTTCCACCCGTAGAAAGGGGATTTGATTCAGCATGGCGAAAAGTTTGAGGTTATATTCAACGGAAAAGAAGTCGAAAAGATTGGGATCTTCAGGAATAAAACCCACTTTTCTGACAATTGCTGCCCTGTTTTTCAGGTCGATTCCGTCTATCATCACGGTGCCGCCGTCTGGAACAATCCAGCTTGCCAGCATTTTCAGCAGGGTAGATTTACCCGCGCCATTATGTCCGACAATCGCGATCAGCTCGCCTTTGACCACATTGAAGCTGGTCGGTGCAAGCCCTCGATTTTGATCATAGCGTTTTGCAATATTGTGAATTTCCAGTTGCATAAATTATCGTCAGATCTTTGTGGCTATTGAATCGCGTAACAGAACCGCACTTCGCAGCATGATTAAGTCGTTGTTGTAGTTTTGGCGGGGCGTGAAGCATACCCGCCAAATGCAAAAACCGTCATTCTTGAGAATTTCTTCGTTTGACTGACGGTGGTGAATAAGCCTGCTTTGCAAAATTCGAGTGCGCGCTATAACATCTTGACAATGACGATCACAAGAATGATGACTAATAAAAGACCAATCATGATTTACTCCTTAGTATTGGGGCGGTCACCCCGTTCAAAAAACTCCCTGCAAGACTTTCGCTGTGCAGTTCAACGCTTAATTCTCCTTACACTACGCCATCCTGAGTATGACGATGACGAGCAGCACGACCAACAATAGTTCAACCATGAGAGTTTCCTTGAATATCGGGGTACTCTGATGAAAGTCACCCAATGACATTGCAATTCCATATCGGCATCAGGAGTTTAGTTTAGGGCTTTTTAGACTCAAGATTCAGTGCGCTAGCGTACAGAGTAGCAATACACTTAAAACTGGGGGATGTGATGCGCAGCTAGAGCTGGGTAGGGTTTGACACTATTCAGCTTGCGGCTGTTTTTAGATAGGAAAGCGTGCCACTTTTCGGCAGCTTAGGTCAATATGGTTTCTAGGGGGTACTGATTAAATCTTCTGTTCTTGGTGAGCTTGTCGAACCATGAACGGAAGATTCAATGAAATCATATCATTAAATCCGTTCAGCCTTTGACCGTTCGACAAGCTCACGGCTCACGGTTCACGGCTCAGGACTCAGGGCGAACGGATTCATTCAGTGCCTCCCTAAATGGCAGATGGCTTCGACCTTGTTTCGTTTGGGGTAGGGTTTGCAAACTTTCTATACATCATTACGCAATATCAATTCCATGACTATGTTGCTGCGTGCATAGACAGGATGCTGACCTTCTGTGAATGTGTTAAACCCATGCTTGCGGTACAACGCGATTGCAGGCGCAAGCACCGTATTGGAATGAAGATAAACTCTTGATGCGCCGCACTCACGCGCCCGTGCCAGCGCGGCAGCTATCAGCATATTGCCATAACCTTTCCCTCTCTCGCTCGGCTCTACCGCCATACGCGCGAGTTGGTAGCACTGCGGGCTTTCTTTAAACAAAGCACAAACACCCACAACCCGCCCATCTTCAACAAGGCTAATGATATGACCACCCTGATGCACGATCTGAAAAGGATCGGCAGCCAGCTTGCGATCAGCCTCCTCAATTGAGAAATGCTCAGTAATCCATTGCTCGTTGAGACGAACAAAGTCTTTGCAGTGGTACTCATTGTCGAACTCAATGGGCATAAGGGCAAGGCAATCTAATGTGATGAAAGAGCTTCATTTAACAAATCTCTTGCAAGTGCATGGTAGGCACTAGGATCTTTAGTGGTTGCTCGAATTTGCGCCAAATCTTTTTCAGCGAACTCATATCGTAGGAGACTTGGGTATTTCAACTGTACCCACATTAAGAATATTTTCATCTCACGTGTTAATTCTTCATTAACTGCCACATACTGCGACACGGCATCAAAAATAAACAATGGGATTAAGCGGTAACGAAATGCCATTTTTGAATTTGGATCACGGTCAGCATGCTTGAAAAAGTTCTGCGGGAAATTAACCGCTTCGATGAACTTTTTTCGCTCTTCCTCCGAGATTAATGGCGAGTCTTTAATAGAATTTTGAATGCCTTTTGAATGCGCCACATCTCTTGCAACCTCATGTCCCGCAGCAACGACTGTATGCAAAGCGACTGCATCCCAGTCAAAGAAGAACATACGGATTCCTGCATTAAGCTGACGACGAATAACATCAGCTTTCGAGAGAATAAGCTCATCAGACAAAAATTCCTCCTCGGTAAAGTAATCTTCCATGTCTATTTCACCAACGTTAAATAGACACCCAATGTGTCCGATAATCAGGCATTGATTGTCGCATAATCTTGACGAAATTTGCCTGTTGTTTGATTTCAAAAGCCCTGTTTTTCATCGCGCCGTCACCCGTCCCAGAAAATACGCCATCGCTACCGCAGTGCCCGTTGCAGCACTTGCGCCAGATGTTGTGATTCGCGTGCTGCGCCGTCGCGGATTTGGTGGCGACAACTGGTGCCGTTGGCGACGAGCAGGGTGTCGGCATCGGCGGCGCGCACCGTGGGCAACAAGGACAGTTCGCCCATTTGCATAGACATCTCGTCATGTTCCGCTTCCATGCCAAATGATCCCGCCATGCCGCAGCAACTGGATTCGATGAATTCCACCTGCAAGTCTGGCACCAGCCCCAGCACCTTGCCCATCGCGGGCATTGCGCCGAATGCTTTTTGGTGACAGTGACCGTGTACCAGCACTTTTCCTGCCAGCGGTTTGAGCGGCAGGGTCAGTCGTTTGGCATCGTGTTCGCGGGCGAGGAACTCTTCTAACAACACCGCTGCGTGGGCGACTTGGCTCACGCGTTCGCCCAGTCCCAGCGAGTGATATTCATCGCGCAACATCAGCAAACAAGATGGCTCCAGCCCGATGATGGGCAAGCCGCGTGCCGCAAAGGGTGACAGGACATCCAGCAAACGCGTCGCCTCATTGCGCGCTTCAGCGATCAAACCATTGGAATGAAAAGTACGACCACAACACAGCGCGCGTTCACCCGTCGCAGGCTGCGCGATGTGTACCGTGTAGCCCGCGCTTTGCAACACCGCCAGTGCCGCGTGCGCAATCTGTGGGTCGAGATGATTGGAAAAGGTATCCACCAGCAGCACGACTTCGCGCGCGTGTTCGGCAACCGAAACCGCGTGCGGCTGTGATGAAATAAAGTTGCGCGCCGCCGCGTGGGGCAGCGAACGTTTCGCCGCGATGCCCAGCCAATGCTCCATCGCCTTGGCGATTGGCGGCAGGTGTTGACGCAACACACCCACCCAATTCAAGTATTTCAGATACGGAGCATAGCGCGGTGTAAAGGCAAACATGCGCTCGCGCAGTGGCACATGTCCCAGTGCTTGCCAACGCTGCGCCAAGGCTTCCACGCGCAGCAACGCCATATCTACCCCATGCGGGCATTCGCTTTTGCAACCTTTGCAACTTACGCAAAACTCCATCGCCTCCACCAGTTCCGCGCTCAGAAACGGATGCTCGCCCAATTCGCCATTGAGTGCCGCCTTGAGCGTGACCGCGCGATGATGGGTAGAATGTTTTTCGTTATCGCTGGCGCGGTAGCTAGGACACATCACGCCTTGGTCTTTGTCCTGACAATGACGCTTGCCCAAGCAAACCGCAGCCGCCTTGGCATAACCGCCCCCCGTTGCGGGCGTTGCCGCATCGCTATCGCCAAAATCGTCGAAGCTGCCAAAGCCGCCGAAACTGCCAACGCTCTCATAGGCTGACCAGTCGAGTTGGGGCTGAATCTGCACAGGTTTCTCGCTCATACTCGATAACCTTCTTCCATCAGCACCTGACGCACCGCACGGCGTTGCAACATGCGCTGGTAATGCGCTAAACAATTCGGCGGCAGTTCCAGCTTGATCTTGTCCGCCCAGAATTCCACGTAGAACAATGCCGCATCGGCGATGCTAAAACTGCCGACCACATATTCCTTGTTCGCCAACACCTCGTTCATCACCGCAAAACCCTTGCTCACGATCTCGCGCCCGCGCGCCTGTATCGCCTCATGCTCCAATGGGTTGGGAGAATAATTCTCGGTGGTGAAGATGCGCGTGTAGCCCTGCCCGTGAATCGTCCCCACCACATAATCCAGCGTCTCAATCACGCGCACTTCACCCTCCGCTTCGCTAGGCAACAGCTTCGCCTTGGGATAGCTGCGCGCCAACCACCAAGCGATGGCCTGAAACTCGGTGAGGGCTGAACCATCATTGCGCACCAATGTCGGAATCGTTGCCTTGGGATTCACCGCCAGATTCTCAGGCCGCAAATGATCCCCCTTCATCAGGTTGACCAAATACACCTCGAAGACCAGTTCCAGCTCTTCGAGCAGAATATGGATGCCAGTCGAGCATGAGCCAGGTGTCATGTAGAACTTCATTGTAGATTCCCAGAGTAAATAACGAACGCGATGCCACAACGATGTCGGATTGCCTACAACCGCCATGCACCGCACGAAAAGGCGGCAGATATTGGGCTTACAGGAATCACGCTGTGGTCAGTTGAAGTTGCAGAGTGCTACTGGGAGAGAATAAGCAAGAACTTTGCCAAGGAAGAAACTGGCATGAGGCGATGAGGATATTGAAGGGTGGCTGATTTGGTCGTCCCCACGGATAGGGATGCAGCTCTTTGTTTTTACAGTATTTCTGCTGCCGTATGAATGACGAAACCCAAATAAATCAGTGCTTCACTAAGATGTATTTTCATTTAAAGCAACTCAATATCAGAATCAATCGGGCTGACCCCGTTGATTCACCTTGATTCCTCACTGCGCAGCTTCCCTCTCGCCGTTGCATTCTTGGCAACATTTGCAAGTATTCTAAAATCAGCAGCTTGGCTGATTTGCTTTACAATCACAAAACCTTGATCCGTAAAAGTATTGAGCATTTTAAATTCAGGTGACATCATTTTGCCGATGAATATTTTGAATACAAGACCAAAAAAATGAAAGCCATGCATCCAAGTACCGTGATCTTTACTTGATGTGGGCAGAGAGAAAAAGGAGCATTTTTCTAGGACTCCTAAATTAGGTTCGAGTACAGTTATTCCAATTGAAATATCAGCGGGGAACGCAGACCTACCCATCAAATACTCTTTTATTGGCTTTGCGTACAAACCCACATTGACTCCTTTTTTCATTGCGTGAGTAAAGTGGACCCCTCGGTCAAGACAATAATGTGTCTAGTTTAAGAGGGTCGCCTATTTCATGCAGCTGGTCGGCGCTGCCCCGTGTTTTTGTTTCTATTTCTAAACGCGTTTTTGCTGTCGCACT
>JAQTYN010000034.1 GCA_028688275.1 Gallionella sp. | reverse complement strand
GCTGCTAAATTTGAAATTCGTAACGGTCGGGGAGGTCAAGATATTCTCCTTAATTTATGCCACAACCACTTTGTACCCCTTTGGGGCCCGTTTGCATATCAAGCATTTTTGAATTGAGAATTGCTGACCCGCGCCCCACTTACAAAACATTTATCATCAAAAAGCGCAATGGCGATCCTCGTGTTATTCACGCGCCTAAAAAACATCTAAAAGATATACAGCACAAACTATTAGATCACTTTTACAAACACGCTGGACTGATGAAGCCTTGTGTCCACGGATTTACGCCAGAACGAAGTATTGTTTCAAATGCTCAAGCACATTGCTCCTCCAAGACCAAGCATCTACTGAATATCGACATCGAAAATTTCTTTCCTTCAATAACTTTTTATCGAGTAAGGGGTTTATTGCAGAAAAGCCCATTTCATTTTTCATACGAAGTTGCAACTGTAATCGCGCATATTTGTACCTTTGACGGTGTGCTACCTCAAGGGGCTCCAACTTCTCCAATTTTGGCTAATCTGATCTGTCGTTCGCTTGACAGCGACTTGATGAAATTGGCAAAGCGTCACCGTGCAACTTATACCCGCTACGCGGATGACATTTCATTTTCATTCTCAGTTGCTCACACCAATGCGCTACCAAAAAATATATGCGCATTTGACAGTGGTGTTTTGACGATTGGAGAAGAACTTAAATCAATTTTTAAAACAAACTCGTTTGATATTAACCCGAACAAAAGTAGGCTAAGTACACGTTTCCATAGACTGGAAGTGACGGGTATTACAATCAACAAATTTCCCAATATCAAGCGTGTGTTTATCGACAAAATTCGAGGTGCGCTTCATGCGTGGAAAAAACACGGCTACGACCTCGCACAAGCGGAATGGGAAAAACGGGTCACAGAAACTAAAAATGAACCCCATGAAAAGCGCGCATGGAAGCGACAGTGGCGGAATGACATTCCCCCATCCCTCGAAAAAATCCTACGAGGAAAGTTGCTTTATGTTCGTATGATTCGAGGCAAGGGTGACCTAATTTACCTTCGTCTAGCAAAGCTCTACAACGAATTGTGTGCGAGGGATAAGAGATCAAGCAAGCTTCCCGTTGATTTCATTGTCCGAGATAAAACTCATGCTGAAGATGCCGTTTTTGTGATTGAATGGAGCGGAAATTACGAAAAAGATGGGAAATCAGAAGCTGTAATGGGGCAAGGTACTGCATTTGCATATAAAAATGTAGGCTTGATTACATGTGACCATGTGTTACGTTACTGCATCGGGGATGTGAAAACCGAATTCGACTCAAAAGAGGTGACGGAGGCGACCTTGGAGCTTATAAATCCCATCACACAAGAAAAATGGAAGGGCAAAGTTGCTCATCGGGATGCGCATCGGGATCTTGCCATTATTTCGTTTGACTCCCCTATGCCACCAGCTCACCACCATTTTGTTGGCATGGATGCGCCAATTAAAGAAGAGGAAATGGGAACACTGATAGGCTTTCCAAATTATACCAAGGGAAAACTAGCCATTTTTGAACAGCACAGTGTATTAAGCCGTTACCCACTTTTCGGATTAGAACGCTTTGAACTCAAGGGCGGAGGCGTGATTAGGCAGGGAAATAGCGGTGGGCCTTTCGTGAACCAGAAGTTTCAAGTGGCTGGAGTGGCTCAAAAAGGTGCGACGCAAGAAGGCAGCAATGACGAGTGTTTATGTGTGAGCGTTTTAGACACGTGGATTGCCGATTTACCCAACCCGTAAGGCAGATTCGCCGTAGGTAATCCGCCATTTCCTTCCTCGTCGCAAATCTGTTGCTTGTAAAATATAGTAAACTAGTTTATCATATTCGTCTGTTGAACAATTTACGAGGAGATGAGCATGTGGAGCAAAACTTATAGCAAGACAGTCAAGGGATTAAGCGCAGAACAAGTCTGGAAAGTCTGGACAGACCTAAACCAATGGCATACATGGCAAAGTGATATTGAATACGCGAAATTAGAAGGCGAATTCAAGGTTGGCAATACTTTTCTGCTTAAGCCAAAAGGTGGACCACGGGTCAAAATTGAGATCATCAAAGTAGCCGAAAATAAGCAATTCATGGACTTGACGCGATTTCCTGGAGCGAGGATGTATGGCTCACATGAGTTTGTGATTTACGGGGATGAATTAGAAATTAAAACAACGATGAGCATCGAAGGGTGGTTGTCATTTCTGTGGCGAAAACTCGTTGCTGAGGATGTAGCAAATGGCATGAGTGAGCAAACAGCGCATTTGATTGAAAAAGCGAAAAATGCCTGATACTTCGCCATTCAAACATGCCAAAGCGGACGATAGTGCGGGTTTTCTGCTGTGGAAAATTACGGCTTTGTGGCAAAGAAAACTATCGGAAGTGCTAGGTGAATTTGGCATTACACAAACTCAATATGCGATATTGGCTTCACTCAGATGGTTTGAAGAACAAGGGGAAGCCACAACGCAAGCTCATGTTGTCGAACATGCAAAAATAGACAAAATGACGCTATCCAAAGCGATCCGAAAACTGGAAGAAGATGATTTGGTCTCAAGATCACCCTCATCCACCGATAACCGAGCGATCAATGTTAAATTCACTGCCAAAGGAAAAAAAGTGATTCAACAAGCCGTCGTGGCGATTGAAAAAGCCGACGATGAATTTTTTGCTTGTCTAACCGAACAACAGCTAGAGACTTATAAATCACTCACCATTTCTGTTATTTCCAGCAATGGATAGCCCGCGTAGGGCGTATTCCTTAATGCGCCGTATGTGATCCACCCCATTGCGCTTATTGTCGCCCTACGACAATTTACTTTTCTTTGTCTTTGATCGCAGCCGCTTGATTAACAGGCAAATAATTATCCGCCGTCAACACCGATTTCCCCGTCTTGCTTTCCAATTCCAATCTTGCTTGTTTGGCAATTTTCCCGCCCGATTGCGCGGCGGCTTGATTTTCTGGCATCCCTGTTGCGTCGCGGCTTTCGGCGATTTGGCGGGTGGATAATTCTGCCAAGGCGGTGAAAATCAGTTCGGCTTCGCTCATGTGGTCGCGCAGGTTTTGGCTCTGCAAGCCTTTCATTTCTTTATGTTGTTTGACATTCACGCCCGCCCATTCTTGATGAATCAGGTTGGTGAGGATGGCGTATTCCTTGCCCGCTTTGATGTCGTGATTCGCCCAATAATCGGTCAATTTGTTGCGCGTTTCCTGCCCCATCATGCGCTGCTGTATCCACTTTTCGCTGCGCCCGTGTTGCTGCCAAGCCGCCCGCGCCCTATCCACACTCAAACTGGGGTCTGCCAATTCCTGCATCCGTTCATAACCGACTTTTGCCAGCCACAACTTAATCGGCTCGGCTTTGGGGCTGGGCACAGACTGCACCAAACGCAGTAAGGTTTCGGCGGTGGCAACGTCGGTTAGGTATTTTTTACCGTCGGCGGCGGTTAATTTCAGTCGGTGACAATTTGTCACCGACTCACTGCCCTCCTTGCTCAGTCGCTCTTTCAGCTTGTTCCAGTATTTACGCGCCGTTTGATAATCAGGCTGTTGGGTCAACACGCGGACAATATCCACCACTGAAAACCACCAAATTTCAGTGGCTTCGTCATTTGCGGCGTTGGCTTTGTTCCCCGTTGCGGATGGTGTCGAGCGACACATTGATGCGTTGCGAAAATTGCCGTTGGTTTAATCCCAAACGGCGAAGCTTGTTCAATTAACCTCACAAGGCTTTAGGCTAGCAATTTATCGTGCGATTTCCCTACCGCCTCGTCGCGGATAGCTTAACAGTTTGCTTGGTTTAACGTACCATCGCGGCTCTTTAGATTGCTCGCTGGATTTCACTACCATGACACACACTTTACGCACCCCCGAATTGTTATTACCTGCTGGCACGTTAGACAAAATGCGCATGGCGTATGCCTTTGGCGCGGATGCCGTTTATGCGGGTCAACCGCGTTATTCTTTGCGTGCGCGCAACAATGAATTTCAATTGGATCAACTGGAAATCGGCATTCAAGAAGCGCACGCCATGGGGAAAAAGCTGTTTGTTGCCAGCAACCTCATGCCGCACAATGCCAAGGTCAAAACCTATATGGCGGACATGGAACCTGTGATTGCCATGAAACCTGACGCGCTGATTATGGCCGACCCTGGGCTGATTGCCATGGTGCGCGAACGTTGGCCAGAACAGGAAGTGCATCTTTCCGTGCAGGCAAATACCGTCAACTATGCGGCGGTGAAATTTTGGAAATCGCTGGGTTTGTCGCGGGTGATTTTGTCGCGGGAATTGTCGCTGGACGAAATCGAAGAAATCCGCCAACGCTGTCCTGACATCGAGCTGGAAGTGTTTATCCACGGCGCGCTGTGCATCGCCTATTCGGGACGCTGTTTATTGTCGGGCTACTTCAACCATCGCGATGCCAACCAAGGCACATGCACCAACTCTTGCCGCTGGGATTACAAAATCGACAATGCCGAAGAAAATGGCACGGGCGACATTGAAAAACTGGATTTTGACTTTGACAAAGCCTTGAGCCAATCCGCCTTGTCCGACTGTGGCAGCCAACCGCGTCACCCCATGGCGGATCGCGTCTATGTGATTTCGCGCCAAGATCACCCTGGCGAACTGATGCCCGTGATGGAAGACGAACACGGCACTTACATTATGAATTCCAAAGACTTACGCGCCGTCGAACACGTGGAACGCTTGGTTAAAATTGGCGTGGATTCGCTCAAAGTCGAAGGCCGCACCAAGTCGATTTACTACGTCGCCCGCACCGCGCAAGTCTACCGCCAAGCGATTGACGATGCCGTCGCAGGTCGCCCGTTCAACCTAGAACTCTTGGGCGCGCTGGACGCACTCGCCAATCGCGGCTACACCGATGGCTTCTACGAACGCCATCACACCCACGAACAACAAAACTATATGCGCGGGCATTCTGAAAGTTTCCGTCAACAATACGTCGGCGACATTACCAGTTGCGCGAACGGCATGGCAGAAATCGAAGTCAAAAACAAATTCCAAGTCGGCGACAAACTGGAAATTATTCACCCCAAAGGCAACTCGATTATTGAACTCAGTGCCATGACCACACAGGACGGCGCGGCGATTACCACCGCCCCTGGCAGCGGACATCATGTGCGAATTCCATTAGAAGGTGATAAGGCGGGTGGGATGGTGGCTAGGTTTGTGTAGCGTCCACGATCACGCAAGGACTTCACCATGAGGTTGCCCGAAAAAATAACCAAACAGGGGTATTTCTGGTTGCCCAATGCACCAGACAATAAATTACCTGGCACTCTTTTTATTTCAGTATCGGGTGAAATCTTATTGGAGGTGCTCGGTTCTTTTGACAACTTCGTTCAAGGCATTCGTGCACTATCTTTGTCCAATCCAGAAATCCCTCGTATTGTTGGGAGCGTGGAAGATTTTGGTTTAGTCACGTTGGAGCGGTGTTTCTACCGAAACAAGTCATTATTTAGTTCGACCATTTCCAAATCAAAAATAATTGCCTTATTTGCGTTTTCTAGCGTCGGTTATGAGGATAAGGAAGCTATTTCCTTTTCTCGGTGTGTGTTTTCCATAGAAGGATTAGATGAGTGGCTTGGAATTTCGGGCATTAAAGTAGCACTTGGCACAGACCCTAAAAACGTCGTCATATACTTTTCCCCACCCGAAAAAATTGCATTTCAACTTCCTGACGACATCACCATGGAGTTCACATTTAGTTCGGCAATTCCTGCTCCAAAGGTTACAGAAGCCAAAATTACGCAGAAAGCCTCCATTTCCTTGGTGTCAGAAAAGCTACGCCCCTTGGAAGACTACTTAACGCTAATTGAAAAAATAAAGAATTTTCTGTGCTTTGCAATTGATGAAACCGTTTCCGTTGGTGAAGTAAACGTTTACTCGATCAACATTACACAAAAGATAGAGGAAGAGGTTTTTCAGGAAGTTCCTATTGGTGTTTACTACAAGAGTGCCTACAACCTAGAAACAACACCAGAAATACAATGGCACTCAATGCTTTTTCGGTATGGCGTCATATCCAGCAAATTTGGAGCAATTTTGCAAAATTGGTTAGCGCAATATGAAATTGCCGAACCAGCGTTTAATTTGTATTTCGCATCAAAATTTGGCGTGCATCAATTTCTTGAAGGCAGCTTTTTGTCTTTAGCTCAAGGCATAGAGGTTTTACATCGAAGAACCACAAAAGAAAAGCTGACATTTAGTCAACGAGTGCAAAGCATGATTAAGCCTTTTCAAAGCTATGATTGCTACCGCAACAGTGAGGGGTTCATTCAACGGATTGTTGACACCAGAAATTACCTGACACATTACAACGAAAAGTTGGCCGACAAGGCGGCAAAGGGTGTCGAACTTTGGGAATTGCATCAACAGCTTGAAGCATTATTTCAGCTTCATTTTTTGCGGTTAATTGGGCTGGAAGAGGAGCTTATTCACAAGCTGGTTAGCGAAAGCACCTCCTCGGCTCTTCGTCACAAACTTAACCTACAACACTCATGATTCACGCTTCTATCACCCACCTCCCCCGCTACACCACCCTGCACCCATTATTCCCGCAGGTATTGGATTTTATTCAACAAACCGATTTGCACGCTTTACCCGTTGGCATCCATCCCATCCTCGGTGAGGATTTATTTGTGATTGTGGAAAAGGTTGCAGGGCGCAGTCGGGAGGCGGCAAAGCTGGAATGTCATCGGCGTTATATCGACATACAACTGGTGTTGTCTGGTGTGGATGAAATGGGTTGGCGGGCATTAGCGGAATGTCACCAGCCCATCGCGGAATTTAACACGGCGCGGGATATTCAGTTTTTTGACGATACACCCAGCGCGTGGATTGCCACCCCGCCCGATACTTTTTGCCTGTTTTTTCCCGACGATGCCCACGCCCCACTGGTCTCCACAGGCGACATCCATAAGCTGATTTTCAAAATCGCCGTCAATCCGACGACCGACTAGCAAACCGTCAGAGTTGGAGTGTCACTTGTGGAATGATGCCCACCCAAGCGACTATTTTTCTGTCTTAATGATGGTGCCGACAGACAAGGTTTTTACCTGATATTTGCCTTGGTAATCTTCAAGTTTAAACAGATTATTTCCCGCCATAAAGAATCCCATTGCGGGTTCTTGCTGAATGAAAATGATGTCGTTGGCTTTGGCATCCACCGCTATTTCTGCCCAGTTTTCGGCTTTTGAATACAGTGTGTGCGGCCCTGGTGACAGATTGAAATAGATGTACTGGCTAGATCGGGTATAGCCCACTTCTGATTCAGGCGCATGGTCGTCCACAAACACGTTAAATCGCACCAAACCGCCCAAAGCCGAGGGTCTTACGACGTAAACGATCGCTTTGTTAGCATCGGGTAACTTGGGTAATTGATAGCCCGAAATGGCTGTTTTCATGACATCTGATGTTGGTGCCGATGCACATCCTGAAATAACCGCCACCAATCCAACCAACATAAATTTCTTCAACATTTCCCACCCCTTTTTTAGATTTGTATCCATATATTGGAAAATTTTCCGAACGCATCGTGCGCTAAACCCAGAAAAATATCAAGGTCATGTTTACTGATTGGAAGCGTAAAGCTGTGATGACATCTCTAATGTCGGATGGCCCGACGACACTCTGATCAACCTGCATTGCGGCAATCTTGCTATGGTTCGCTATTGGGGATAAACAAAATCAAGGTTGCGTTTCTCAGTTTATCGTCAACTTCATCGGCAACATTTCCTTCCAGAAGATATGTCTGAACATTTGGAAATAGTTTTTTATATTGGCATTGGATAAATCTACTACGAAGTTCAGGCAAATCTGTGTTGTCGTATTTTTTTGCAATATGAAGGAATTCTACAATTTCAGACCAAAAAGCAGTTGAATTTGAATTGCTATACGCGGTAGGAAGGTATTTTCTAGTGAATTGATTCTTATAGTAGTACTCACTGTTTTCCGCTTTAGGGTAGTACCAAATTTTGGAAAGTGATTCTGCTCCGCAAGCTTGATCGCTGTATGTCAATGGTGAGAAAGTTGGCTTGTCGGCTTTTCCCCGTATGAAAATTCTGGCACCCCCTTGCATCGCCAAGTTCATTACTTCATTCTGAAATCGACTGAGTGCTTGAATAAAGTTTTTGTTCGAGCCGTTAAAAGTATATTCCCCTGCAGGGAATAGAATCGTTTGTTTAGTAATCGGATCAAGCAAGTCCACATAGAAATAGTCTCCTTTAATTTCTCTAACCATCTGATGATTTGGAGCTGGCGAGATGTTGAAATATCTTGTTTCTTTTTGCTGGCTTAATTCGGTTACTAGATTTTTGAGATCGACTTTGATTCTCATTTCGATTCGTTCTGTGTCAACCCTCTGTCCTTCTATTGGTGATTTGGTGGCAATCAAATAGAAAACTGCACTCCCCACAATAAGAAAACACAGGACGATTCCAACAAAAATCCATGACACAGGATTTGATGAGGACTGCTTTACACCTAAGGGAGCGGTAACGGATTTACGTTTGCCCGTTCCTTTTTTCTTTGTGGGCTTAAACCAAATTCTGAGATATAAACCCGCCATAATATGAACAAGCAATAATTCTATGGTAAGAGTCATGGGGTACTGCATCAACCACGCAATTACCGTATTCACCTCATTTTCCTATACAAAACCGACTAAAAATCTCGCCTAGCAAATCATCGGCGGTGAATTCGCCTGTGATGCTATTGAGGGCGTGCTGCGCGAGGCGGAGTTCCTCGGCGAAGAGTTCGGGGTAGAGGAGCATTGCGCTCGCTTGGGTGAGGTGAGTTTGGGCGAGGTGGAGGGCTATCAAATGCCGTTCTCGCGCCATAAAAATGCCACTTTCTTGATGGCGGTAGCCGATCAATTCCAGCAATTTTTCGCGCAGGGTGTCGATACCCAACCCTGTTTTGGCGGAAACATAGATGCCGTGTTGTGCGCTAACTTCGGGCGTATCGGTCACCAAATCTGCTTTGTTTAATACCACCAGATGCGGGATGTGGGCGGGGAGGGTGGCGAGTATGGCTTCGTCTTCAGCGGTGATGCCTGTGCTGGCTTCTCGCAGCCATAAAATCAAATCTGCACGTTGCAGGGTTTGATGGGTGCGGGCGATGCCAAGGTTTTCCACTACATCTTGCGATTCACGCAGTCCCGCCGTATCCAAAATATGCAGCGGCACACCGCAAATTTGGATCATCTGGCGAATCACGTCGCGCGTCGTGCCTGCGATGTCGCTGACCAGCGCGACCTCTTCCCCCGCCAAGCGATTTAACAAGCTGGATTTACCTACATTCGGTTGTCCCACCAGCGCAATTTGCGCGCCTTCACGCAGTAAACTGCCTTGTTTGGCGGTGTCCAACGTGTGTTGTAATTGCGTTTGGATGGCTTGCAATTGGCGGTCACGGCGGCTGACATCAAGGCTGTCAATTTCCTCTTCAGGAAAATCCAGCATCGCTTCAATCAACATCCGTAAGTTAATCAAGCCATCGACCAAACTGCGTACAGCAGCCGAGAAATCCCCATGCAAGGATCGCATGGCACTGCGCGCCGCTTCGGTGGTCGTGGCAGCGATAAGATCCGCCACGCCTTCGGCTTGGGCTAAGTCGATTTTGTTGTTGAGATAGGCGCGTTGGGTAAATTCGCCCGCTTGCGCCAGTCGTGCGCCCAAAGCCAAGCAGCGTTGTAGCAACAGTTGCAACACCGCTGTGCCGCCATGACCTTGCAGTTCGAGTACATCTTCGCCAGTGTAGGAATGCGGGGCAACAAAAAACAGCGCGATACCTTGATCTATCGGCTGTCCAGTTTCGTCATTGAAGTCGCAGTAATGTGCGTGGCGGGGTTTGGGGCATAGTCCCAGCAGTTGCTGGGCTATATGGGCGGATTGACTGCCCGAAATACGTACAATGCCCACACCGCCACGACCTTGCGCCGTGGCGATGGCTGCTATGGTGTTAGTGGTTTGCGGCAAGACCTTCTGCCTCTAATCCACGGGTGATGTACCACTGTTGCGCGATGGACAAAGCATTATTCACCACCGAGTACAGTACTAGCCCTGCAGGGAAGAAGAAGAACACGACACTGAATACCACAGGCATGATTTGCATCATTTTGGCTTGCAGCGGATCAGGTGGAGTCGGATTCAAGCGACCTTGCAAAATCATACTTGCGCCCATAATTAGCGGCAAAATGTAGTAAGGATCCGCACTCGACAAATCTTGAATCCAGCCAAAGAACGGTGCGTAGCGCATTTCTACGCTTTCTAGAATCGACCAGTACAGACCAATAAACACGGGAATTTGAATCAGCATGGGTAAGCAGCCCCCTAGCGGATTGATTTTCTCGGTTTTGTACATATCCATCATGGCGCGATTGAGCTTTTCACGATCATCGCCATATTGTTGTTTCAGTTTTTCTAACTTAGGCGCAACCACCCGCATTTTCGCCATGGAACGATAACTGGCGGCTGATAACGGGAAAAAGAGCAATTTAATCATCACTGTTAGCAAGATGATGGCAACGCCCCAGTTGTGCACGATGCCATGCAGGAAAGTCATCACCATAAACATAGGCGCAGCGATAATGGTGAGCCAGCCATAATCCACCGTTAAACCCAGTCCTGGCGCAATTTTATCTAGCGTGGATTGAGCGGGGCCGACGTAGAGTGGTACGGTGACCGTCCCTTTTTGTCCTGCTGCGATGGGTGAAATCGGCAATACCACGCCCACCGAATACAATCCGCTGTCTAACTTACGAGTAAAGAATTCGTGCTGGGTTTTGTCTTTAGGCAACCATGCAGCGACAAAGTAATGTTGCAGCATGCCGATCCAGCCATCTGTACCCTCTTTTGGGTATTCGACTTTGCCTTTGTCCATCGTTGAAAAATCAACTTTCTGGAACTTTTCTTTGTCGGTATAAACCGCCGCGCCTGTGTAAGTGGGCACCATTTTTGTGCCACCCGCTGGGGTTTCACCATCTCGAATCAACTGAAAGTATGCCGAGGTATTGAGCGCGTTTGTGCCTTGATTTTGCAGCTCGTAAGTCACATCAATCAAGTAGCTGCCTTTGTGGAAGGTCAGTATCTTGGTGGCTTGCACGCCATTCATCACAGGCGCAACCAAGCGTACCTGCTGCGTGTCGCCTGTCAGGACATAATCTGTTTTCTCAGCCGTAAACACGGTGTTGTGATTTGGCATCCCTTCGCCCAGCAGACCACTTTGTGCTGAGTAGTTGTGCGTACCTGCGCCTTTTTTAAACAAGGTAAAGGGCTGCGTTTTATCTTGTCCATCTGGATGTTGCAAAAGCGACAAACGTTGAATGTCACCGCCCAAGGTGTTGATCTCAACATCCAATGTGTCCGTTTTGACATGCAGCACAGTACCGCCGACAGGTGCTGTCGATGCGGTGGGCACGGCTAATGTACCAGCGGTCTTGAGTGACGAGGTCGGGATGTCGCTATTGCTAACAGGCGTGTTTTGCGCAATCACCAATTCGGGATGTTGATATTTCTGCCAGCCTTCCCACACTAAACCCAGTGAAAGTAAAAACGTGACAACCAAGATGAGTCGCTGAAAGTCCATGAGGGTATTTATCTATTTATGGAATTGGATCATAACCGCCTGAATGCCAGGGATTACAACGGGCAATGCGTTTTATACTCAACCAACTACCTTTCATGAAACCGTAGCGGGTAAGAGCATCAACTGCATATTGGGAACAGCTGGGAACAAAACGACAGCTCGGTGGACTGAGTGGGCTAATAAAATACTGATAGCCATGAATCAGCTTGATTAAAATTAACCGCATCGCGTTTTTAATTGACTAAATAATTTTACAAGTGCTTCACGCCGAATTTTACTATCTTCAACTTCAACACGGCGCGCCATCACCACTAAATCTAATGGCTCTTGCGCAATGGGATGAAGACGAAAAACATCGCGAACCATCCGTTTGTGCTTGTTCCGATCCACAGCGTGCGGAAAATATCGTTTTCCGATCATCATGCCCAATCGTGCCATCATTTTCTGATTAGGCACGAAAAAAAGCTTGAAATACGGGTTTGCGAGGCTTTTGGCATCTAGAGTCGGCTTAAAACCCTCGCAACGCGGAATACGTTTCGCCGCTGTGAAGCGATATGTTGCTTTATACAGCGAGTCTTGCACGGCCTTTAGCGCGGCGAGCTGCAATGACGGCACGACCACCGCGTGTTTTCATGCGAACCAAGAAGCCATGCGTGCGTTTTCTTTTGGTAACGGAAGGTTGGTATGTACGTTTCATTTTAAAAATCCTCGGTAAGTCGTAAAACGCGTCATTACAATGCCTTACGCCTTAGCTGTCAAGTCAATTTTACGCAAATGCTGTGGATAAGTTTGGTTATGCCCTGTAGAATTGCGCCGTTTAGCCCTTAAGATGTCTTTATAACTATCAAAGCATTGAGTAAGGTTGGGCGCGTGCAGATGCTCGCAAATTCGTTTTAACAATCTCTTTTAAGTTTTTATTGGGTACTGGTAACTATGCAGGAAATTGAACTTTGGGATTCATGCCTAAGTGCTTTTGAAAAAAGCCTGCCTCCGCAACAGTTTAATTCGTGGATTAAACCACTCAGATTGGTTAAGGAAGAAAATTCTTTGGTTTTAACGGCACCAAATAGCTTCACGTTAAAAATTGTTCAAGATCGTTTTTTATCTCAGATTAAACTTCAGGCCAGCTTGGTTTATCCTTCCTTGCCCAATTTCGAGTTTAGAGTGCAATCTGCTGAGGTGGCAACCAAAAAAGCTACTTCCGTTGCGCCTGCTGCTGTTGAGCCCCTTGCAAAGCCAATTGTTGCCGCGGACAGTAAGCCCAAAGTTGAAACTGCTTTTCGCAGTTATGGGAAGCTCAATGCGGCTCTCACGTTTGATAATTTTGTGATTGGTAAAGCTAACCAACTTGCTTTTGCGGCCGCCACCCAAGTGGCTGAATTGCCTGGTGAATCATACAATCCCTTGTTTATTTATGGCGGTGTGGGGTTGGGTAAAACCCATTTGTCTCAAGCGATTGGTAATCAGATTCGTGCTAATAAACCGAATGCCAAAATTTGCTATATGCATGCGGAACGTTATGTCAGCGACGTGGTGCGGGCTTATCAAACCAATAAATTTGAAGAGTTTAAGCAGTATTACCACTCGCTGGATGTACTGCTGATTGATGATATTCAGTTCTTTGCGGGCAAAAACAAAACGCAGGAAGAGTTTTTTTACGCTTTCAATAATTTGATTGATGCGCATAAGCAGGTGATATTAACCAGCGACAATTTCCCAAAAGAAATTCCAGGGTTGGAAAGTCGCTTGGTCTCACGCTTTGGTTGGGGGCTAACCATCGGCATTGAGCCTCCCGAGCTGGAAATGCGGGTAGCTATTTTGCTTAAAAAGGCCGCCCTCAATGGTTACACCTTGGATGCGACCGTCGCTTTTTTTATTGCCCAGCATATTAACTCTAACGTGCGAGAATTAGAGGGGGCGTTAAAGCGTGTTGAAGCCTATGCGAAGTTCCACAAACGTAAAATTTGTGTTGAGACGGCGAAGGAAGCCCTTAAGGATATTTTAGTTGCGCAAAGCCGCGTCATTTCAGTCGATAATATCCAAAAGACAGTTGCGGATTATTATCGTATCAAACTGGTCGAACTGCTCTCCAAAAAACGCACGCGCAATTTAACCCGTCCGCGCCAATTGGCGATGGCACTGACACGAGAAATTACCAGCTTGAGTTTGCCTGAAATTGGCAACGCGTTTGGTGGCAAAGATCACTCGACGGTGATCCATGCGTGTAAAGCCGTCACCGAATTAAGATCTACGGATCCCACGGTGGATTCAGATTACAAGATTTTGTTGCAAACACTGAAAGGATAGTGTGTATGACTTTTGTGTCTTGGATGAAATGAAATTCCTTGTGTGCTCAGTTTGCCATACACCCTTTGAAATGCCCGCTCACCCCTTACAACCTGCTTTACGATTCGTTTTTAAGGTATTTATATGATGTTTATAACCAAGACAGATAAGCAAAATTTACTCAAACCGTTGCAAATTGTGAATGGTATTGTGGAGCGTAAGCACACCTTGCCGATACTTTCAAATGTGTTGATTGAAAAAAATAGTCATTCCATCCGCTTTACGGCGACCGATTTAGAAATTCAAATTAGCACGACCATTGCGATTGAAGCGCATGATGAGGCTGATGCCGCGATCACGGTGTCAGGAAAGAAACTCCAAGAGATTTTGCGGATTTTGCCTGAACCGAGTCAAATTTCGATTGATCTGGTTGATAATAAGGCATTGATTAAAGCCAATAAAAGCCGCTTTAGTGTGCAGACGCTTCCTGCTGAAGATTTTCCAGTTTTGAACAGTGCGCTGGATAACGCCATCAAAATCACCTTAAGTCAGGGTAAATTGAAAGCTTTGCTTCATTCTGTCCAGTACGCCATGGCGCAACAGGATGTACGTTATTACCTCAATGGTGTGTTATTCATTGTCGATCAAAACAAATTGAAAGCTGTTGCTACTGATGGACATCGCTTGGCCTACAACACGACCAACATTGTAGGCGAGTACCCCAAGCAGGATATTATTGTCCCACGCAAAGCTGTATTGGAAGTCTATAAGTTATTGAATGATAACGATGAACCTGTGCATTTGGAGTTTTCGGCGCAACAGGTCAAATTTAATTTTTCTGATATTACTTTGGTTTCCAAGGTGATTGATGGGCGTTTCCCCGATTATGAGCGTGTCATCCCTAAGCACGTTAACCATTTGAATCTAAATAGAATTCTATTGCAGCAAGCCTTGCAGCGCGTCGCCATTTTGTCCAACGAAAAATTTCGCGGAGTGCGACTTGTGCTTACTGACAACAACCTCAGTATTATCAGTAGCAATAGCGAACAAGAAGAAGCGCAGGAAGAATTGGAAACCGATTATCAAGGCAATGCGCTTGATATTGGCTTTAACGTCAACTACCTAATGGATGGCCTGAGCAATATCAGCAGCGATGTGGCTGTATTCTCCTTTGGCGATATGAATAGTAGCGTGTTGATGACTACGCCATCAGATTCAGAATTCCGTTATGTCATTATGCCGATGCGGCTTTAATGTTGAGTCGGACTGATCGTTTGATTTTTATGTTCCACGTGAAACAATTTAATACCTAGAAAGAAAACCATGAGCGAATATGATTCCAGTAGTATCAAAGTGCTAAGAGGGCTTGAGGCGGTACGCAAACGCCCTGGCATGTATATCGGCGACACCAACGACGGAACAGGTTTGCATCACATGGTTTTTGAAGCAGTGGATAACGCTGTGGATGAAGCTCTGGCTGGGCATTGCAATGAAATCAATGTGATTATCCATGCGGATAATTCGATTAGCGTGAGTGATAATGGTCGCGGAATTCCGACCGATATTCATGCGGAAGAAAATCGTTCTGCGGCGGAAGTCATTATGACTATCCTGCACGCGGGCGGAAAATTCGACAGCAATTCTTACAAAGTGTCGGGCGGCTTGCATGGCGTGGGCGTGTCGGTAGTGAATGCGCTGTCAGAGTGGTTGAAGCTGACCATCTACCGCGAAGGTAAAGAACACTTCATGGAATTCAATCATGGCGATCCTGTCGCTCCATTGAGGATCATCGGTCCTTCTAAGAAAAAAGGCACAGTGGTGCACTTTTTAGCGGCGAAAGAAACCTTTGGGCTGGTGGAATATCATTTTGATATTTTGGCAAAACGGCTGCGCGAATTGTCTTTTCTCAATAATGGCGTAAAAATCGCCTTGATTGACCATCGCACAGGCAAAGAAGAAAATTTCGCTTTTGAAGGTGGAATTCGGAACTTTGTGCAATATATGAATCGCAATAAGTCTGCGCTGCATCCTACGGTGTTTTACGCGATTGGCGAAAAAGACGGCATCACAGCGGAAATTGCGATGCAATGGAATGATTCTTATCAAGAAAGTGTGCAATGTTTCACCAATAACATTCCGCAGCGCGACGGCGGCACGCATTTAACTGCGCTGCGCACCGCGATGACCCGCACCTTAAACGCTTATATTGAAGCCGAACAATTGGCGAAAAAAGCCAAAGTCGATACCACAGGCGACGATATGCGCGAAGGCTTGACGGCGGTGTTGTCGGTTAAATTGCCTGATCCTAAATTCTCCTCACAGACCAAAGATAAATTGGTGTCCAGCGAAGTGCGCCCTGTGATTGAAGAATTGATTAGCCAGCAAATGAGCGCATTTTTGCTGGAAAAACCAACGGATGCCAAAATCATCGTCAATAAAATCATCGACGCAGCACGGGCGCGTGAAGCCGCACGTAAAGCGCGTGAACTGACACGCCGTAAAGGGATTATGGATGGTATGGGGCTGCCAGGAAAATTGGCAGATTGCCAAGAAAAAGACCCCGCGCTATCTGAACTGTACTTAGTGGAAGGGGACTCTGCGGGCGGCTCGGCAAAACAAGGGCGCGACCGTAAATTCCAAGCCATTTTGCCGCTCAAAGGTAAAATTTTGAACGTGGAAAAAGCCCGTTTTGAAAAGCTGATTGGCTCGCAAGAAATCGCCACCTTGATTACCGTGCTAGGAACCAGCATCGGCAAGGAAGAGTACAACCCTGACAAATTGCGCTATCACCGCATCATTATCATGACCGATGCGGACGTGGATGGTTCACACATTCGCACCTTGTTGCTGACCTTCTTCTACCGTCAAATGCCTGAGTTGATTGAGCGTGGACACATTTACATTGCCCAACCACCGTTGTACAAAATCAAGCAAGGCAAGGATGAGCGTTATCTCAAAGATGACCAAGAGATGAAAATCTACATGCTGCAATCCGCGCTGAACAATGCCGTGTTGTACACCGCAGCAGATGCCACGCCGATTCAATCCGATGCGCTGGAAGCGATTGCGAAACAATACTTCCTTGCTGAAGCTGTAATTGACCGTCTCTCTCGCTTTACCGCGCCCGAAGCCAGCCATGCCTTGTTGATCTTGCCTACGTTGTCGCTAGACGATGCTGAGCAGGCGCAACAAAGCGCGCAACTATTGCAAGCAGCGTGTGGCGGCAATATCAAAGTGACAGTTGAAACGGAAAGTGACGAGTCTGGTGACACGTATCGTATGCGTTTGGACAAGCTCTATCACGGCAATTATTCCGTCAGCTACATGGATAATGACTTCTTGAAAGGCAGCGACTATGTGCAAATTCGTAAAGCGGCTGATTTGTTGAATGGTTTGATTACGCCAACGGCCTATATTGCGCGCGGTGAGCAAAAGCGTGCGGTCACCAGCTTTAAGCAAGCGATTGAATGGCTGTTGGAAGAAGCTAAACGTGGCGTAAATATTCAACGATACAAAGGGTTGGGTGAAATGAATCCAGAGCAACTCTGGGAAACCACCATGTTTGTGAAAAACCGCATCTTGCTCAAAGTACGTATCGAAGACGCGATCACTGCTGATGAAATTTTCACGACCTTGATGGGCGATGTGGTTGAACCTCGTCGTGCGTTTATTGAGAAAAATGCGCTTGGGGTGAAAAACTTGGACGTCTAAACTCGTTCACTACAACAAAAATATATGTGCGCTACGTGCAATCAGCGTAGCGCATCCCCTTGAATTTATGATTAAATATCGGAGTTATGGTGCGGCCGTCTTACCTTGTGTAGCGGATAATGCACGAAAAATTTAGATTAAATGCTGATCCGTCCTATATGGATACCACTTGGATAATCTAATAAGACGTATTAATTCACCAACAGATTTTTGAGAGGCAACTCAAAAAGGTGACTGGATGCCGAATCCACCCTTTAATTGGCCTCCCCCCACAAATTGATTGCTCATTTATCTTTAAAGCCCTACTCCAGAGCGGCTTGGCTGAAAAAGCCTTACGCCACCGAACCTATCTCTCGCAGTGATGGCGTAGTATAGGTGCTAAGCTAATGGACATCTTCCTCCAACAAATTATCAATGGTCTGGTGCAAGGCAGCGTTTACGCGCTGGTTGCACTGGGTTATACCATGGTCTATGGTATTTTGGGCTTGATTAACTTTGCCCACGGGGAGGTGGTGATGGTGGGTGCATTGGCGGCAATATCTGCTTTGTCCGCGCTGATGGGGTGGGGCGCGCCGATTTGGCTGGCATTGCCGATTAGCGTGCTATTTTCTATCGCCGCGTGCATGGCGTTGGGCTATACCATCGAACGCGTCGCCTATCGTCCTTTGCGTCATGCGCCACGTCTTGCCCCGCTGATTACCGCGATTGGCGTGTCCATCGTATTGCAAAACTTGGCGATGATGATTTGGGGGCGCGGATATTTGCCCTTTCCCACCTTGTTCACTAACCAGTCGCACAGCCTTGGCGGCGCGATTATCAACGACATTCAATTGATTATTTTTGGTTCAGCACTGTTGATGATGGCAGGGCTGATGGTCATCGTGCATCGCACGCGACTCGGTCGTGCCATGCGTGCTGTGGCGGAAAATCAACACGCCGCGCAACTCATGGGCGTAGATGTGAATCGCGTGATTTCGCTGACTTTTATGTTGGGCTCGGCTTTGGCTGCGGTGGCGGGGCTGATGGTCAGTGCCAACTACGGCTTGGCGCATTACTACATGGGCTTTTTGCTGGGGCTGAAGGCCTTTACCGCTGCGGTGTTGGGCGGTATCGGCAACTTGCGCGGCGCGATGGTCGGCGGGCTGTTATTGGGCTTGATTGAAAGTCTGGGCGCGGGCTATATCGGCGACTTGACACACGGCATTTTCGGCAGCAATTACCAAGACGTATTCGCCTTTATCGTGCTGATCGGCGTGTTAGTGTTCCGTCCATCGGGATTATTGGGAGAACGCCTTGCGGAACGGGCTTAAAAGACTCCCTCTCCCCCTGCCCCTCACCCACAAGTGGGCGAGGGGAGTTACGTTTTGGGTGATGTGTTTGGGCGTGTTGTTATTGCCGTTTATCACTGATGCAGCGTTGGGGCGTGGTTGGGTGCGCATCGCAGATTTTTCCATGCTCTACATCATGTTGGCCTTGGGGCTAAACATCGTGGTCGGCTACGCAGGCTTGTTAGATTTGGGCTATATCGCGTTTTTCGCAGTCGGGGCTTACACTTACGCTTTGGTGGGTTCGCCGCATTTGGCTCTCGCTTTTCCGCTGCTTTTTCCTGACGGCGTGCATTTGCCGTTTTGGGTTGTGTTGCCGCTGGGTGCGGTGTTGGCGGGGATTTTTGGAGTGTTGTTGGGTGCGCCGACCTTGCGACTGCGCGGGGATTATCTCGCGATTGTGACACTCGGTTTTGGTGAAATCATCCGCATCTTTATGAATAACCTCAACGCGCCGATTAACTTCACCAACGGCCCGCAAGGCATCAGCCGCATCGACCCGATTCAAGTCGGCGGCGTGTCGCTCAACGCTACGCAAGAAATTTTCGGCATCGCCCTGCCCTCGGTGCATCTGTATTTTTACCTGTTTCTTGCGTGTACCTTGGTGATCGTGTTGGTGTCGCAACGCTTGGAGCATTCGCGCATCGGGCGGGCGTGGATGGCGATTCGGGAAGACGAAATCGCTGCGTCGGCAATGGGCTTGAATACGCGCAATTTAAAGCTGTTGGCGTTTGCCATGGGCGCGATGTTTGGCGGGGTGTCGGGTACGTTGTTCGCGGGTTTCCAAGGTTTTGTCAGCCCCGAAAGTTTCAGCTTGATGGAATCAGTGATGATTTTGTGCATGGTGGTGTTGGGCGGTATGGGCAACATCGCAGGCGTGATTGCGGGCGGGGTGTTGCTGGCGATTTTGCCCGAAGTGTTGCGTCACAGCGTGGTACCGTTGCAACAATCGCTATTCGGCAAAGTGCTCATTGATCCCGAAAGTTTGCGTATGTTGCTTTTCGGTACCGCCTTGATTCTAATGATGTTGTATCGCCCAGCGGGGCTATTGCCCTCGCGTTTACGTCGTCGCGAGCTGGATGACGAAGAGAAAGTAGAGACACCATGAGCGCGCCATTGTTGCAACTTTCTGCCATCAGCAAACAATTTGGCGGACTCAAAGCCTTGAACGACGTGTCGCTACACATTCAACGTGGCGAAATTTACGGCTTAATCGGCCCGAATGGTGCGGGCAAAACCACGCTGTTCAACGTGATCACGGGTTTATATCAAGCCACTGCGGGACGATTTGAATTCAACGGAAAATCTTATTCCGCCTGCAAACCGCACGTGCTGGCACAAGCAGGCATCGCCCGCACCTTTCAAAATATCCGCTTATTTGAAAACCTCAGCGCGTTGGAAAACGTGATGATCGGGCGACACTTGCGCACCCACGCGGGGGTGTTCGGCGCGTTGTTGCGCAACCCTGCCACCCGCGAAGAAGAGCGCGCCATCAGTGACCGCGCCCGCGAATTATTGGACTATGTGGGCATACGCAAACCCGCGCACACCTTGGCAAAGCACTTGTCCTACGGCGAACAACGCCGCCTCGAAATTGCCCGCGCGCTGGCAACCGAACCACTGTTGTTGGCATTAGACGAACCTGCCGCAGGCATGAACGCCACTGAAACTGAAAGTTTAAAAACCTTGTTGCAAACCATCCGCAGCAGCGGCATCACCATTTTGCTGATCGAACACGATGTGAAATTGATGATGGGATTGTGTGACCGCATCGCGGTGTTGGATTACGGGCAAAAAATCGCCGAAGACACGCCCGAAGCCGTGCGCCAAAATCCAGCGGTGATTGCCGCGTATTTGGGAAGTGAACCATGCTCTCCACAAGCTACGAATTGATTTTTAAACCGTGCGCCCTGAGCTTGTCGAAGGGTGAGGGGTTTAAAAACATGTGCGATTTCCATCCGACCATGCTTCGACAAGCTCAGCACGAACGGATAGAAATTCTCCGTAGATTAGGTCAATTTTAGAACACGTTATGACGAATCCTCTGCTCTCCATCCACTCGCTACACGTCTCCTACGGCGGCATTCACGCGGTCAAAGGCATCGACCTCGAAGTCGGGCAAGGTGAACTGGTCGCGCTGATTGGCAGCAATGGCGCAGGAAAATCCACCACGCTGAAAACCCTCGCAGGGCTGCAAGCCCCGAAAGACGGCAGCATCCACTACGCAGGTCTATCGTTGCAACACATGGCCGCCCATCAACGCGTGGCAATGGGCATGGCACTGGTGCCAGAAGGACGCGGCGTATTCGCCCGCCTCACCATTGCCGAAAACCTGCAAATGGGCGCATACAGCCGCAATGACACCGCCGAGATTGCCGCCGATTTAGACAAAATGTATGCGCTATTTCCACGCTTAGCCGAACGCCGCAGTCAATTAGCGGGCACCTTATCGGGCGGCGAACAACAAATGGTGGCGATGGCACGCGCCCTGATGTCCCGCCCGCGCTTATTGATGTTGGACGAACCCAGCATGGGACTCGCCCCGCTGATGGTGCAAAAAATCTTCGGCACGATCGAAGACATCTCCGCCCTCGGTATGAGTATTTTGCTGGTCGAACAAAACGCCAAACTCGCCCTACAAGTCGCCCAACGCGGTTATGTGATGGAAAGCGGCTGCATTACTTTGGCAGGCAAATCGGGAGAGTTGCTGGGCAGTGAAGCCGTGCAGCGAGCGTATTTGGGGGGATGACGCACAGCTATGTTTATGACGGCATAGCAACTAGCTGTGCATGTCTCGATGGCGAGCATGTCGTTGTGAACTTTGCGCTAAACTGCTGCGCACGCATCTTTGCGTGTTAATTAAGGAGTGATGATGAAAGCACCTTCGTTAGTTTTGATCGTGGCATGGCTGATCTGTATTTTCTCACCGTTGTCTAACGCGGTTGAAATGTCCAATTCAAGCAGAGATGTTCCCCTCAATTTGATTCCCATGTATGGGCATCCGAGCGTTCAAAAAAGTCCCGCACAAAAAGCTGCTGATGAAGATTTCTTGCGATGTATTTTAGTAAAAACACCTGATGCACCTGCATCTGATGATGGCTGCGAACACGAATTTTCGACGAAGGTTGAAGCCAGTAAAGCCCTTGCTGGCGTAGCATTTCAATACTATTGGAGAGGGGATTTGTTAACAGCGATGAGACGTTTTAATCAAGCATGGCTACTGAATCCAGAAAATTACCAAATCTTCTGGGGGTTTGGTTTGTTATTGGTTAAACAAGACCGATTCGCCGAGGGGCTGGGTCATTATGAAACCGCTTTAAACTTGATAGACGACCCAAAGAACAAGCCATATTTGCTAAACGACATAGCCCTCGCGTATTCCAGACAGGGCGTTTACGAGACAGATAGTGCGAAAGTACAAACCTCATTCGCAAAATCCAATGCTTTATTGGAAGAAGCCGCCAAGCTCGACCCTGAAAATGGTAGGACATATACCAACTGGGCACTGTCTCTGCTTCGAGAAGGGAATTATACGAGATCGTGGGAAATGCTGAAAAAAGCTCGGACTTTGAAAGATTGTGGTTGTGCAGCCACGCAAGAATTGGTTGAAAAAGGCTTGTTTTTGAAAATGCCAGAACTGCAAAATAGCGGGGGCGCGAAGTAAATCCCAAGCCTGCAGGCGGTTATGCGGGGCGAACAAAACGCCAACTCGCCCTGCAAGTCAATCAACGGGTGTCTTTAAGGGGGGCGTTAATTTTGCTTTTACAACAATCCCCGCACAACTGGCGTACACTGACAGCCCTTGATTGAGTAATCAGGAGTTGTGATGAAAACCCCATTTACCAAATTTGCTTGGCTGTTAGGTTTTTGTTTGCTAGCCCAAGTATCAAATGCCTTTGAAACCAATCCCCATAGTGGTGGCGGTCTTAATCTAATACCTATGTATGGGTATCCTCATGTTGAAAAGCCTGGTTGGTACAAAGAGGCTGATGAGAAATTTATTCGGTGCATGGTGGTTGAAACATCCGCGCCGCCAAATTCAATGGAAGAAGATAAAAACTGCACAAATCGTTTCCCCAGCAGAGAGGAGGCGAGTAAGAACGTTGCAAAGTTTGGTTGGAATTATTTTCATAAAGGGGATTATTCAACCGCAATGAAGCGTTTCAATCAGGCTTGGCTATTGAATCCCAATAATTACGCAGCTTTTTGGGGGTTTGGACTGCTGTTATCCCAACAAGACAAGTTTGCTGAAAGTATCATTTATTTTGAAAAATCAATATCTCTTGTTGAAAGTAATGATGAAGGCAGGTTGCAATTATTGAATGATGCCGCGAATGTTTATTCTGAGCAGGCGCACAAAGAGTCCGACAAAGTCAAAGCGCAAACCTCTTTCGCAAAAGCAAATGCGCTATTGGAAGAAGCTGTCAAAATTGATCCCCAAAATGGTAAAACTTACATCAATTGGGCAATATCACTATATTTTCAAGGCGACCATCTCCAAGCATGGAAAATGGTTAAGAAGTCACGTACCCTAAAAGACTGTGGTTGCGCTGCCGCTAAAGAGTTTATTGAGACTGCTTTGTCCAAGGTGATGCCTGAACCACAAGAATAGTTTTAATCATGAAGAACGCGTAGCGTATTCCATGATGTGCGATGCCTCAATGCACTTATTATTCTTGGCTATGTCATCATTAATTGTTGAAGTAAATTGCATTATTTAACTTGTGCAATATAATCAATGTATTATGATTTTGTGGCGACTGCAAAAAACCTGTATCTACAAGGTTCTCGCGACCACCACTATTTAATAGTGACATAGCCTTATTCTTCCACAGCAAATTGCATTTCTCTTGTTTGTTCTATCACGGAATGTAGTATTCTTTGCACTCCTCAAACACTTATAGGGAGAATAACATGACAAAATTATCTGATATTGAAGGTATTGGCGCAGTTTATGCAGAAAAGTTAGTGGCGGCGGGTGTTACGACGCAGGAAAATCTATTAGCGGCAGGTAGTACGAAAAAAGGCCGTAAGGATATGGCAGAAATGTCGGGCATCAGTGAAAAGCAGATTTTGAATTGGGTCAATCGCGCTGATCTGTCACGTATCAAGGGCGTGGGAACGCAGTATGCTGATTTGTTGGAATTTGCGGGGGTGGATAGCGTGCCAGAATTGGCGCAGCGCAAATCAGAAAATCTTCATGCCAAAATGGTGGAAGTGAATACAGAAAAAAATCTGGTGCGTAAATTGCCCACCGCTTCGCAAGTACAAGATTGGGTAGCACAAGCCAAAGAACTGCCGCGTGTGGTGATGCACTAGGCGTTGTTTCACAGAATAGAAAAAGCCTAATCGCAAGATTGGGCTTTTTTACGCGCAGCATGGCAACTCATCCTTTGGGCTACGCTACATTCTCACGCCCTTATTCAATTCCTTTTTATACTCGCGCCACTGGGGCATAAATTGATCCATCAGAGCTTTAAATCTGGCGTTATGGCTGGGTTCGAGTAGATGGGTCATTTCGTGCACGACCACGTATTCCAAGCAGGCAAGTGGATATTTAGCCAGTTCCAGATTGAGCCAGATACGGTGCACGCGGGTGTTGCATGTTCCCCATTTGGTTTTCATTTGTTTGATCCGCCATTCAGCGACTTGCACGCCCATGATGGGTTGCCAGTGGGCGATGAGCGCGGGAATCTGGGCTTGGAGTTGGGCGCGATACCAAGCGGCAAGCACGGCTGCACGTTGGGCACGATCGCTGTGAGGGCGCACTCGCATTTCCAAGTGGTCTTCATGCTGTAGGACGCGCGGCGTGCCAACTTGCTCAATCACGTTTAAGCGATAGTGCCGCCCTTGAAAAGGGTGGACTTCACCTGTGACGTATTCCAACGGGGCAGGTTGAACTTGCTGCGCAAATTTATCTTGCTGTTGCCGTATCCAATCCAGTCTCGCGGTCACCACTTGTCGCACTTCAGCTTCACTCACGCGTAGCGGCACGGCAATGCGTACCTTGCCCGTGGCGCGATACACCACTAAGCGCAAGCTTTTGATGGATTTGCGTACCACTTCCACCATCAGCGTCCCAACTTTGAGTTGGCGCGTGCCGATAGTCACGCGGCTTCCAGCGTCAAAATGATTTTGCCTGTGATGCCGCCTTGTTCCAATAAGCGATGCGCCTCCGCCGCTTGCGCTAAGGGGAAGCGATGGCTAATCAGTACGCCCATCTTGCCCTGTTCAACCAGCGCAGCGCATTGCTCAAGCAACTGACGTTGACGTATGCGTTCATCGTGCAGATTGAGCACTTGGGGCGTGAGCATCAATTCGTAACATAACGAGAGATTTCGCAAACGGGCGAGCTGGGTGTCGGCGAGAGTCAGCGGGCAAGACAGCAGGCTGACGACTTTTCCGCCTATGCGCGTGGCAGCGAAGGAGCGGGTAAAGGTTTCGCCGCCCACGGTATCAAACACCACATCCACGCCTTTGCCGTCAGTCCACGCCAAGGTTTCCGCCACAAAATCCTGCTCACGATAGGTAATGAGTTTTTCCGCGCCGAGGGCTTGTGCCAATCGCGCCTTGGTCGGCGTGCTGACGGTGACCGCAACACGCGCGCCGAGGTGATGCGCCAATTGCAAGGCGATATGCCCCACGCCACCCGTCGCCGCATGGATCAGCACCGTTTGCCCTGCTTGCAATTGGGCGCGGTCCACGAGGGCTTCCCATGCGGTGAGAAATGCCAAGGGCAGGGCGGCACAGTCCGCTAGCGGTATCGTTGAGGGCGCGGCGGCGCAATGGTCTTGGTGCAAAGCGGTATATTCGGCATAGCTACCCGCCTCGTCGCCCAAGCCACCATTGCAAAAATACACCGCATCACCGACTTTAAATCGTGTGACCTCCGCACCGATCTCGCTGACGATACCCGCGCCATCACACCCTAAAATGGCGGGTAATTTGTCTGGATGATAAGCGGGCTTGGTGCGTAGTTTCGTATCTAAAGGATTGATCCCCGCCGCGTGTAATTTAACGCGTAAATGATGCGGCGACGGCAGCTCTGGCACGGGAATGTTGTGCAATTGCAAGACATCAGAACCGCCCGCTGCAGTCATTAACATGGCTTTCATAGGCAGTCCTACAGGGTATTCAACTTGTCCAACAGATCCCTCAGTCTCATGGGATCATCGGTGCGCAAGATTTTATGGGTGAGCGGTGCAATGTCGGGCAGGCTGGTGGTGAGCACGCGTTGTTTGATGCTAGGCACTTGCACCGAAGACATGGAGAATTGGCGCAAGCCCATACCCAGTAGTAAACGCGTATAGGGCAATTCGCCAGCCATCTCGCCGCAGAGTGAAATCGGTTTGCGCAGTTTGTTGGACGTACCGATGACATGCGCTAATAAATACAGGATCGCAGGATGAAGCGGGTCATACAGGTGCGCCACATCTTGGTCAGTACGATCAATTGCCAAGGTGTACTGGATTAAATCGTTGGTACCAATGGACAGAAAATCCAGTTTTTCCGCGAAAATATTCAGCGATAAGGCGGCAGCGGGAATTTCAATCATGCCGCCTATTTTGACTTCACGGTTATACGGAATGCCTTCATGATCTAAACTTTGCTTCGTGGCGGCGATAAATTGCAGGGTTTGATTGAGTTCCGATACGCAGCTCAACATCGGGATCAAAATTTTGATGTTGCCGTAGTGGGTAGCGCGCAGCAACGCACGCAATTGGGTGCGGAATAATGCAGGCTCGGCTAAACAAAGTCGAATGGCACGCAACCCCAGCGCAGGGTTATTGGCGGTACGTTCCTTTCCCTTCAGTGGCTTGTCTGAGCCCAAATCAAAGGTTCGTATGGTGACAGGCTGCCCTTCCATGCCCTCGGCTACTGCGCGGTAAGCGGTAAATTGCTCTTCTTCACTGGGTAAGTTATGCCGATTGAGGAAGAGAAACTCACTGCGAAATAGTCCAATACCTGTTGCACCATGTTCTTTGGCTTCAACGATGTCTTCGGGGCGTTCGATATTGGCATGTAACTCAATAATCGTGCCATCCAAAGTATTGGCACGCGCAGTGCGCAGGCGTTTGAGTTTTTTACGCTCCAGCTCCCATTCACTTTGGCGCAACTTGTATTCTGCCAACATGGCCTTGTCGGGATTGACAATGAGCACGCCTTGTTCGCCATCTAAAATCAGCAAATCATCTTCGCGCAATAACATGCGGGCATGATGTAGCCCCACGACACAGGGCGTGTTGAGACTACGTGCGACAATGGCGGTATGTGAGGTTGCACCGCCCACATCGGTGATAAATGCGGCGTATTGTTGCGGTTTGAATTGAATCAAGTCAGCAGGGCTTAAATCCTCTGCGACCAGAATAGTCTCCACATCATGCCGTGCAGGTTGAGGCAAATGACTGGGATGACCAGACAAGTGCATCAAGAGTCGTTCCGCGACTTGTTTCACATCCAACTGGCGTTCACGCAGATAGGCATCTTCAAATTCGTCGAACTGTGCAACTAATGCTTCTGTCTGTGTTTTCAGAGCCCATTCAGCGTTGCAGTGATCCGTGATAATCATTTCACGTGGCGCAATGCTGAGCAAAGGATCATCCAATATCATCTGGTGTAATTCGATGAAGGCATCAAATTCTGCGGCAGAATGAGAAGGGCGATTACTACGCAGGCTCGCAAATTCGGTGCGCGCCGATTGTAGCGCAGTGTCAAAACGGGCTATTTCTTCATCAAGAAATTGCTTGGGCAGGACGTAATGCACCACTTCGAGTGAAGTGTGAGAAATCAAATGCGCGTAACCAATGGCAATGCCGCTGGAAACCGCGATGCCATGTAAGGTAAAACTCATTCACCTTCTCCGAAATAGTCGTTAATGAGAGCCAGTAAGGCTTGCATGGCTTCTGCCTCATCCTCCCCATTGGTTTCAATATTGATCGTGCTACCTTTGGCGGCCGCTAACATCATCACACCCATAATACTTTTGGCATTGATACGCCGATTATTGCGAGACAACATCACTTCACATTGAAAACTAGAAGCCAGTTGCGTTAATTTAGCCGAAGCGCGGGCATGTAAACCCAGTTTGTTGATGATAAGTGCGTCTTGTTGCAGCATTTTTAATGTTCCTGATCAAGGTAAACAATACATTCCCGTGCGCCATCGAAAGCCAGCTTGGCTAAGGCTGCCAAGGACATGGCGGGACTGCATACGACGCGCAGCAACATCGGAAAACTTAAACCCGATACGCCTGTTACCCGTCCCTCTTGGCATAATTTTTGAGCGATATTACTGGGCGTTGCCCCATACACATCGACCAACATCAGTACGCCGTCGCCCGTGTCGAGTTGGTCAATAAGCTGCTGACCTTCGGCTAATTTTTGTTGAGGATCATCCGCCGCTAATACCGATAACACCTTAAGACGGTCAGGCGTACAGCCCAATACATGTTGAATACAATCGACAAAACTGTTGCCTAACCCATTGTGGGTTACTAATAAAATACCAACCAATTAATCACTCCTAGCTTTGATGTTTTTAAAGGATCGCTGCGTCATTCAATTTTTCGTATGGTATTTTTGTCAGTAAATTCCAGTCGTTTTGCCAGTGCTTTGGTCAAGTGAACCTGACCTTGTGCGTCTATCAACATTGCCTCAGGCAAGTTCATTTGCGTCGCTGCGACGCGCCAGCCTTGCCTACCACTGATAAACAACGGTTTGGATGCGGCATCGGATAGTACGCCTGCACGCTTGCCATGCGTTAAAATCGTCACCGCCTGTACGCCCTGCATGGGGCGCGCGGTACGTGGATCAATTAAGTGACAATAGCGCACGTTGTCCAACATAAAGTAGCGTTGGTAATCGCCCGATGTGCCAATGGCTTCTCCATCATGCAAGGCTAATGTTGCCAAAGCACCCGCCGTGCGAGGATGTTGTATGCCCACGCGCCAAGCACGATGACCGTGTTTGCCTAAAGCCAGTACATTGCCACCGATGTTAATCAGTGCATTGTGGATGCCGCGTCTACGCAGAATTTCAGCTGCATGATCCAAGGCATAGCCCTTGGCATACCCCCCTAAATCCAGTTTCACGGCAAAATTGCCTGAGCTAGCGCGATAACGTCCATCGGACAAAGGGCGTAAGGTGATGTCACTCATTTGCGGCTTGGCTTTGACCGACAGGATGAGTTGCTCCTTATCAGGCTGCACAGGCGTAAACTCATCCCGATGAAAGCCCCATAGCTTGACCAAGCTACCGATAGTAGGATTGAATAATCCTTTGGATTGCAGCGAAATTTGAGTTGCATCTTGTAGCATCATCGCCAGTTCATGCGAAATAATCATGCTTTTGCCTGTCGCAAATGCCGTATTGAGTGCGCTGAGTTCGCTTGGTTGCCAAGCATGCAACATATCGTGCAGTCGTTGAAACTCTTGCAGCACATCGGCCATCGCCTGTTGCGCCTGAGGTTCGGGTACGCCATAGACACTCAGTTCGACGCGCGTGCCAAATACAAAACTTTGCGATTGAGAGAGCGGCTCCTCGCTGCAAGCCGTTAACAACAGTAAAGCCGCGACCAATAAAATACGTATCATGGATTCTCCGCTGCTTCAATTTCTAATGCCGCTGCCAACAACGCCAACCGCGCTACCACGCCATACGCATAAAAACGGTTCGGCGTATCATCGGGTGCGCAATCGGGATTCGGCAAGGTGCAGCAAGTTTCAAACGCCAACGGCACAAAGTGCATCCCCGCCGCATTCAAATTTTCATCTACGCCGCGACCTGTGTGTACGCGGTAAAAGCCGCCGACAACGTAATGATCCATCATATACACCACGGGTTCGGCGACCGCTTCGTTGATGCTCTCAAAGGTATAAACGCCTTCTTGAATCAGCACATCCGACACCGCCAGTCCTTCCTTAATCACCGCCATTTTATTGCGCTGCTTGCGGTTCAATCCTTTGACTTCCTCGCCACTTTTCACCGTCATAATGCCCATGCCATACGTCCCTGCATCGGCTTTCACAATCACAAATGGATCATGCTTCACGCCATATTCCGCGTACTTCACGCGCATTTTTGCCAACACGCCATCAACCTGCGCCGCAAGGCATTCTTCACCCACGCGCTCTTGGAAATTGATTTGATCGCAGGTCGCAAAATAGGGATTGATCAGCCATGGATCAATGCCTATCAATTCGGCAAATTCCGCTGCCACGCGGTCATAGGCGGCGAAATGTTGCGACTTACGGCGAGCGTACCAACCGACGGATAACGGCGGAAACACACCTTGCTCCAGATTTTGCAAAATTTCAGGTACGCCACCCGACAAATCGTTATTCAACAACACCACGCAAGGATCAAAGTCCACCAACCCCAAGCGATTGCCTGTGCGTACCAGCGGTTCTAAGGTCAGCGTTTTGCCATTCGGCAGCACAATCGGCGTGGCTTCTGTGATCTCAGGCAACAAACTACCGACCCGCACGCGCATCCCCGCTTGCTTCAAAATCGTGACGATTTGCGCCACATTTTCCAAGTAAAACATATTGCGGGTGTGATTTTCAGGAATCAGCAAAATGCCACGTGCTTCAGGACAAATTTTCTGCACCGCGCTTTGCATCGCCTGCACACACAAGGGCAAAAAATCAGGATTGAGATTGTTAAACCCGCCAGGGAAAAGATTGGTATCGACAGGCGCGAGCTTAAATCCACTGTTGCGCAAATCTACCGAGGCGTAAAACGGTACAGGTAATTCCAGCCATTTCAAGCGAAACCAATGTTCGATGGTTGGCATCGCCGCTAAAAAACGGCGTTCTAAGTCCAATAAAGGACCTGTTAAAGCGGTCGTCAGGTGGGGAACCATCGTGTGAGATCAAGAAATTATATGAGCAGCATTGTAACGCATCGCGTTGCGATAAAGCGATGTGAAACTAGAAAGGTTTAACCGTGACCAAAATCACCACAGCGGTGAGAATCAACACGGGAATTTCATTAAAAAAGCGGTAAAAAACATGATTGCGCACGTTTTCGTCATTCGCGAAACGCGTTACCAGCTTGCCGCAATAGAAATGATAGATTACCAAAAGAACGATCAATGCCACTTTGGCGTGCAACCAAGCCCCAGAAAAACCAAATCCGAACCATAGCCACAAGCCCGTTATTAACGCCAAGCCCGCGATGGGGGTGACGAAGCGATATAACTTACCTTCCATGAGCTTGAGTCTGGCGATTTCAGCGGGTTCAGTCGCCATGGCGTGATTGACAAAAATACGCGGCAAATAAAACAGTCCCGCAAACCAGCTGACGACAAAAATAATATGGAAAGCTTTTACCCACAACATAGTGATTCCTTAGGCGTATCAGATTAAAAATGCAGGCGCATCATAACATTAGATGCTGACGGACAACATCGTGTAGCTGTCTGAGGCGGCGGTGAAAAAAGTGTTCTGCGCCTGATAGAACCGTAATGGCTAATTGCTGCGGGCGCGCCCACGCTAACAAATCCGCCAGTGGTACAACCTCATCGCAATCTCCGTGCACAATCAGCGTATTGGCGGGGACGGTGGGCATGGCAAAACGACCGACCGCAGGCGCGATCAGTATCATCTGTGTGGGGCGGGTGTGTTGCGCCGCACGTGCTTGCACATAGCCGCCAAAAGAAAACCCCGCCGCAATCAACGGCAGCTCACCAAACTCCTGTCGCATCAATTCACAAGCGGCTTGCACATCTTGGACTTCGCCATTGCCCTCGTCATAGCTGCCCTCACTGAGCCCTACGCCGCGAAAATTAAAGCGTAGGGCAGCATAGCCCAAACCGACCAAGGTACTCGCCAACGTGGTGACAATTTTGTTTTCCATTGTGCCGCCCTCGGTGGGCAAAGGATGGGCGATAACGGCAATGCCCACAGGATCACTGTCGGGCAGATGCACCATGCCTTGTAATTGCCCTGCCAGGCCTGAAAACAGTACTTTGCGTTGCGTCGCCATTAAATTTTCAAGCGTTCAACCACGCGCCCGTGTTGTAAATGTTCGCTGATGATGTCGTCTAAATCACTTTCGTCGATATAGGTGTACCACGTCCCTTCTGGATAGACCACTAACACAGGACCATCGTCGCAACGCCCTAAGCATCCTGCTGAGTTGATACGAATGCGGTTGTCGGCTTGATCCAAGCCCAGTTGCTTGACCTTGTCCTTCACGTAGTCGCGCATGGCTTGCGCGCCGTGTTGTTGGCAGCAGGTCTCTCCCGCATCGCGTTGGTTGGTGCAGAAAAAAACATGTTTATCGAAAAAAGCCATCGTGTTCTCCTAGAAAATAAGTCGAATGGGGTATTTAGCGCACTCGCCATAAATGGAATAGCAAAAGCACAGGGAATATCAGTGAAATCGTTTGTGCTAACCCGTTGTAGTTACGCAAATGCCCTTGATTCCATTGGTAAACAGCCATGCCCATTGCGGGTGAGTTGTGGGAAGTATCCAGATTCACCAAGGTGAAGTAGCCCAAAGTAATCGCTGCACCTAGATAAATCAGTGCGTTGCGTGGTAGGCGTATGGCGATTAGCAGCAGTACCATGCCAGATGCAATGCCTAACATCGCTTCACTGTTAATCCATAGGAGCAGGGCGGAGGATTTTAAGAGTATGGCGGCAATGGTAAATTTGACCAGTGCGACACCCCCTAACACGACCAACAATGTATTGCCAATATGTCGCGGAATCCGCAGCAAGGTGATGAGCAAAACACCTACCATTAATAGATTGAGCATCACGGTCAGGCTTTCCCAGCCATTAAAGGGGGCGGGAATATTTGCCACAAAAGGTTGACGAGTCGCTTCGTGGATAAACAAATTTCCCAACATCGGTAAGGCGGGATTGATCTGCCCGAACATCCACAATGCCAGCAACGCCAGTCCAAAATCCATTTCCTTTTCGGGATGAAACAGATGATTGCGCCAGTGGGTTAAGTGTGCAAACCAACTGGTCCACGAGGTGATACTGACCGCCAAGACTGCGCCACACGCCATGCCTATGCTATTGGTCAGCAAATCCAAGTTCGAGCTGGTGCGCCGTGGCAAATACATTTGCAGATATTCCATGCTGGCGGATAACAGGATGCCGAGCACTATCGCCCATAAAGCACTGATGATGGCAGAGTGACGCGCCCGTAAGCTGAGCCCGACCAGCAAGCCAAAAGGAATATAGGATAAAAAATTGAGTACCACATCAAACAGGGTGTAAGGCGAGTTGAGGGACAAGCGCAGCACATCGACAAAGACAATACCCTGCTCACGCCAGCCCGAAAACGGTGACAAACTGGCGTACACAATAAACAAGGCATAGCCTATCGCGAGCAAAGTACGTAAGCGGGCTGCGGGAAAAGGAAACATGGTGATGGATGTTCTATCCTGATGAGTGACGCTTTTTTATCAGGTTTGATATTACAAAAGAGGGCGCAATTTTATCAGGAGTGAGGTGTGAAAAGTCGCTTTCGTACAAATCGCATGGGGTGGTATGACGAATAAGCCGCGCAGACGATGCTTAGCACGCACTGATTTATTCGTCATTCCGACGAAGGTCGGAATCCAGTCCATTGATACAAAAGTATTTTTGCTTCAGCAAAAACGACAAAACCGAATAAATCAGTACATCCATTATTCACCCCGTACAGGCAATTTATTGAGTTTGCGTTGCAAGGTGCGGCGGTGCATATTGAGGGCGCGGGCGGTAGCGGAGATATTGCCATCGTGCGTGCGCAGAACCTGTTGGATATGTTCCCATTCCAAATTGCCAATATGGGTGGGCAGTTCTTTCAGCGGAGCTTGGCTATCGGCCGCGTGGGCAAAGGCGGCGACAATTTCATTGGTGTTAGCGGGCTTGGCGAGATATTGCGTCGCACCCAGCTTAATCGCTTCGACGGCGGTGGCAATGCTGGCATAGCCTGTGAGCACCACGATGCGGGTGTTGGGATCAAGCGCATGTAAGGTTTCGACCATCACCAACCCTGGCGCGCCGCCCATTTTCAAATCGACTACCGCATATTCAGGGGGATTGGCGGTTGCCATGGGAATGGCTTGCTCCACGCTGTGCGCCACCGTCACGCAAAATCCACGCTTGGTCAACGCCGATTTCAGCACCTTGCAAAAGGTTAAGTCATCATCAACCAACAATAAGCTGGCGGATTCTTCACAGGATAGTTCGCTCATTATTCTCTATTCAAAAATGTGAAAGGGAAGGGAGATGCGCTGCTTTGCCAGCAATTCTCAATTCAAAAACACCTTATCATCGTCATACCGACGAAAGTCGGTATCCAGCTAAAAACAACCCGCGTAGCGAACAAAATAGATGCAGTCTCGCTACGCGAGGCTCATTTAAACGTCTGGATACCGACTTGCGTCGGTATGACGGGCGGAGTGGGTATATGAGTTTTTGAATTGAGAATTGCTGCCCCGCACCTTTCACCAAGCTGCGAAGCCGCACTTCACTTCGCCCGTGGCAAAGTCAGCTCTGTGGTAGCCCCGCCACCTATGCGGTTGAACAAGCGCACGGTTCCGCCCAAACGTTCTATCGTGGCATTGGCAAGCATCAGCCCTAATCCGCGTCCTTCGGTTTTGGTGGTAAAGAATGCAGAACCTGCCTTGAGTACCGCGTCTTCACTCAGTCCTACGCCAAAATCGAGTATCTCCAAGGTAAACAAGTCATTATCCCAACGAGCGCGAATCTGTATCGGTTGCGTGCTGGCATCGGCGGCATTGTTGAGTAGATTCATCAGCGCGGCGCGCAAGGTCATATCCACATTGAGCATTTTGTCGCTGTCATCTGCACTGGCGTTTTGAAAATGATATTGTGCCGTGGGGCGCAGCAATTGCCATTCATCCAACACATCGCGCATCAGTTGATCGGCGGTTTGCAACGTGCTTGTGCCATTGCCTTGCGCATTGGCAAGAATTTTGTCGAGGATGCGCTTGCAACCGCGCACTTGCTCATTGAGGATAGCGAGGTTGTCCTCCCAATCGCTACGATCCTGCTGCAACTCGCCAATCACCACCGCCATGGTCGATAACGGCGTACCCATTTCATGTGCGGCACTGGCGGCCTGTGTGCCGAGTGCGACGATCCGTTCATTACGCAAAATTTCTTCGCGCACCCGCGCCAGCAACTCGTCCCGTTGCCGCACGGCTTGCGCCATTTGCACCACAAAATACGCCACCACCATCGCGCTAATCACAAAGCCCAGCCACATGCCCATGACGTGGGTGTTAAAGGCAGTATCCTCGTTAAAGTCGTGATGAATATGGGGTAGCGGAATGAAATACACCATCAGCGCGCTATAACTGACCACGGTCAACACCGCCATGCCCCACGTATAGCGTTGCGGCAACGTTGCAGCGGCAATGACCAAGGGCAATAAAAACAAGGAGATGAAAGGATTGGTCGAGCCGCCGCCGTAGTAAAGCAACACGGTCAAGGCGATGACATCCACGCAAAGTTGCGCGAACAGTTCGGGATTAGAAACGGGTTTGGTGCTGCGCAACCGCGCGGTGGTCAGCACATTCACCACGGTCAATACGACGATGGTCATCAGCATGGGCTGCCAATCCAGCTCGATTTGCAACATGCGCCAAACCGCTGCCAGTGTCAGCAATTGCGCCACAATGGCCATACTGCGCAAAATCACCAAACGGCGCAGTTGAGCGTGACCAGGAAGAGAAGAAAGCATATTCATCGCGCCATTGTAAACGCTGGGCTAAACGACAAGGTGCGACAAATTGTCGCACCCGCAATGCTCATTTGGACCGTGGGTAAGAATTTATTGGTAGGTTGGGTTGATCGCAAGCTGCGCCCAACAAATTCATGCGGTAAACGTTGGGCTTCGTACCTCAACCCAAGCTACGAGCCGCCTTGCGGATATCCACCTAATGAGCGTAGGGTGCGCCGTGCGCACTCAGAAGTGCGAATGCTGACATGAGTAGCGTATCCACCTAATGGACGCAGGGTGCGCCGTGCGCACCATAAATTCACATCACATTGAAATTAAATGTTTTTTCATGGAATACACGGCATAAAGGGTGCGCATGGCGAACCCTACTTGGCTTATTTTATTCGATGAAATCCTGGAAGTGCCCCAAGAATTGATTCACCTGTATTTATTGGGATTAGTGCATCCTCGGTTTTAGAGTAAGACATTTTTGCATATAAAACGTCACCATCAATAAGGAGGTAACCATCTTTGACTTTAGCACTACGCATAGCGATAACATTTCCGTTGCTAATAATACTTTCTTTTACGAGTAGATTCTTCCCGTCGCGAGAGATGGTTAGTTGTATGTCACCTAGATTACCTGCAACTTTGTTGCTCCATATACCAATGAAATTTTCGTCTTCATTTGTGCAACCAAAACACAATAAGCAGATTGCAAGCATGCACATCGTTATAAATTTATTCACTTTCTATCTCCTGAGTTTCCCACTAAATACCTAACGACGCTGTAGAAAAACCCGATTCTGAAGACCTGTTTCAGCGTTGGGTGGATTTTTTTCAAACCAGATCGTTATTTTCATTTTCGGCTTCTTGTTTTTATAACATATTTTCATTGCAAA
>JAQTYN010000033.1 GCA_028688275.1 Gallionella sp. | reverse complement strand
GGGATGAATTGATGAAATTTATGGCTCTCAAAAATAGCGTCCACCTCAATTCTTCCTGATTATTAAGCGGTGAAAATGGACTTCGGAAAATTAAACTTTAGGAGAAATTTGAATTGAGAATTGCTGCGCATAATGCCACAAGCAGCCTGCAACGAGCGGCAAAATCGTCGCCATATTAAGTCCACTCGCCTCTGCACGATGTCACCAACCCGATCCAATCAACCAAGGAGAACATCATGAGCAAGATCAGTCCCATCAACATCGGTATCTCAGAAAAAGACCGCAAGGCTGTCGCAGACGGTCTGGCGCGTGTGTTGGCCGACACTTACACCCTCTACCTCAAGACCCACAATTTTCACTGGAACGTCACAGGGCCTATGTTCCAGACCCTGCACATCATGTTCATGACGCAATACAACGAAAGTTGGTTGGCGGTGGATTTGATCGCCGAGCGCATCCGTGCACTCGGCTATCCCGCACCTGGCAGTTATAAAGAATTCGCCGCCCTGACCAGTATCAAAGAAAGCACGGGCAGCGTCAGCGCGAAAGACATGATTAAACAACTGGTCTCTGGACAAGAATCTGTCGTGCGTACCGCACGTGAGGTATTGCCTATCGCCGATAAGGCGGGTGACCAGCCGACAGTCGATCTGCTGTCAGCACGGATGGAAGTGCATGAAAAAAATGCTTGGATGCTTCGTAGCTTGTTGGAGGACTAAGCTGGCTCTGTGCGCGCATAAACCTGACAAGAAAATGGCCGCGTGTAGCGGCCATTTGTGATCACAAAAACGAATCAAGAAGCTTGGTTTATGTCCTTGACGGCTTCCTTTACATCACCATAGGCTTTCTCGGCTTTTCCAGATATTTGCTTATCCAGACCTTTGACTTGTTGCTCTTTGCTCCCAACCAGTTTGCCAGCCTCTTCCTGCACTTTACCAGCGATTTCCTTTGCAACCCCTTTGACTTGATTCTTGTTCATGATCATATTCCTTTGTCTAAAATGACAGGACAACCCTGTGTGTCGCTAGAATGAACGTCATGTCAGTGCCCGTCTGTACGGTATCGAACCTACCAAAAAATGATTCACGAACCAATTCAGAAATAGGCTTGAATTCACCATATTGCTGAATGCCTCAATTAAAAATCAGATAAATAACAACCAGCACCACAACGGGCACCCCCAAAATCCAACCTAAAAGATATTTTCCCATGATCGAAGCTCCTTAAAAATAATGTCAACTTTGATTCGATTTGCCGCAGTCGCCAAACGATAAAATCAGATATTAAAGACTGTCGCCACACGTTAAAGCATAGGCAAAAAGCCTATGCCAGTCTGCTCAGTGTTTCGCAATAGCCACATCAGGTCGCTTCAGAGTATGCAATTTCGCCAGATATGACGTGAAACCAACCATGCAATACCTAAGGAGACGCTGATTAAATCTTCCGTTCTTGGTGAGCTTGTCGAACCATGAACGGATGATTTAATGAAATCAATGAATTAAATCCGCGCACCCTTCGACAGGCTCAGGGCGAACGGATTTAATCAGTGCCTCCTTAAAAAAGGCACCAGATTAAACAATGCTGGGGTCTTTATTCTGATCCAGCGCAGAATCAATTTCGGCCTCCGCAACCAGCCAGTCTGCCAATTGATCCCCACCTGTGAAACCACGTTGTTCTGCATAAAAATAGGCGGTAACGGCTATATGCTCATGACGCTGCTGTTGATGTGCGAACACCTTGTGATCAATAGCAGCTTGTTTATGCAATCCTTTTGCTCCGTGTACGGTGTGCGACATGATGTGCTTTCATTGAAATATCAGTTTTATAACGCGCTGATCGGCTGAACGATGCTGTGTACTGCCGATCAGAACTTGTCAGCCCTTGTTACAGGACGATTTACTTGCCGAATTGTGTTTTAGCACGGGTAACACATTGATCTTTCGTGTCGCCTGCAAACTTGTCGCACTTTTCAATTTGCACTTTATAGTCGGCATCACGTTTAGCAGTCGTTGCATCACGACGCGCTTCGCTGCCATTTTCATTTGCCTTCACTCGCGCATCAGTGGTTTCTTCTCTGGCTGTCGCATTGGCTTCTGAGGTTTTCAACACTGCTTTTGCGTCGGCTTTGCCGCGAACCAGAGCCGCTTTCGCTTCTTTTACGCATACGTCTTCGTCGTTGCCTGCTTTGTCGTCACATTTTTCTTTGGCGACAGCGTAAGCCGCTTTTGCCCTGACCAGACTGACTTCATAAGTGGCCTTATTTGAAGGCTTGTATTGCGCTTCGAGTTCAGCCTCTGCAATTTGGCTTTTGCCCTTAGCTTCGTCCTTGCAAATATCTTTCGCATTGCCAGCCAGCGTATCGCAGTTCGCCTTATCCGCTTTGTACTCAGCGGAGATTCGTTTTCCTGCTGCTTTATATTCATCCTTGGACAGGTTTTGAGCCATGGCGTTAACGCTAAACACGAGGCAAATTGCAACGGCTACAGCACTGATAGTGAACTTATTCATGTTGACTCCTGATAATTAAACAAATGGATTGGGCAGCCCTGCCCCCAAGCGTCGCAGCATATTGTTGTGCCACACTGGCATCTGTGCTGTAGCGCACTTAGGGAGAAAGAAATGACGGTTCTATGTGATTTACAGTGAGCGAAACGCGGTTATACCCCCCATCCTAATTGCCCCCTCGCTTCGCTCTCCCCCTCTGAAGGGGAAGGGACTATCACTCTCTCCCCTTCAAGGGGAGAGTTGGAGAGGGGATGGGGTGATTCCGCCCTTGAAGGGGTAGTGACTCCCTTAATGGGGCAGTGAAAATCACAGGACTTACACGCCGCCTAATAGCGCGAAGGGATTGATTGCGGAACCTTTCCACCATTGTTTCTCTGGTCCCAGTTCAAAAATAGCAAAGTGCAAATGAGGGGTGACGGCATTGCCCGTCGTGCCAACATAGCCGATGAGATCGCCGCGTTTCAAGAGAACGCCTTCCGCAACCCCTTCGGCATAGTGATCCAAATGCGCGTAGTAATACGCAAATTTTTCGCTGGTATCAAATTGGTAAATAGTCAGACCGCCTGGCTTGCTATTAAACAGCTTGGCAACTTTTCCATCCGCCACCGCAAACACATGCGTCCCCTGCGGGGCAAGGATATCGAGTGCTTCATGGCGGCGATCCATTCCGCGCGCTTGATTGAAGGTATCGCTCAGCTGACGGGCAGTCACACCTGCAACAGGGATCAGTAGTCGATGGGACACGGGTTGGATGATGACGGCAGCGGGTCTTGCAACCCGTTGAGTCGAACTTAGCGCAGCCTTGTTGACCTGAGTGGGACTCGGCATGCCGATGGGCGTGGCTGCGCGCATGGCTGACATCACGATTGGGTCGGGTGCGCCAGCTACCCAAAAGAACACCAGCGCACTCAACAGCACGCCAGATAAAACAAAACAGATCCATTTCATGACTTTCCCCCAGCTCTATTTTTGAATCAATACGATGACACCCGTGACGACGGATTGCGCCAGCGTGGTCGCGTCCCAATTGGTGAGTCGAATGCAACCGTGTGACTGGGTCTTGCCTATGGTCGAGGGTTCCGACGTGCCGTGCATGCCGTAATGTGCTTTCGAGAAAGCGACCCACACCACCCCCACTGGATTGTTCGGACCCGCTGGAATGGTGGCCTTGGTGTCTTTCGTTTTAGCATCCCAGAACAAGTTCGGGTTGTAGTGGAAAACTGGATTGTGCAAGACACCCGTCACCTTCCATTTACCCCGTGGGAGCGGGTCATGTTTGCTACCCTTCGTCACAGGAAACTGAGCAATGACTTTTCCATTCGCATCGACTAAAGCCAGCGTGCTATTCGAGCCGTCGATAATCACTTTTTCCGCCATCGGCAAGTCGTTTGTGGCGATATTGGGTACGACAATGACTTCACCCACCCGACTCATCACTTTGTCTGGGTTCAGTTGTTTGAGCAACGCAGGGCTGACATGAAACCTTTCCGCCAACGCTTCTTCGACCGATTCAAAACCGAGTGCCGCCATTTTTGCCTTGCCCGCCCATGTTTTGCGAATCGGCACATAAGGGTCGTCGATGTCGGCTTGCAGTATGGTGTAAGACTGCAAAATCGGTGCCGCATCGACATTCAGTGCCGCCCAGGTTGGCGCGTCGATATTGCCCGTAACGGTCAGACCTTGCGCTTTTTGGTACCCCTGTATCGCCATGCGCAAATTCTGCCCGTAAGCTGCGTCGATCTCCCCTGATGAAAAATGCGCCCGATCCAACAGCACTTGACCGCGCAATACCAAAGCCCCCTTCATCTCAGCCTCCACTGAACCGACGCGCTCGGTTTCGCTGAGCGTATCAGGGGAGAGTAATTCAGCGACTTGCGGTGGAGTGGGTGTATCAGGGCTACGTAATTCGGCGGCTTGCGATGGGCTGGGTGTATCAGGAGTGCGCAATTCTTCGGCCTGCGATGGACTGGGCATATCAGGCGTGCGCAATTCAGCAGCTTGCGATGAAACACCCACCGCACCAGCGAAGAAAATTGCCACGATTATTTTTGTTTGCATCACTTAATCCTTCAGTACATAACTTTGTACCTCAGGCTAACTTGGAAAGACACAAAGGTCTGTGCGCTGGCGTACCGCAACGGCGATGACTGACAATAACGGTGCGGGTTGGAGCGATCTTGATCTTCTCGCTCGAAATGAACGTCATTTGAAACTATTGCAGGAAGTCACTGAAACTGCCTGACTGTAAAGGCGGTTCGACCTGTCAAGAGCATCGCTGAAAGTCACGGATTTTTCTATTCTTGATGCCTTAGGAAGGCAACTCTGCAACCCTGATTTAGGGAAGCACTGATTAAATCCGTTCGCCCTGAGCTTGTCGAAGGGTGAACGGATTTAATTTATTGATTTTATTAAATCTTCCGCTCATGGTTCGACAAGCTCACCACGATCGGAAGATTTAATCAGCGTTTCCTTAGTGAAGTGCTCTCAAAGCTGCATCAGGTTCCTTTTCCACGATAGTCAATAAGGCAGCGGCTGCACCAGAAGGTGTACGGCGGTTCTGTTCCCAGTTTTTAAGCGTTGCCAATTTCACACCTATCAATTGAGCAAACTCGCTCTGACTCAATCCGACCTTGGCGCGAATGGCTTTTGCATCTGGCGCATGAACTTCCGTTACTCGACTTGGCGCAAGCTCATTACGACGAATAGCCACCGCCTCTTTTAAGCTTTGTTTCAAATCATCAAATAGTGAATTGTCCATCGTTATAACTCCTTCACAAGTTTTCGCAGCACGGCGGTTTCTTTATCCGTCAAATTGTCCTTCGTGCTCTTCGGATAAGCCACCAGCAACAGTATTTGTTCATCTTCAGTTATCCAATAGTAGATAACCCGAATCCCGCCACTTTTGCCAGTTCCTGATCGCTTCCACCTCAGCTTACGGATTCCACCGCCATCTTTAATCAAATCTCCCGCGTCGGGTCGTTTTACCAATTCCTCTTGTAGCTTGGAATACTCATCGTCTTCCAGCAAGGAGGCAATCAATCGTGTAAAAGTGGGGGTTTCAATGAATAGCATGCGCAAAATATACGCCATTGGCGCACAGCGTCAAGCCCTAAATCGGAAAAGCTTTGTTGCGGAATGATTTTCTGCGAGGCTTTGGCATGGGTGATTCTCCTTTTTGATGGAATTTGATGAAGGGGATTTGAGTTGACGAAAAAAAGCCCCTCAAGGGGGCGGTGTGTACTGCGATGGGCTGGGCGTATCAGGGGAAGGCAATTCAGCGGCTTGCGATGAAACACCCACCGCACCAGCGAAGAAAATTGCCACGATTATTTTTGTTTGCATCACTTAACCCTTCAGTACATAACTTTGTACCTCAGGCTAACTTGGAAAGACACAAAGGTCTGTGCGCTGGCGTACCGCAACGGCGATGACTGACAATAACGGTGCGGGTTGATGCGCGCTTATTCTGCAACAAGTTGACGGGCGAGGTAAAAATAGAATTCACTCCCCCCTTCCCACATCCCGATACGCATTGAGAGCGACACCATGGATATGGTCAAAGATGTGGATCATGGTGGGTGGATTCCAACAAAGCGCGGTCACGTTCTAGTTCGGCGCGCAGTTCGGCTTCGGTGGGCATAAGCATTTGGTATTTGCTGGCGTAGAGTTGATGACTGTCCGCCAGCAGTGAATACTTGGCGACCGCCGCGTTGCGTTCCGAACACAAAATCAGCCCCAGCGTGGGGTTGTCGCCTTCACCGCGAATTTGTGCATCAAAAACGCGCACATACATATCCATTTGCCCCACATCTTGGTGCGCCAACTTGCCCACTTTGAGGTCAACCAGCACAAAGCATTTCAGCAGGTAGTTGTAAAACACCAAATCGACAAAGCAATCTTCGCCTTCTACCCGCAAGTGTTTTTGCCGTGCCACGAAGGCAAAGCCTTTGCCCAGTTCCATCAGAAATTTTTGAAGCTGGTTGAGCAAACCTTGTTCCAAATCCTGTTCGTACAAGCCCGCATCGGGTTGCACCCCAAGGAATTCCAACAGATAGGGATCGCGGATGAAATCACGCGGATCGGCGGGGGTTTCTTGGGCGATGCGTGCCACTGCTTCCGCCCGCACATCGGCTTGAGTGGGTGCAGGGCTGCTCAATAAACGCTCGTAAAACAACGTGCTGATTTGTCGATCCAACGCCCGCACGCTCCAGCCTTGGGTGGCGGCTTCGTTGGCGTACCAAGTGCGGGCGGTCGTGTTTTCCACCCGCATGAGCAAACGCAAATGCGACCAGCTCAATTCGCTACACACTGTGTGGCGAATTTCCTGCTCCGAAAAAGTGAGATAAAACTGCCTGAAACTGCGCAGATTGCTCAGGCGAAAACCTTCCCCGAACTCACCACTCAGGCGTTTTGCCAGTTCGGGCAACACCTGCTTGCCATATACCGCCCGATGTGCGCCACCTTGCTCATCCTCCACAATCAAACGCCCAATGTGCCAGTAGGTCTGCACCATCGCAGTGTTCACTGTTTGGCGAACGTGCGTTTTGGCAGTCAACAGTAAAACCCGCACACCTTGGTATAAGTCGGGTGACGAGGAAATGGGCAATTCATTCATTTCACTAACCCCCTTTCCACATCCCGATACGCATTCAGGGCGGCGATTTTGACAGGTTGGGCGCGTTCGGTGGGGGCGGTTGTCGTCATAGTATTTTGCCTGTGCGTATTGTTAGCGAGCGTAATCACGGTTTTGTCAGTTCGTTAGGATGGGAATTGGTTGATTTCAATAAGATAGATAACGGGCTATTCGCTGCGACGTAGGGTGCGACAATTTCAGTTGCCAATGCGATAACCCAGCGGTTGCGCGCCAGTGCGGATTCGCGGGTGGTGCGGCGTGATTGAGCAGAAAAGGGACTAATCAGCAGCAGCAGATTTTCCGCCAGTGATTCACGCTCTTCGATAGAAAAGCGATAATTATTTAAACTGCGCGCCAGCACCTTCACCACACGTCCTTTGCGGCGCAATGTTGAGCGAAAAACTTGCTGTTCTAACGGAGAATGAAAGCCACTAATCATCACACGTTGCTCGGCAACCCATTGCGGCACACGTTCCAGGGTATCGAGTAAAACATGACCAGGGCATTCGCGTGAAGCAATAAATCCAAGCAACGGCGCATCTAACAATGCCACATTTCCCATTCCCAACCATTGTTCAGGCGCGTTGCTATCAAGTCGTTGACGCAGCGTTTCGGGTAGGGTGAGTAGGGAGGGTTTCATTCGTCTTCGTCATTGCCGCCCATGCGGTATTTGATGTCATAGTTAATGATGAAGTCGGTTTCTTCAATCGAAAGACCAATTATTCGTGCCAACTCTAAATCAACTTGGTCAATAATATGCTTGGATGCGCTAAGTCGATAAGTGTCTTGCTCGATCATGCCTGATCGACGGTTGTGTAGGGTAGCTCTAGTTGCATTTCTCAGAATATCTTTTTCATATTCATGGGCAAGGCTCGCTAGTTGCGCCCGCTCATGATCACCTATAACAGACGGCGATATAGAAAAAGCGTCGAACTCTCTATTCTGTCAAGTGCCTACAATTCGATACTGCACGCCAATACCAATAAAACAATGTTGAACTGTAAATGCCAACATAAAGTTGAGTGTCATCTATTTTAACGGCGCGTATTTTCTCAGTGCTTGTTTGTGTTGCCCCTGCCTCGGAGCGGAAATAAGTGGGCGCACTTTTAACGAGTCGCCAGTACCTTCCACCAGCATTTTTATAGTACAGATAATTAGTTTCCCCAGTGTATTTTTGCGTAATAACAGCCTTCTTTCGCAATTTGCATAGCAATGAATGTTCATTCGCATCCCCAACCTTTGGGACTACATCGGCTTCTCGTAATGTACGGTTAATTGGGACATAGCTTTGCGTTTGGAATAAGGTTGTACGCTCAACGGAAGCCCAGTGACGCATAGAAGATACAAATATGTCGCGATTTGGATTGCTGTAACACCCGCACAGATAAATAGACAATTGCTGATCTACACCATCAAAAAGTTTAGATGGTCTTTCATCCCAAAGGCTTGTTGCACAGAATTCAAATCGGTTAAAAATACCGTTTATGAGCGGCGACATTCTTGGCGTACAAATACTCGCAGACGGCATAATGAAAGAAAAGTTACCCTGCTTATGACAAAGGCTAAAACAACGTTCTGAAACAAGTGCGTACAAATTTCCGCAACTCAAGGTTTTATATGTTGGTGACCGCAAAGTGTAATGGATATTACGCGGCGTACTTTCTACAAATGGTGGATTCCCAATCACCACGTCAAACCCGCCTTGACGCATTACGCCATAGAACTCCGCGAACCAGTGAAAAGGTTGGTGACTGGCGCGCCAAGCCTCAAAAGAGCTTGGTTTGTCTGGGTCAATGCCGTAATCATGGGCGAGATAACGATCCAGCTTGAGGCTGAGATTTTTGAGTTTTTCGCGTAATTTTTGCTTGTCATCGCGGGTAATTTTGCCGTCGTGTACCGTTTGCTGCGTGCGAAAAAATTCAAACCCATCGGCTAAGTCCGCCATGCTGGCTTTGATTTCATCTCGCTGCGTTTGGTCACTGGCGAGGGTATGCGTCGCATCAAATTGGGCTTCTGTGGCATAACCAACCAAGGTGTTGCCCGTGCAGATATTGAAATCAATATCGGGCAGCGGCTCTAAATCACGCCCGCCCTCTACTTGTGAAACCAGCTTGAGGAATAGGCGCAGCTTACAAATTTCTACGGCTTCCGCCATGATGTCCACGCCAAACAAATTGTGCAGGATGATGTTTTTGTATATGAAATAGCGGCGCGAATGATGGTGGGCGACTTCCTTGAGTACTTTTTGGAAATCGGGAAAAGCATGTTCGTCACCCTTCTTTTTGCTTGATGGTGAAGGGTGTAAAGCATCTTCCACAAAGCCTTCCATGCGGTCAAGACAGGCTTCGTAAAGCGGTTCGAGCACATTAAGGGCGGCGAAAAGAAATGCGCCCGATCCGCAAGTGGGGTCGAGAATGGTGATGCCGTGGTGAAACTTTTCGTGGGATTTTTCGGGGACTCGGCCGACAATGGATTGCCAAATCGCACGCAATAGGTCTGGGCTGGTGCAGTTGTCAATTACGTCTTGCATAAACTGGCGAATATCCAGATTGTGCGTGATGAGGTCATCGGTATGCGTGATTTCCCCTGCGTTTAGTTTTTCATAGAGGGCAAGGCATCGGGTTCGGCGAGCGATGTATTCACGCCAAGTTTCTGTCGGTAATGTGCCACGCTCGCCCGTCGCGGTATGAAATTGGGCTTCGCTGAGATTGTAACGACGGTCAAACATACGGGCATTGGGATCATTCATGCCGATTTGTACAAAGTCAGGCAAAGCAGATTCAGGCACGATTTGTCCGTTGCCGTCGATGACACCCGTTTTCATGGCAGGGTAAAGGTAGCGACTTGGGAAATCTTGGAGTTGATGCCAGATTGACGTTTCACCATCAAAAGCAACTTTGCAGCGTTCGCGGGTTTGTTCCAATAAGTGCGGAATAACCGTGTTTTTGCTGATGTACTCGGTGATGTCTTCTTTGGTGTAGTACGCCCCCATTTGTTTTTGGTTGATATATTTCTCGAATATGTAGCCTAAAACGTCGGGGTTGATTTCTGTGCCTTTAGACAAAGGGCGATCATCAAGATGCCAGTCGTAAGCATCAAAAAAACCAAATAGTCGCTCAAAGGCGGCATCTGGAATATCAATATCGGGGTTATTTTCTTCTAGTTCGTGTACGGCAAATAGTCCGCCATTAAGATATGGAACATTGCCGAGCAATTGAAAAAGGGATTTGTCCTCACGCGAGGCTTGCCCCAGTCCTTCATGGAAAAGCCGACGTAAGAACAGGCGATAAAAAGTGTGGAATTGGTCTTCCCCTGCCTTATCCCGCACACGTTGCATTTTGTTGACGAGATAATTTGCATCACCGTCGAGAAAGCCTTTGCGCTGGATAAAATACACGAACATCAGACGGTTAAGCATCAAGGAGGCATACCAAGCCTGATCTGCTATCTTGTCAATTCCTTGAATAAATTCAGAAAAAAACTTGTGTTCTGTTTTGAATTTTTCGTAAAACGACTTGGATATTTTGTCTCGGTCAAACGCTTTTCGTAATCCCGTGATGACATCGGTCAAGGTAATAGCATCTTCTTGATCCAATGCCCAGACAATTTGGTTAAGTTTTTGACGCAATGATTCGCCGCTTGTCCCCTTGTGCCATGTATGTGTGCGGGTTGCGGTGGGTTGATTAGGCGTGCGTGCAACCCATAGCCATGTCAGTGTGGTTTGCGCTGCGTTGGCAAAAATCAATAAATGTTCATATGCAATCTTGGCTGCTTCTTTTTCAATTTTCAGCAAGATAGGACGTGCGGGTACATTGCCGTCACGATCAGGGGAACACTGAAAAACAGATACACCGCGCTTTTGTGCAATGGTCGTGAGGACAAAATGCTCGCCACTCACTTCGACCGTTTTGGGATGTGTCGTGCCGTTGTCCCAGCCAAGTTCTTCAATAAAAAGTTGCTTTAATTGAAAGTTGTTGAGCAAATTTTGAAAGTCATTGGATTTCATAGTCATTTTGTTGTTAAGCCAGTCCCATGGAGCAAATCAGGCGCGGTTCGCGGTCTTCTGGTTGTGCTTCGACGGCGCATAAGCGTCCGTCTTCGCGTAAATTGAGAATCAGCTCAATGAACTGCGCATCATGTATGCCTGCTTTAAATTGGCGGTTAAGGGCGTCAATCGCACTTTGATAAAGCGGATGGTTGTGGATGTCTTCTTGGGCTTGTTGCACGCGGCGTATGTGGTCGTCGGTGATAAACAAGTCGCGGTTGTTGCCAGTTTTTTCGAGGTATTGCTTGAGTCGGGTGTAGCTTTTGAAGCGTGCGCCTGTGGGACGACCGAGCGCGCCGCCAGTGTGGCTTTCTTCTTGGAGGATGTGGTTCATGCCCACTTGAGCAAGGTCGTGGTGATTTTCCATGCGCGCAAGAGCGGGGGTGTCGGCGTTACATGCGGCGGCTTTGAGGATGGTGTATTGCGATTGCGTCACGGCTTCGCCCGCTTGATTAATCCAAGTGAGGGTGTCGTTTTCTTGGCTGGTACGCATATACACCAACACGCCTTTGGGCGCGGCAAGTGTGTGGGCGTGCGCTTTGGTGGCATACACGACGTTGGGCATGGATTCGATTTTGGCTATGAGCGAGGGATCGGCATCGGTGGCGTTTTTCCAAATTTGGTAGGCTTGCGAGGCTAAATCGACTTCGCTGTCGAAGTCGTCGTCCAAAATGCCATTTTTTTCGGTGTAGAGATCGCGGATGAGGGTGTCGTCTTGGTCATCGTCAAAAAAGGTTTCGTCTGAACCAACGACTTCTTTGTTTTCAATCAGACGTTGGCGTACACGTTCGCGCAGTTTAATCAGTCGCTCTACGCCGTCAGCGGGCACAAAGGAATAACACAAAATAGTGTCAGCTTGTTGCCCAATCCGATCCACCCGCCCCGCCCGTTGAATCAAACGGATAATTGCCCAAGGCAGGTCGTAGTTGACGATGATGTGCGCGTCTTGCAAGTTTTGCCCTTCGGATAACACGTCGGTGGCAATCAGAACGCGTAGCTCGTCCCTCACCCCCTGCCCCTCTCCCAAGGGGCGAGGGGAGATAAAATCGCGCTTGTCGTTGGATACGGGCGAAAAACGCCATGCCAAGGTGGTGGGGTCGGCACTTTGCCCTGTGGCTTCTGCCACGTTTTTGATGCCGCGAGCTTGGAGTTGGGTTTTGAGGTAATGGGCGGTGTCCGCGAACTGGGTAAAAATCAGCAGTTTTTCCGTGCAATGTACAGTATTGATGAGCTTGATAAGCTCGCCCAGTTTGGCATCTTGTTGGGCATCCCATTCGCCGCATTGTTTCAGCAGGGCGAGCAATGCCAATGCGTCAGCCTGTAAGTCGGCCGCCAAACTGGCTTTGAATACATGACTGGGCAACCATTTGAAGCGTTTTTTAAAATCTGTGCTGTAGGCGATGTAAGCGTGGGCGGCACGCGCTCTAAAATCGGCTTCAGTGCGTAGGCTTTGTATCTTGGCAAATTCAGGATCGGCAGTTTGGTCTTCATCGTTGTTTTCATCTGCGGCTATTGCATCATCAGGATCATTATCGTGATAGCGGGTGTCGAGTAGTTCCGCACCTTGTGTGCCAAGCGGAATGTCCAAGTCATTTTCAATGGCGTGCAACACAATGAAATTACGCAAAATATGGCGTTCGATAGATTGTAAAAATGCAGGGCCTGCACTTTCTAGGCGTTTAAATAAGTTGGTGCGGCAAAAACCCATGAGCCGCGTACCCGCCCGAGATAAGCCTTCAATCATTTTGGCTTGTGCAGGGTTAATCGGTTTTGGGGGATGCTCTTCGAGGTGGTTGCCCAGTCCGTAGCGCGGCAGATTCAACCCGTTAATGGCGTTAATCACATCGTCCGAATAAAAGCGGGCGTAAGGATCAGCAGGATTGTCGTCACTAATGACAAAGCTCAAGTTCTTAGGCACACGCTTGGGGAAATAAGATTTTCCCCCATCAGGGAAGAGCAAATGGCGACCACGTTCGTCTTCTTTGGCATAGTGCTGCATGATAAAGCCGCGTGTGCGGCGCACCATAAACAAGCGCATTAAGTCGCGCCAGTCGTCGGGGTCTTGGCTTTTTTCAAACGCAGCCAGTGAGCGCACTGGGCACTGATGACGACGGATAAATTCATCTTCCCCGCCCATTTCTGCCAAGCGTTTTTCAGGACGCACGCCTATAGGCGCATCTTCGCGCAGGAATAAGGCAAGCTGTGCGGATAAATCCAGATAAGTTTTATTGTAAGGCGTGGCGGAAAGCAAAATGGTTTGACTTTCGTTTTTTTGAATATAGTCCCGAATGACTTTCCAGCGTTTACCTTCTTTGTTGCGCAGGTTGTGTGATTCGTCGATCAACACCACACGATAGCGCGGGGTGTTGGGCAAGTCATGGATGACCTTGGATAGGGGTAAAATTTTGGCATGGAGATGGTAGCGATGCACATAATCTGCCCACATGGACACCAGATTTTTGGGGCAGATAATCAGCGTTTCGGTGTGGTGATCATCTTCAAAAATTTTAGCCAAGGCAGTGGCAATGATGGTTTTACCCAAACCCACCACATCGCCTATCAATACTCCGCCGCGTTTGTTGAGATGATGCGCGGCGGTTTGTACCGCTGCTTGTTGAAAATCGAATAGGGCATCGCCAAAAATTTTAGGTACACGGTATTCGGACTGCCCCGCACGCGCTTCTTGTGCAAGGTGATAGGCAATTTTGAGATAAACATGGTAGGGCAAAACTAATTTTTCGCTTGCCCAACTTTCGTCAATAATAGCCGCCAGAGTTTTTGAAATATCTATGCACCAGCGATCTGTCCAGCGGTCTTCAAACCAATTAACCAACTTATGGCACGCGTCGTGTTCTAGCACATCCACATTGAGTTCGCCTTGTCCCTTTAACCCCGCCAGCGTGAGGTTGCTGCTGCCTAAAAATCCTGTGACAGGGTTGTTGGCATCTTGGCGATGCAATAGGTAAAGTTTGGCGTGGAGCGGATGGCGCAAATACACTTTGACGAATAATTTTTGGCTGTGCAATTGGGTGGAGAGCTGACGTAGCGTGGCTTCATCTTCGTTCGTCGGCGTGCCAAACATGAGTTGTTGGCGGAACTCTTCAGCAATGATGCGTTGATGGCGCGCAACGGTGGCGTTATCCAGCAAGGGGTCTTGTGAGCGCAGGGTGCTGCGTAATTCGTCCGTTGGCGTGACGTGCATTCCAACCAACAAACGACAACACTGATCTTCACCGCCTTCCCAACGCTCAATTTGATCCGCTAATTGCCGCCATCCCCGCAGGTTGAAATACCCTACACAAAAATCCGCCCTATCAGCAACCTGCAAAGTATCAACCAAGGTGGGCAGTAACTGTTTTTCAATGTTGTCGAAAATTCTTGGCATGGCAAGGTGCTCAATTGGAAAGGACGCAATTTAACAGTTCAAGGCGGGGCTTGCTAGTAAATACGCAGCTTACTGAGTTCAAGAATGACACGTTGTGCAAAAAGAAAAAAGCCACTTTCTTTCGAAAGTGGCTTTAAATTCTGGCTCCCCGACCTGGACTCGAACCAGGGACCTGCGGATTAACAGTCCGTCGCTCTACCGACTGAGCTATCAGGGAATTGACAAGCCGCCATTATAGGCATGAGAGGCGTTTTGGTCAACCACTATGCGCAAATTTTTGCTACCTCGACTTGGTTTAGGCAAATTTTGTGCCATTACGCGCGCAATCTGCCCAATTATTAGGCGTTTCGTACAGTCGAACACGCTCTAAACGGAGTTGGTTGCCGTATATGTCCTGATAGGCGGGGTTGAGGATGTCGAACGCCTGTTGCGCGAGGTTTTCGGCGGTGGGAATGACATCAAGGATGACGGTTTTATGATTCGGCAAGGTTGCCAGAAAATCGCATACGACCTGATCGCCGCGATAAACCAGAAAAGCGTGATCCCACACATCGACAATATGGGCTTTGGCGATGTGTTTGACATCGGAGAAATCCATGACCATGCCTTGTTCGGACTGTCCTTCGGTGCGGATGACTTCCCCCGACAGGGTAATTTCAATGGCGTAGCGATGCCCGTGCAGGTGTTTGCATTGGCTGGTGTGATTGGGAATGCGATGCCCCGCATCAAATTCTAGGCGGCGAGTGATAAGCATAATGAGTCTGTCTATAAAAGTGGCGCGGATTATAGCGGGGTTGACGGTGCGAGAGTAGGACAAGCTAGGGAAACGCTGATTAAATCTTCCGTTCGTGGTGAGCTTGTCGAACCATGAATGGAAGATTTAATGAAATCAATACATTAAATTCGTTCACCCTTCGACAAGCTCAGGGCGAACGAATTTAATCAGCTCCTCCCTAGGTGTTTGTTTTGCGTTAGGTATTTGGTTTGCAATGTTGCCCGTGCAATGCAAGAATACCCGCAGCTTGCGTCCCTACCCTCATACAGGAGAACATCATGTCGTTTAAACATCGAGTCGTGCTGACCAGCTTGTTGCTGGCTTTGAGTCATACCGTTGCGGCGGAAACGGAGGAGGTGCGCAGCACCTTGCAAGATCAACAACAGGTGGCGGTGACGATTTACAACGCCAATCTCGCGCTGGTGAAAGACCAACGCAGGATTTCGCTCAATAGCGGGGCGAATTTGCTGGCGTTTCGTGATGTCAGTGCGCATATTCGCCCCGAAACGGCATTGTTGCGCAGCTTGACCTCAGTGGGGGCGTTAAAGGTGGTGGAGCAGAATTTTGATTTTGATTTGCTCACGCCTCAGGCATTACTGGAAAAATATGTGGGTAAAACCGTCACAGTAATCCGCACGCATCCGACTACAGGTGCGGAAAGCAGCGAAACAGCGAACGTGTTGGCGGCGAATAATGGCGTGGTGTTGCAGATGGGCAATCGCATTGAAACGGGTATCCCAGGGCGCATGGTGTATAGCGATGTACCCAAAAATTTACGCGACCGCCCGACGCTGGTGATGCAATTGGATAACCAAGGGGCGAAACAGCAGGATGTGGAATTGAGTTATCTGACCAGCGGCTTAAGCTGGCGGGCGGATTATGTGGCGGAGCTGAATGCCACGGATGATAAGTTGGATTTGTCAGGTTGGGTGACATTAACCAATAACAGTGGCGCGGCTTACCGCAATGCCAAGCTGCAATTGGTGGCGGGCGATGTCAATGAGGTACGGCAAGAACGCTTTGCCCCCGCACCGATGATGGCGATGGCGGTGCGAGATGCGGCACCGAAAATGCGCGAAGAAAGTTTGTTGGAATACCATTTGTACACACTGGAACGTCCCACCACCATTGCGGAACAGCAAACCAAGCAAGTCGCCCTACTGAGCGGGTCGGGCATCCCCGTGCGCAAAGAATTGTTGTTGCAAGGTTCAGATTATTACTACCAAAGCAGCTACGGCGATTTGGGACAAAAAATGAAGTTGGGGGTATTTGTGGAGTTCGATAACCGCGAAGCCAGCCGTTTGGGCATCCCGCTTCCCAAAGGCGTGGTGCGGGTTTACAAGAAAGATGGCAGTGGCAACGCCCAATTTGTGGGCGAAGACAGCATAGATCACACCCCCAAAAATGAAAAAGTGAGACTGAAATTGGGCGAAGCATTTGATGTGACCGCCGATAAGAAACAAACTGACTTTAAAAAAATTGACAGTAAAAACAATGGCATTTACGAAACCGCGTATGAAATCGTGTTAAAAAATGCTAAATCAGAAGCGGTGATGGTGACTGTGCAAGAACCGATTCCTGCGGATTGGAAAATGTTACGCAATAGCCATCCCTACGAAAAAGCCACTAGCCACACGGCCGTTTGGCGAATCAGCGTCCCCGCAGAAAGCAGCACCACCTTGAGTTATCGGGTGCTGGTGAAGTATTAAAGAATCGTGAAGGGCAAAGAGGGAAGGCGCGAGGGTAAAAGCTCGCCTCTATTGTTAGTGAGTTACTGATAAATCCGTTCGCCCTGAGCTTGTCGAAGGGTGAATTGACTTAATCTATTGATCTGATTAAATCGTCCATTCATGGTTCGACAAGCTCACCACGAACGGAAGATTTAATCAGCGTTTCCTTAGAAATAGTGGCGTTTACCTTACCTCTTCTCCCTTCTCCATTCACCATAATCGGCAGATTGAACCGCATAGATAAAATGGACGATTTACCAGCCCCGTGTGGATGCGTATAATCCGCGCTTTGCCGAGGTGGTTCAACATGCGCATTATTCAAAAAGCATTAACCTTTGACGACGTTTTGCTCGTCCCTGCTTATTCCAATGTTTTGCCACGTGATGTCACGCTGCGCACGCAACTTACACGCAACATCAAGCTGAACATCCCCGTCATCTCTGCGGCAATGGACACCGTCACGGAAGCGCGCTTGGCAATTGCTTTGGCGCAAGAGGGCGGCATTGGGATTATCCACAAAAACATGACCTCTCATGCCCAAGCGGCGCAAGTGGCCAAGGTCAAACGTTTTGAAAGCGGGGTATTGAAAGACCCCATCACCATTTCGCCTGACATGTCCGTGCGCAATGTGTTGAGCTTGACCCGTCAACACAAAATTTCGGGCTTACCCGTGGTGCAAGGTAAAAAATTGATCGGGATTGTAACCAACCGCGATTTGCGTTTTGAAAGCAATCTGGATCAACCTATCAGCAACATCATGACCCCGCTTGCGCAACTGATTACGGTCAAAGAAAACACCAGTCGTGAAGATGCACGTAATTTGATGCACGAACATCGCATCGAGCGCGTGTTGGTGGTGAATGATGCATTTGAGCTACGTGGGCTGATGACGGTCAAAGATATTTTGAAATCCAATGAACATCCCTTGGCATGCAAAGACGTGCTGGGTCATCTGCGCGTAGGTGCTGCGGTGGGCGTGGGCGAAGGCACGGAAGAACGCGTGGCATTGTTGGCGGAAGCGGGCGTGGATGTCATCGTGGTGGATACCGCGCACGGACATTCGCAAGGCGTATTGGATCGGGTGAAATGGGTGAAGCGCAATTACCCGCACATTGAAGTCATCGGCGGCAACATTGCCACCGCCGCAGCCGCATTGGCATTGGTCGATCACGGCGCGGATGGCGTTAAAGTGGGTATTGGTCCTGGTTCAATTTGCACGACGCGTATTGTTGCAGGTGTGGGCGTGCCGCAAATTGCCGCAATTCAAAATGTGGCGGATGCCCTAGCTGGTACAGGCGTGCCGCTGATTGCCGACGGCGGGATTCGTTATTCGGGTGACATTGCTAAAGCGATTGCCGCTGGCGCGCACGCGGTGATGTTAGGCGGATTGTTTGCGGGCACGGAAGAAGCGCCTGGCGAAATCGAGTTGTACCAAGGTCGTTCGTACAAATCGTATCGTGGCATGGGCAGCTTGGGCGCGATGCAACAAGGCTCTAGTGACCGCTATTTCCAAGAAAACGAAGCCAATCATGACAAACTGGTGCCTGAAGGTGTCGAAGGTCGCGTGCCCTACAAAGGCAGTGCGTTGGCAGTCATTCACCAGCTGATGGGCGGATTACGCGCCAGCATGGGCTACTTAGGCTGTGCCACCATCGCCGACACCCACGAAAAAGCTGAATTTGTCGAAATTACCTCCTCAGGCATTCGTGAGTCGCATGTGCATGATGTGCAGATCACTAAGGAAGCACCGAATTACCACATAGATTAGTCGTTAGCTGTTAGTCGTTAGTCGCTAGTTCAAACCTGTGGATTTTGGCTTTATAACTTTTAACTAGCAACTCAAACAATCGACCTTAACTTCCAACTAACGACTAGAAGCTAACGACTAACGACCAGAACTAACGACTAAAAAATGGCTGGCTATCGTGATCTGAAGGTTTGGCAAATGGCGATGTGGTTGGCTGAAGCAGCCTATCGCCTGACTGCCAGTTTTCCAAAGCACGAAGTTTACGGTCTCGCGAGTCAGTTACAACGCTCGGCTGAGTCTGTGCCATCGAATATTGCCGAAGGTCACGGACGGAATTCCAACAGGGAGTTCTATCATTTCTTAGGAATTGCCTTAGGTTCTTTAACTGAACTAGAAACGCAAATCATGTTAGCGCAACGATTGAATTACCTGACCGAAACCGAAATGATCCCCGTGCTACACAAATCAGACGAATTAGGCAAAATGCTCAAAAACCTGCAAAAATCCCTCATCTCCAACCAATGACTAGCTAAGATCGACTGTCCACAAGAAACCACCAACTAGCGACTAACGACTAGCAACTAACGACTAACGACTAGCAACTAACGACTAAAAATGACTACTATCCACAAAATCCTTATCCTAGATTTCGGTTCTCAATACACCCAACTGATTGCGCGCCGTGTGCGCGAGGCGCAGGTTTACTGCGAATTGCATCCGTGTGATGTCGATGCCGATTTTATTCGCGACTTTCAACCCAGCGGCATTATCTTGTCGGGCGGGCCCAATTCTGTGACGGAAGGCGATACGCCGCGTGCGCCGCAAATCGTTTTTGAACTGGGCGTGCCTGTTTTAGGCGTGTGCTACGGGATGCAAACCATGGCGGCGCAATTGGGCGGCGCGGTGGAAACAGGCACGGTGCGGGAATTTGGCTATGCCGAAGTGCGCGCCCAAGGGCATTCCGCGCTGTTCCGCGACATCCAAGACCGCAGCAACGAGCAAGGTCATGGCTTGATGGACGTATGGATGAGCCACGGCGACAAAGTGACCGCCTTGCCTGCGGGCTTTAGCGTCATCGCCAGCAACCCCACCACGCCCATCGCCGCGATGGCGGACGAAGCGCGCCGTTTTTACGCCGTGCAATTCCATCCCGAAGTGACCCACACGCATCAAGGCAAGGCGATGTTAAGCCGCTTTGTGCATGAAATTTGCGGTTGCGGACAAGACTGGAATATGCCGAATTACATCGACGTTGCCGTGGCTAAAATCCGCGCCCAAGTCGGCACGGACGAAGTGATTTTGGGCTTGTCGGGCGGAGTAGATTCCTCGGTCGCGGCGGTGTTGCTGCACCGCGCCATCGGCGACCAACTCACCTGCGTGTTTGTCGATAACGGCTTGCTGCGTTTGAACGAAGCCGAACAAGTCATGCAAACTTTCGCTGACCACTTAGGCGTAAAAGTCATTCACGTCGATGCCAGCGGCGAGTTTTTGGGCTTCTTAAAAGGTATTTCCGACCCCGAACAAAAACGCAAAGTCATCGGGCGCGAATTCGTGGAAGTGTTCCAACGCGAAGCCAAAAAATTGCCGCAAGCCAAATGGTTGGCGCAAGGCACGATTTACCCCGATGTGATCGAATCCGCTGGCGGCAAAAACAAAAAAGCCCACACCATCAAATCGCACCACAACGTCGGCGGCTTGCCCGAATCCTTGCATTTAAAACTGCTCGAACCGCTGCGCGAATTGTTCAAAGACGAAGTGCGCGAACTCGGCGTGGCGCTTGGGCTTGCGCCTGAAATGGTGTATCGCCACCCCTTCCCAGGTCCAGGTTTGGGCGTGCGCATCTTGGGCGAAGTCAAACGCGAATACGCCGACTTACTGCGCCGCGCCGACGCAATTTTCATCGAAGAACTGCGCAACACCCGCGATGCCAACGGCAAAAGCTGGTACGAACTCACCTCCCAAGCCTTCGCCGTGTTCCTGCCCGTCAAATCCGTCGGCGTGATGGGCGACGGCCGCACCTACGAATGGGTGGTCGCCCTGCGCGCCGTGCAAACCCAAGACTTTATGACCGCCCACTGGGCAGAATTGCCGCACAGCCTCTTGGGCAAAGTCAGCAACCGCATCATCAACGAAGTCCGTGGCATCAACCGCGTGGTGTATGACATTTCAGGCAAACCGCCTGCAACGATTGAGTGGGAGTAAGGGAGGATAACTTCCGTCAAGTGTAAACAAAGGGCAGGTGTGCATAACACCTGCCCTTTTGCTTATGTGCATCGGTGGCGACGTGCTTTAACAGTTTCTTAGCGGTGTTCGCTATCCGACTGTTTCGGCGGATTAGTCGTTTTTGTGGCGATTATGGTGATCGGAGCTGCGGACATAGCAACTTTTCACTGTGCCATATATCGGGTCACCGAACACGCCATTGGTGCAATCCACACCATCGCGCAACCCGTCGCGGTAAGCGAATTGTCCATTTGCGCCATATGCGACATCCCTGCTACCTTGGAAGTGACAACGCTCGTTTTCACGGGCGCAGTATGTGTAGCCTGATGGCGCACCCGTGGAAGGCGGGGCAGTGTAGCTTATTTTGATGTAGCAACTTTTCACTGTGCCATTTATCGGGTCACCGAACACGCCATTGGTGCAATCCACGCCATCGCGCAACCCATCGCGGTAAGCGAATTGTCCATTTGCGCCATATGCGACATCCCTAGTGCCTTGGAAGTGGCAACGCTCGTTTTCACGGGCGCAGTACGTGTAGCCTGATGGTGCACCCGTGGAAGGCGGGGCGGTATAGCTTATTTTGATGTAGCAACTTTTCACTGTGCCATTTATCGGGTCACCGAACACGCCATTGGTGCAATCCACACCATCGCGCAACCCGTCGCGGTAAGCGAATTGTCCATTTGCACCATATGCGACATCCCTAGTGCCTTGGAAGTGGCAACGCTCGTTTTCACGGGCGCAGTACGTGTAGCCTGATGGTGCCTGTTCTGCCCATGCGAGGGACGAAGTCAAACTAGCAACGAGCAGCCCCGTCAATGCAAGTGCACGTGGTGCTGCGGAAGTGAAACGAGACAGCAGAGAGAATGAAATCAGCATGTTGGTCACCTTTTCAAGATTGTAGGATGTGAAGTAACGCTTTAATTGGGTAGATTGAGGCATCGCAGCTTGTTCCATCTCGTTATGGCAGAAAGAACAACTTAACGCTGGAGAAGAGTCATACCAGCATCATAACTTTATCATTTATGGGTACTGTTGTATGTACGATAGTTGTCGTGAAATAGCGCGTAGATTGACCCGATGCACAAAGCCAAACGCTTCCCGCGTGATTTGTCAAGCATCTTGCCCCGTCATACCTCTCCCCCTCTATCGGTGTGTTCTAACACCCCTCGGCGGAGAAGCACTCCTGCCGTGTTGAGACACCAATTAGTCAAATCAGAATTTGGCTCAAGCTCTGAGCGTAAGCTAAGGAGGTGCTGATTAAATCCGCTCTCCCTGAGTCGTGAGCTTGGCGAACGAACGAAGGGCAAGCGGGTTTAATGCTTTGATTTCATCAAATATTCCGTTCATAACTCGACAAGCTCACCAAGAACGGAAGATTTAATCAGTGCCTCCTTAACTCGCCCTAACAAACACCAAATCCCATACGCCATGCCCTAGATTCAATCCGCGTTTTTCAAACTTGGTCAGCGGGCGATATTCAGGGCGGGGGGCGTAGTCGGTGCAGGTGTTCTTTAACAGCGGTTCGGCGGACAACACCGCCAGCACTTGCACCGCATAATCTTCCCAATCGGTCGCGACGTGAATATAGCCGCCGACTTTCAGCTTTTGCACCAGTTGCGCGATAAACGGTGACTGAATCAACCGACGTTTGTTGTGGCGCGCCTTGTGCCACGGGTCTGGGAAGAAAATGTGGATGCCGTCCAAACTGCCGTCGTCCAACATATCGCGTATCACCTCCACCGCATCGTGCTGAATAATACGAATGTTGGTGAGTTGCTCGCTGTCGATCAGCTTGAGCAAATTGCCCACCCCAGGGGTATGCACTTCCAAACACAAATAATCCAACTCAGGATGCGCGGCAGCAATGGTCGCGGTGCTATCGCCCATCCCAAACCCAATTTCTAAAATTTTAGGGGCGGGGCGGGAAAAGGTGGTTTCGAGGTCGAGTCTATTGGCTTGATAAGCAATGCCAAACTGCGGCAATAAAGTCTCACAAGCCCGTTGCTGAGCAGGCGAAACCCGCCCTTGGCGGCGCACAAAGCTGCGGATGTGGGGGTGTTCGGAGGTAATTGATTCGGTCATGATTTAAGTCTTTGAAGTTGTTCGAGAAAAATGTGAGTGGATTGCACCCAGCGTGGCGCAATGGTACGAATCTGTCGTACCCACGATCATATTTTGGATTTTTAGCAGCGACCCCAATCTCATCATTGCGGTACTTTTATGCGCGATCGCTGACTAAAATCCCTGTGGTTCAGACGCTTCGGACTTTTCAGCATACCCGCATTCTAGCGAATGACGGATGGCGTTGATTAAAACAGTATCGCTTTGAGGGTGGTACTCATAGAGTACACAGTAGCCATTTTTGCCAAAAGGGATGAAAAGCTCCCGCAAGTTTTGGTACTTTTCAATTTTCGACGGTGCAGCAATTTCTGGAAAATCTTTGAGTCGGCTAATGCCTAGCGTGATTGCTTTCAGAGATTTTTCTACCTTGTCAGGGCTGATAGACAGCGCAAAATGCGCCAAACGCACGAGATCGCTGTTGGCAAGTTGGGAATAAACTATTTGTGGCATACGGGCGGTTGAAGTTCATTCGGCGTGCCCAAACTATTTACCCATGCCTCGACTTCATCCTGAGTGGTATGCAAGCCTGTTTCTGCATACTGCTGACTGGCTTGCATCGCAGCTTCATAAAACTCAATCCGCTTAGTTTCTTTGCTGATGTACTCTGAAACGGCTTGCAACAACACGTAATGTACCGAGCGGTCTTGTTTTTGCGCGATCCATGCCAGTTGATCTTTTTTGCCTTCGTCAATACGGATAGACAATGGAGTGACTTTCCGATGTGCTGAATGACTCGTGGTAGGTGTCTTCATCGCGTAGTTAAAGGTAGTCAAAATGTGCGGAGAAGTATATTTTGTTCTTGGGAGAAGTCAAGTTTTTGAAAAGAGGGTTGTGCAAGATGCGCCTACCGAACGCAATTGCTAAAATTTCGGTGCGGGACGGGCAAAGGCGGCTGCAAGGTCAAGCCTAGCGGCTTGCTAAGCGATGCCAAACTACGGCAAAAGTCTCACAAGCGCGCTGCTGCGCAGACGAAACCCGCCCTAATCGGCACAAATAACTGCGGATAAGGCGGTGTTCGGGGATGGTTGATGCTGTCATGGTTTAAGTTTTTGAAGATTGCTCGGGGAGTCCGACGATTTTAAGTTGGGTTAAGTGAGCTAGCGCGCTGACATCCGTTACATATGTATGATCAAGTACAAGGATGTGCAGGTTTGTTAATTCAGCCAGAGGACTAACATCCAATACTGGGGTTTCTCTAAGGTCAAGCATAAACAAATGGCTCAATCTAGCCAATGGAGTCAGATCGGATGCTGCTGTACTTGAAAGGGTGAGATACTGCAAATTAATTAATTTCGTCAATGGTGTTAGGTCAGAAACTGCTGTCCCATCAAGTTGAAGAGAAATCAAATTTTCCAGTCTCGCTAGTGGACGCAGGTCAGAAACTGCTGTTCCAGAGAGATTTAGAGACCGCAAAGCGCTTAACTCCACCAATGGACTCAAGTCAGAAACAGTCATGTTGATTAGTTCGAGATTCCGCAATGCTCTGCACTGCGTCAGGGGGGTTAAATCACTGAACGTAGAGTTAAATGCACATACCGTGCGTAGTTTTTCGCTAGGGTTCAATGTGTCGCTCAATTCAGCAGCATAACCGTGCGCCACGATTACATCCCAAACAACGCCCCTACTCCACCTCAGTGTAAGATTGCGGCAGCGATATGCGAGGATATCTTCCCATTCCGCACTCAATCGAATATGTGAGTCAAGAATGAGCCGTGCCGCCAATTCTGCACGCCCATCAAATACAGCGAACTCAACTTCCTCCTCAATTCCACCGAATAAAATTTCCGTTAAATCCTCAATCCAATCCACATCTTGCTCGGCGGAAATTAGCTCAAATAGATTGACCAGTGTTTCGCGCCAGACAGTGGATTTTGCCCAGTCCGCGAGAGCTGCTTTAGTAACAGGTTCGTCCTCTTTGAGTTTGTCTTTAATAAAAGAAGGGCTGACAATGCGAGTGGCTAAGTGGCAGGCGCAGAAATACTCTTGAAAACTCAGGTGAACAAAGGCATAGCGACTTGCACCACGTGGCAATAACAATCCGCTGCGGCGGGCAACCCACCGCAAATACTCTTGTGCGGTGGCTTCGGGTTGCGCCACGCCAGATAGACGCATCGCTGCGCTTAACCAATCCAAAACCTCTTGCTCCGTCACCAATACGCCCGCGTCTTTTTCGTTGTTGCTCCGCAGTCGCTGCATTTGAAAGGCGATGTACGCCAACCAGCTTTTGCGGGCTTTCCACGCATAAGGAGCAAGTGCATCGTTGGGCAAAATTTTGCGTTGCTGGTCGATGGTGTTGATATAGGCGTTGGCGATTTCTTCGTACAACAAGGCTTTACCGTCGGGTAAATGGGCACGCTCGCGGTGCACGATTGCCATCATACTGAGCAAATTCGGGGTGCGCGCCAATTGCCGCGTGGTGTCGGATTGCGCAATTGCAGTGAGTAAATCATTGGTTTTTTGCCGCGCTTCCTGCTCCGTGCCGCAACGTTGGCGATACCAATTTTCGGCAAAAGCGGCGATGCGTTGCGGATCGAAGGGCAAGAGATAGCGGCGGACTGCCCAGTACTGAGTAAATGCATCTTTATTACCTTCAATTAACCGAGCTATTTCTACGTCCAGTGTAAGCCTCACTTGCTCATGCAAATCATCACTGCTTATTTTGCGCAGCTCTTTCATTGGCTGGTCTATCACCCAGTCTTCATACCCCACAATGCGCGAAGTCGCCAACACGCAAGCGTTTTGCTCATGCGCCTGCCGCATCCAATCCGCAATGACTTTGCGATGGCTGACGGCGACTTCATCCACACCATCCAAAATCAGCACATACTGTCCCGCTGCCACACGCGCTTGTAAACTGTCCATCAGCGCGGCATCGGCTTTATCGCCCAATAAGTGCAGGGCAATTTTAACCGCCAAATCCGACACCGTGGGCGCGTCGGCAAATAAATCCGACGACATATCGCGCAGCACGCAAGGCAAGGGGATGCGATCGGTCAAGACTTCTGGCAAAGGGACGGTCAAGCCCGCCGACAATCGCCACGCCAACCAATTGCTCAAGGTGGTTTTACCGCCACCAGGGTCACCCAACACCACTAAGCGCGGATGCACCTCCAAGGCTTGAAACAGCCCTAAACCTGACGGCCAAGTTTCAGGGTCACTTTCTGCATTGACGGAACTTTCCGCCAACAAGGGCGAGACAAATAATGTTTCAATGCGAGACGGCGGCAAGTCGTGCATGGATGGCATCGCCAAGGTTTCGATAATGCCGTGACGACGGTTGATTTCGCCTAAGTAGGGGCGTAGGCAAGAATCACTCCAAAGTTTGGGGAGAGAAGCGGACGCTTTGCCGTCTCTCATTAGCCCGCTCAAACCGTCCATACTCATAACGCACTCCCAGCTATTTTTCCTTGCAGCAGTTTAATAAAGTCCTGTGGGAATAAGTCATCGCGATAATCACGAATTAGCCCATCTACCCAGAAAATATCAATGTCGCCAGGGTTGGGGAAGTCCGTTTGCCACATTTCAGCTTGTTTGTTTTGTGTCAATTTCAATCCAGCTGTCCATTTAAGTGGGGCTTTGGGCTTGCCTTCGACATCGAGATTGTGCTCTCCATTGCACCACGCCTTTACCTCGCGAATAAAGTCTGGCGTGAAATGCCAACGCTCCCACAAGTCTCGATGGAATTGATGTATGTATGCGGCAATCAATACACGTACAGCCCAAATTTCTTGTGCTTTTGGTTGGTCAGGTTGAGGGAAATCGACGTAGCTCGCAAAGCGTGACCATTGATTCGCCAAGGCTTTTAAGCGACGCGGATTGGGCGGCAAACAAATTGTCTTACCCAGCGCGGCAGTCAGTGCGTTGCGCTGCTCGGTTTTTTCTATCCATTGCCCCAACAATACAGCCGTATCGGTAGGCAAAGGCAAGCGGTAAAAATCGGTACAGATTTTTTCCAAATAATGCGCGGCGCGCAGCCGCAACTCTTCGGTGGGCGTATCTTTCGGCGCGGAAACCTCCTTCCGAATCGCATCCACCAAAATCCGTTCATTCATCCCTAAAACGAACACGCAGCTGGGTATGCTGAGATAAATTTTCAGCCCTTCCAGCAAACGAAACGCGGCTTTGGGATTACAACGATCAAGGTCGTCAATAAATACCACGACGCGAGCATCCTTACTGGGCAATAGCGTTTGGATGGTTTTCTGCAAATGACTGCGGATGGTATCGCTTGCCAAATCCACTGCGTAATGCTCCGTTTCCCAATCATTACCGATTTTTTCAATTTTCTCGGTGCTGGGTATGCCCTCTAAACTGATGGTATTGGCTGCGTCTGAAAGTCCATTCAGCAAATACCGAATAGTGATTTCCCCTAACTTTTTTGACTGCTTTTTCAGAGCTGCCCATCCTGCCATTTGCCGCCGCATTTCATGCAGCAAGGCGACCACTGGGACAGGTTCATTTTGATAACGCCATGCGTCAAACCAAATGGTAATGATTTCTTTCTGACGTTGCTTTTCTTCTTGCGTGGGCTGATATTGTTCAGGTTTGACAGGTGAGCCATTGGCGTTGAAATCAACAACGGACGCATCATTAGGCATTTTTCCGCCTAACTTTCTTTGCAATTGCCGCATAAAGCTGGTTTTGCCACTGCCCCAATCGCCATGTATACCCAGCACGTGGGGCGTATGGCAATCCTGAATGCGCTGACCAAGCGTGCCAGCTCTTCTTTCCACGCCAGCTTATCCGCTAGGGTGGGCAAATCATTGTGCGGTTTAGGTGTGGACATGGTAGGAATAGGCTTGGAATAGGCGGCGAATTCTAAACAAAAAACCGCCACATGGGGGAAATCAGTCCATTCATGATCGACTCGCTCAGCGTGTATTCCCTCTCCCCTGCCCCTCTCCCACAGGTGGACGAGGGGCGATAGTGTCCGCCACTCTATTAGTTACGTGAAGTGAGTGTGGAAGGGTACGCCCCTAAATCACTTTGGAGTAGTTTGAGGTCTTTTGGCGAGTGCGCAAATAGTGGTCGAATATCATGCAGATATTGCGAATCAACATCCGTCCTTTAGGTGTGACAGTGATTTTATCCGCAGTAAGCACTAACAATCCTTCGAGTTCATACTCGTGCAATTCCGTTAATTCAGTCGCAAAGTAGCTGTCGAAGTCTATGTTGAACTCGGCATTTAAACGTGCTTTGGTCAGTTCAAAGTGACACATCAAGTCTTGAATAATCTCACGGCGCACTCGGTCGTCGTCATTCAATTCCATGCCACGCATAATCGGTAGTTGATCGCCGTCCAACGCGCCATAGTATTTTTCCAAGTCACGGAAGTTCTGGCTGTAGGTAGCACCCACTTTACCAATCGCGCTGACGCCCAAGGCGATTAAGTCACAATCAGAGTGAGTGGAATAGCCTTGGAAGTTGCGATGCAAGCGACCTTGACGTTGTGCCACCGCCAGCTCATCTTCGGGTTTGGCGAAGTGATCCATGCCGATATACACATAACCTGCATCGGTGAGTTTTTTCACCGCCATGCCAAGGATGTCCAGCTTGACTTGCGGCGCAGGCAGGTCTGCCTCATGGATGCGGCGTTGCGGCATAAACAAGGTGGGCATGTGGGCGTAGTTGTAAATCGACAAGCGATCTGGATTGGCAGCAATGACGCGATCTAGCGTGGTACCAAAGCCTTCTAGCGTTTGCTTGGGTAGGCCATAAATCAGGTCGATGCTGACCGATTTAAAGCCATTGGCGCGTGCCGCGTGGATAATACCGAGGGTTTCTGCCTCGCTTTGGATACGATTGACGGCGCGTTGTACTTCGTCGTCAAAATCCTGCACACCAATACTGATGCGATTGAATCCCGCCGAACCTAACAAGGCGATGGTTTCATCAGTCACCTTGCGGGGGTCAATTTCGATGGAATACTCACCGTCTTCCACCAGTTTGAAGTGTTCCCGTATGCCCGCCATTACCGCACGAATTTCGTCATCGCTCAAGAAAGTCGGGGTACCGCCACCAAAATGCAATTGTTCAATGACTTGCCCTTTGCCCAACATGTCTGCCTGCATCGCCATTTCTTTTAACAAATAACGGACATATTCGGCGGATTTGCTGCGATCTTTGGTGATGACTTTGTTGCACGCGCAATAAAAACACAGCGTATTACAAAAAGGAATGTGGATATACAAAGACAGCGGACGGGCGACACCGCCATCTGTTTCCCGCTTGGCAACCCATTGTTGATATCTTTCCGCATTAAACGCGTCAGTAAAACGATCCGCCGTGGGATAGGAAGTATAACGAGGACCATTTTTGTCTAGCCGACGAATCAGTTCTAAATCCAAGTCTAATTGCGTGTTAATTGCCATGAGATCAACTGCCCAAATTTAAGGAATACTCCAACTATACCAGCTCTATGCAATGCGGCAAATTGCAAAGCGCGAGATAGCATCATTTTTGGATTATTTTATCGGCAAGATTTTCAAAATTCCTTTAAGCTACGCGGCTTTTACGAATTTGCTTTGGGTGACTCGCCAAGATAAGGCGCAGCACCGTTGAGTTAAGTTGGTCAGTCTACTTTTGAAATCCGTTAAATCACAGGGAGTTATTTATGGAACAGTTCACGATTACCGCCGACGAAGGCAAAATGGCCAGATGGCCACACGAGATTTTTCTCATTAATCTGATTTTCAACCATGTACTGATTTTCTGTATCAGTATTTTATTGTCAAAAAGTTATCCTTTAGCCATTGCCATTGTTCCTATCTCCTCTTTTATAATCATTGGCTATATCGAACTTAAATCCAGAGCAATCGCCGCGAGCAACGCGATGTGGTTTGTGAAAGCACATTGGCAAATCGGTGCGCGACGCAACCGTATTTTCATGGCATTACTCTCGGTGACATGCATTATTTCTGGTGGCGGGATTTATCTCTCTGCCGCACAACATTGGAACGCCATTGCAACTAAAGCACTGATCGGTGGCTTTGGACTGCTGCCTTTTATGGTTGCACTGCTCATTTTGGTGGTTTTGGGCAACGATTCTGTTTATCAGGCACGTGATGGAAAATTGCCAGATAATTACCTCACCAAAAACCCGCATTTAAAATCTACTTAATCACTTTACTTATTCAAAAATATGGAACGTAAAATTCTCTGGGGCATCGGCATTTCGTCTGTACTCATTTTCATCGTATCTTTCTTCTGGACGGGTGCGGAACCCATCAAGAAAACTGATTTCCCTTGGCATCTTGAACATCCTACACCCGATACGCTACGTATTTTTAGTTTGACCTTGGGGCAAAGTACGACGGAGGATGCTGATAAGGTTTTTGGTGAAGTCGCCGAGCCCACCTTATTTAAATCACCTTCTGGCAACCTTGTCATGGAGATGTTCTATGAGGAAGTTCGCCCAGCGGGTCTCAAGGCACGGGTTATCATGGTCGTTAATGTGAGTGAAAGCGAAATTCGTGGCATTTATGAACGTGGAGCACGTATGAGTAGCACGGGGAGCGGCAAGAAAATCACGATTGCACCGCAAGATGTGCCTCATGTACGTCAACTGCCTATCGCGAGCTTAACGTATATGCCGTCAATTAAAATCGAAGAAGATATTTTCCTCAAACGTTTTGGACAACCCACACAACGCATCAAAGAAAAGAAAACAGGAGCCGTACACTGGTTATACCCGCAACATGGCGTGGATATCGCACTGGGTGGTGCTGAAAAGCCTGTGATTCAATACATCTCGCCCAAAGAGTTTGGGATACTTTCTGCACCTTTGTTAGCGAATGGTGATGTAATCGTAGCAAAATAGGTTTTCTCTTGTGCTAAGCAAAGCAGGTCGAACGAAAGTCCGACCTGCTTTGCATTTCACTGTACGTTTTGTCGTAACCACCGAAATTATATCCACCGATTGGGTGGTACGTACAAATAATCGGCTAATAGTCGTTAGCATTTAGTTGTCGGGGGAAATATGAGCATACCTATTTGAATATATGACAAAATTACACACAGGATACGCTTTCATTACCAACTACCAACTAGCGACTAGCGACTAGCGACTAGCGACTAGCAGCTTATCACCGTCTATGATCCCGATTTGCTGTCTTTATGTAGCAGGTCATCGTCGTCATCCATCAAGATACGACTGCCCTCGCCTTCCATGTCCTCGTATTGCCCCTTCTTGACCGCCCATACCAAGATGGCGAGAAAGAGCAGCCCAAAGAACATCATGCCTGGGATCAAACTATAGATTACGTTCATGGTGGAACTCCTATTGGTTTTTGAACAAATTGCGAATGCGGGCGGCATTGCCGATGACGATCAGCGAGCTGAAAGGCATGGTAATCGCCGCCACTAAGGGGGTCACCATGGTCATCATCGCCAACGGCACCATAATGAGGTTATACACGAATGACAGCCCGATATTCTGCTTAATGGTGCGCAAGGTGCGACGGGACAGCAAGGTTGCCATACGCACTTTATCCAATTCATTGTGCATCAGCACAATATCGGCACTTTCGACCGACACATCGGTGCCAGACCCCAGTGCGATACCGACATTAGCACGAATCAGCGCGGGTGCGTCATTGATTCCATCGCCCACCATCGCCACAATCGCCCCGTCTGCTTGCAGACGTTTAATCACTTGGTCTTTGTCTTGCGGCATGACTTCGGCAATGACTTCCATGCCGCCTAATTGTTGCGCAATCGCCTCCGCCACCACTTGTCGATCCCCGCTGAGCAAGGTCATGCGGATGCCTGACGCGCGCAGGGAGTTGACCAAGACTTGTGCATCACTGCGCAATCGGTCTGCCAGTGCCAACACGGCGCAATGCTGTCCCTCTATCGCAAGGTGGACGCAGCTCATGGCAAGGGTTTCCCATGCTACGGCTTGTGTTTGTAGCCCCTCCTCGCCCGTCACCCCATTGCGTCTTAGCCATTCGACACTGCCTAACAGCACGGTTTGCCCTGCGACTTGAGCGGATACGCCTAATCCCGCACTGGCTTGAAACTGCTGCACGGGTATATCACGGTAGTGTATATGTTGCGCGTCGGCTTCAATCACAATGGCTTTGGCGACGCTATGTTCGCTGTAACGTTCCACGGCGGCGGCACGGCTTAAAATTTCCTGCGCATCGCCGCCCGCCAAGGTCTGAATATGCGCCACGCGCATTTTGCCTTCGGTGAGCGTGCCTGTCTTGTCAAAAACGAAATGCGTCACCTTGGATAAGGTTTCTAGCACTAAGCCATTTTTGACCAAAATCCCGTGTTTGGCACCCAAGCCAGAAGCCACGGCAATGGACATCGGCGTTGCCATCCCCAACGCGCAAGGGCAGGTGATAATCAATACTGAGGTCGCTGCCATCAGCGCGGTTTCAAAATCCTGCCCTATCCAGACCAAAAAGGTGACGCTGGCACACATCAAGGTAACAAACACAAACCACGGCACCACAGAGTCCGCCAGCCGTTGTATCGGGGCTTTAGAAGCCTGCGCCTCTTCCACCAAACGAATAATTTTCGCCAGCACGGTGTTCTGCATCGTGGTGCGCACTTCCACCAACAACGCCCCATTGGTATTTAACGTACCCGCCGACACGCTAGCACCCACCGATTTATGCACGGGAATCGACTCCCCGCTGAGCATAGACTCATCCACCGTACTCTCCCCTTCCAGCACCACACCATCGACGGGCACTTGATAGCCAGGTTTAATCAAGACATGGTCGCCTAACTTTACCCCACGTATCAGGGTAATTTGCTCCACGCCCTCCTGCATCACGGTGGCAAAGCGGGGTTGCAACTCCATCAAACGATTGGTGGCGGCGACCGCCTGATGACGGAACATGCCTTCCAGATAGCGACCAATCAAAATCACAAAAGTCAGATTGGTGACGGTATCGAAATAAACGGCTTTCAGTCCCGACAAGGTCGCATACACGGAATAGACGTAAGTGACGGTCAAGCCAAGGGCAATCGGCAAGTCCATGGTCAAACGACCATTACGCAAGCCGCCCCACGCGCCCTTGAAGAAAGGAAAGCCCGAATAAAGCAAAGTGGGCGTTGCTAATGCAAACGCAATCCAATGAAAGAAACTGAGAAAAGGGCCTTTATCCGCCCCTGAATAGAGCGCGATCGCGATCAAATTCAGGTTCATCATGGCAAAACCCGCGAAGAACAGCCTGAACAACATGGCGCGATTGGTTTTCTTCATCGCCCCTTCTGCCACTTCAGGGTCGTAAGGCACGCCCGCATAGCCGATTTTCCCTAATGCGCGTATCAGGTCAGACAGCTTGCGTTGCTGATTATTCCAGCGCAAATGCACCCGTTTAGCGGCGAGGTTGACGTTCACCGCCTCGACCCCAGGCACACGCGACAAGCCACGCTCGATCAGCCATACGCACGCCGCACAATGTATGCCTTCCACCAGCAAATGAATGTCGCGCACCTCACCTGAACACGTGGTGAAGTCCTGCTGCACTTCATCTATGTCATAGATTTCAATGTCTTTAGGAAGATCAGGTGGAGGGGCAAGCAATACACCTTCTGGCGTGCGCTGATAATAGCCTTGCAATCCCGCGTCAAAAATAGCGGTGCAAACCGATTGGCAGCCAAAACAACAAAAATCACGCGCCACTCCTTCAAGTGACGCGTGATAATGTGCATCAGTCGCAATCGGTAGCCCGCAATGAAAACAAGATTCGCTATGTTGTGTCATTAATACCAACTACTTAATATTGTCCAAAATCAATCGGCAACGATAAATTTATCACTATCAATTTCAAACACATCCTTATCGCGAATGATGCGAATGCTCAATTCCCAATCTCCTTTGATTGGAAATTTAACTAATCCTTGATACTTACCCGCAGACACTTCATTAAAAGGCACGGTAAATTCTTGGCTAACATCCGATGAGCGATAGTTTGCCACCACGGTCATTTTCCCACTTACGGGTAATCCCTGTGCATCGTTTGCCGACACTTCGAATGTACTTGGCTTCATCGCATGAACAGCTTCAGTAGGTTGTTTCACCTGAAGCTTCCAACCTAATGCATTTTGTGCGGCAACATCTCGTACAGAGAACTTTTCACTTTCCGTGACAAAAACATCCTTATCTCGCACAACCCGAATTCGCAGCTTCCAATAACCCTTCAATGCAAAATTCATAAAGCCTTGATAGTGCCCAGGAGATGTTTCCTTAAACGCGACTTTGAAATCCTTAGCTGCATCAGAAGCACGATATGCCATGACTTCCATCTGACCACTGACGGGCACGCCCTTGAGATCCGCGACCGCAATTTCGTAGGGCTGTGGCACATTCAGAGGAACAAACTTAGGTTGCTTAATGGTGGTTTTCCAAGCCAGAATACTTTGCGCTTCAATCTCCTTTAAAAAGACGGCATCTGTCTTGTGATTTCGCGTGTTGTATTCCTCATCCACCAAGGTGGAACGACCTTTATCCAAAGAGTTTAAAACAAACACGACATTAATCGCGACTCCAGACAACACCAAACCCAGCAAGCCAAACAACCAAGGATTGCGCCAACCTTTTTTATTGCTTTGAGAAATCATTCAATGTTGCCCTTTATAATTAATGACAAGTGGTATTTTAAACAGAACAAGCACTTAGAGCATCACCTAGAAACTCTAAATACATGCACGCTACTACCGTTTAGGCGCGGAGAATTTACTACCATACTGCGCAACGACAGCCGCATCTTCGACCGCTTGAACATGGAACTCAATGGGTGTTGCTTCCAGTTTAATTGCATCTGCTGGAGCCTTAACAAATATGGTAAACGATGTGCCACGTCCATGATGCGTCAAAATTGGCGTTTCAGAACCCACGATCACTTGACCTGGAATACCTCCTGTGGCTGATACCGTAACATGCAAATCCTTATCCGTCTTGTTGACCACCTTAAATTCATAGCGGTTCCGAATAGAACCATCACTCAAGCTAACATACAAAGGCTGGCGTTCTGGAATCACGCGTAGAGTCATAGATCCTAAGTGGGTTAAACCCCAGACAATACCAGCTAGAGCTATAAAAATAATTCCGATGTAGACAAGCGTACGCGGATGCTGATACAGCTTTTTAACAGGTTTACCCTCTAATTCATCTAAAGATGAATAGCGAATCAGACCACGTGGGCGACCAATCTTATCCATAATGGAATCGCAGGCATCCAAACACAGGCCACAAGTGATGCAGCCTAATTGCTGTCCTTGTCGAATATCAACTCCAGTTGGGCAAACTTGCACGCATTGGAAGCAATCAATACAATCGCCTAGTTTAATAGAATCAGCCTCAACACCACGACGAATTTTTCCGCGTGGTTCACCTCGTTTCACATCATAAGTAGGAAAGATTGTTTGAGAATCTGCCATCACCGCCTGAATACGTGCATAGGGACACAACCAGAAACAGGTTTGTTCACGCAGGAAACCCGCCAAGAAATATGTTCCCAGAGTGAATGCAGTCAAGGTCGACCACTCAAGTAACGTCAAGTTTAGGTTCAATAAATCGTGCCAATAGACGAAAGCATCCTCAAACCAAATGGTAAAGCTTATTCCTGTAAAAACAGAAATTGCCAGCCAAATGCAGTGCTTAATAAGCTTCTTTTGAATTTTTTTGGCATTCCAGGGTGCAGCGTCCAATTTATGACGTGCGTTTGGATTTCCCTCAACCTTTTCTTCAATCCAAGTAAACAAATCAACCCATGCTGTTTGGAAGCAAAAATAGCCACAAAAAACCCGTGACGCAACCGAAGTGACCGCAAACAGCGTCATAGCGGTTAATAGAAGCAATAAGGAAACCATCCATATATCTTGAGGCAGAATAGTCAGATTAAATATGTGAAATTGTCTATTATTGACATCCAATAACAGTGCTTGCTTACCATTCCAGCGTAGATATGCTCCAAAAAAGAATATCAACCAGAGTGATTCAGTTGCATATTTCAACGTACGAAAAAAACCAGGCATACGCTTAGCATGAATGGTACTTTCGCCCATGTTGACCGCCCATTCCTCGTGCTCATGGTAAATCGTTGATACATGACCAGATTCGGCACCCTTTTGATTCTGCTGTTCACTCATGCTCTGCTCCTATTGATATGCCACTAAGTGGCTCTACTTCAAAGAATACGCTGTACAAATTCTGAACGTACAAAAATTACACAGTGTGTCCCTATAACTTTGGGGAATAAAAAAGGAGGAGGTGATCCTCCTCCTTTTATTGGAGTGTCTAAATTACTTATCGCCGCGATTTTTAACTTTCGCGTTGTAAAACAGCCATGCCAATGCAGCAATCACTGCAGAAAATGCACCCGCTGTTCCGATCATCAAGCCCCAAAATACGAAGTCCTTTGACATTTTGATTTCCTTTCAAAAAATCTGCACAGCTCACACCGTGCAGATAAATGGACAATTACTTAGCTGTTGGTGCAGCGGGTTCTACAGCGGAAGCTGCAGCAGGAGCCACAGCAGGTGCAGCAGCTGCATCGGCCTTACCACCACCGAATTTGTACACGTAAACTGCCAGTTTCTTCATTTCCGTAGCAGACAATTTGCCCGCTGTGGTGAAGTTAGGCATAACAGCTACACGTGCGTCAGCATCACCAGAGTTCACGCCGTAAGTGATGGTTTGCTTGATGCCTTCCAAAGAACCATCAAAACGCCACACCTTGTCAGTCAGGTTAGCAGAACCCATTGCTGCGATCCCTTTTGCATCACCACCATGACAAGCGGTACAGTCACTTTCAGTGAATACTTTCTTACCAGCTGCTTCAGAGTCACCACTACCTTCGCTCAAAGCCTTAACGTATTTTGCAACATCGTCAATTTGTTGAGCAGATAAAGTTTCCTTATGTGCAGTCATCATACCTTGACGACCACCCGTGATGGTTTCATGAATGGCGTTGATTTCACCACCATACAACCAGTCATCATCCAACAGCACTGGAGCCATCAGGCCTTGTTCGCGTTTAGCAAACTTGTCGCCATTTTGTACTGAACCAACACCGTTTTGACCATGACAGCCAGCACAATTGTCACTGAACAACACTTTACCAGAACGTGTGACGTACTCAGTTAAAGCTGAATCTGCCAAAATTGCAGCAGGTGTCATGGACTCCAGCTTATCTTCATACTGTTTACGCGCATCATCCAGCACTTTTTGGTCTTCTGCCAACTCTTTAATCGCTGTCCATTGACCAGAACCTGGCAAACCAACACCGCTAAAGAATGTACCAGTAGCAGCAAAAGGAAGTGCTGGATACATTGTGAAGTACAGTACTACCCAAATTGCACTGGCTGTTAAACCGATCATCCACCACTTAGGCGGCTGATTGGTAAAGTCTGCCAAGTCGTCATCCCATACATGCCCCGTGGTAGGTACACCACCAGCGGAGTTGTGATTTTCAC
>JAQTYN010000032.1 GCA_028688275.1 Gallionella sp. | reverse complement strand
TAACCCTAACGCCAATGGCAGAACTATCGCTTGCGCTGCGCGGAGCTCGTCCGCCGTTTTAGCTTTCTTCAGCAGTTGTTTTGCCGCTTCCAACTGATCTGCTCCACCCGCTTTTCGTGCCATGATCTACCCCTATATTGAGGGTTATATTATTACTGTTTTTATATGTAATTGGAATAAGTACCTAAGCGATCTTCGATTAAGGTGTCACGAAAAGTCAGTTTGATATTCAGTTCGAGGTAGAATACCGCTGCAATAGAAACCCCGTTTGCACATAGCTCATCCTTGTGACGAGATAGGCGATCTATTGTTCCAGTTGACTGTGGAATTGATTTTTTGACAAGGAGCAAGGATATGAAGAAAGTAAATGTTGCTATGTTTCTGGTAGGGCTGCTGAGTAGTTTTTCAGCGTGGAGTGCGGGTGTGACGCCCAAAGAAATGGTACTGGCACATAACATCTGGCGAGCACAAGTAGGCGTGGGTGGGGTAACTTATTCTGAGGAATTAGCCGCTTCGGCACAAGCGTGGGCGGATCATTTGAAAACCACACGCAATTGCAGTATGCAGCATAGTCAGGGCAAAGAAGGCGAAAATCTGTATTGGGCTGGAGCTTGGTCAAATGGACCTGCACAGGATGTGATGTCGAAAGAGGTCGTGGACTCGTGGGCAAGTGAGAAAAAGGATTACACCTACGCCGACAACAGTTGCGCCGCAGGGAAAGTGTGTGGGCATTACACCCAAGTGGTCTGGAGAGACACGACCACGGTTGGTTGTGGCATGGCAATGTGTGACAGCCCCAAAAATCAAGTCTGGGTGTGCCAATATCTACCTGCTGGTAATTGGGTAGGACAAAAGCCTTATTAAACATAACGCAAGCTGTCGGGTAGGCGTTGCCGCATCTAACCCGCGCGACGACAGCGTGCGTATTGCAAGTTGCTGCACCATAAAAAAGTGCGACCCGAAAGTCGCACCGAAATAAAAGCTCCCCGCCTGTGCCGTTGACTTAGCATCTCGAACCGAAAGGTTCAAGAGGGTCACGCCTCTGCCACATCAGGATCATCCTCTAAAGGACATTCACAACAGTAGCGTCTGAGTTGCGACCTAAGTAATTACTTGGTTCAAAGAATATATAAGCCTCTCGAACACCGCAGGGAACAACTGGTAACACGTCGGATGATAAAAAACCCGCCGCTTTTTGTATTCAAACTTCGACTAAAACAACGATCCTTGTTCTGCCAAGGCACCCTCTATCGTCGTCTGCATGTCTTGCATTCTACGCGTAAATTCCATCAGGTCAAAGCCTGTAAATGCTTTCATGCCTAATAATTCATGGGTAATTTTAATCGCTGCCAACATGGCAACCCGTTCAGCGTTGATTACTTTACCAGAATCCCGAATTTCACTCATTTTCCCATCAAGATAAGCCACGGCTTTCAGCAAATCAGCGCGCTCTTCTTCACGACAGGAGATACGAAATTTGTGGTTATACAGCTCAAATTCCAACGTGTGATGGACATTCATGGTGTATTTTCCTGTAGCGCACTATCCGAATGCGGTGAGACATCTTGTTGCTCGGCATGTGTATGGTTCAAAGCCTCTGCCAATTCCTGACGCAAACGATGGTTTTCGACCCGCAAGCGCGCATTGAGCTGGACTAGCTGCATGATCTTTTCTTCCAGTAAGTTAAGTTCTTTTCTCATGGCTTGAATATAGATTGAAACAGGCGGTTAAGTCAAACAAAATCCTGCTGTCTGAATAGTGAATTCAGCGTTAAGGCATTGTTTTTTGTTGCACAAGCTGTTGCTTTAATTGCCGTGCCGCTAGCGCGTAGCCGCCATCACTGCCATCCACAAAATGCAAATGATTGTCTTTGTACGATTGCACCAAGCAGGTCACCAAGGCTTCACGCGATTTGTGTATGCCATACACCAACTGACCTGCCGCACGCTCTTGCGCCAGATAGTTTTCTAACTCGGTCGCTTGTTGCTCGCTACCATCTATCACCATACGCAACATCCCATCAAATTTGCGGAAATCAGAATTTTCAACCAATTCCTCACGATAGCGACTCCACTTGACCGATGTTGTGTTGAGATTAAAGGCAAACATGACGTGTCCAGCAATGCCCTGAAACAACATTTTTACCCCATACACTATGCGATAAAGAGCGGGTAAATGTTCTGTCTGCACCCGCCACTCGTGCATCAACAAACGTGGTTTGAAAGTCATGGTCAGTGCATTGCTGCGCAAAGGATGGTAACTTTCCACCTCACCATAAATCGACTGTATATGTGCCAATACGCGTTGGTAGGTGGCGACATGCTGCTCACTATCGGGCGAGGTGGCGGCAATGAGCAACGATAATTTATGATCATGAAAGCTCGGCACGCCCTGCCAACGACAACTAAAGCCGTCAAAATTCGCGTCGGCAACACCCACCTGCTCATCCACGCGCAACACACCAGTCGCACTTGGCGTTTTAACCCGCCGCTCGGCTTCATCCCAACCGCGTCCTGACAAGGCAGTTTGCAATGCACTGGGTGACAGCCACACTTTGCCCAAACGCACAAAATGCCCCAACGCCACCAAATCACTGACCTTCACCATGCCCACGCGTAAACCCAGCCCAAAACCTTCGCGGGATAAACGCTGCGCGCCGCGCAACGCCACAATCACTTGTTCACGCAATAACTCAGGAATCGCAAAAGTTGCCCCATCACCACCAAACACAAACGGCAACTCGATTTGCCTGTCCACATTCAATACCGCCGCAATGCACGCCACCCCCACGGTATTGACCTTTTTGTACTCACCCGCCTCAATCGCCTTGGTCGAACCTTCCACATCCGCCACCACCACCCACCAATCCTCAGGCACATCCACATGAAAATGCGCCCCCGTCGCCTCACTAAAAGTCAACATCGCGGGTAAATCACGGTAAAAATTTAGGGTTTGAGCTACGGGCATGATGGGAAGGTTGGTGTTCAAATAGTAGATCCGCGCAATTCAAATACGAGCCTGTAAAAGCCTAAAGTTAGGTTAAGGTTGCTTGCACACTGGGACGCGCATACACACGCTCAAACCAAGCGGCCAGATTGGGGTGAGTGGTGCGCCAATCGCGTTCGGACTGGCGTAGATCCAGATACAGCAACGCGCTGATTAACGCAAGATCAGCTAATGATATGTCCGCGCCTTCAAACCAACTGTTTTCTTCCAATGTTTGGGCGGCATATTCCAGTGCGTGACTGATGGCGCGATTATGGACTTTGAATACCCCTGGATGTTGGTGTTCTGTCGCACGCAGGCGTTCAACTTGCACCACAACCGCCGCATCCATGATGCCATCCGCCAAGGCTTCCCAGCGTTTAACCCGTAGCCGTGCGAAGGGATCATGTGGGATGAGGATGGGCGTGTCGTTCAGTGTATCGACATAATCAGTAATAACAGGGGAATCAAATACGCAAAAATCATCGTCTAAAATCAATGCAGGAACACGCGCTAATGGATTCACACGCGCAGACAAACTACCTGGATCACGTGGCGCATCCACAATATACTCATGGGGAATTTGTTTTTCCAGCAAAACCAAGCGTACTTTGCGAACGTAAGGACTGGTATTCGTACCGAGCAATTTCATGTGCACTCCTGATAAATTATTGGGTTGGGGTTTGTGCAGGCTCTATCCGTTGATAGAGTCGATAGCGTTCATTTTTATCACCTTTGCGGCTGCCTTCCCATATTTTCTGCCATTGCTTTTCGGCAAAAATACGGGCGTTGCGATCACCTTGGATGAGAAGTAAATCGCAGCGGTGTTCACGGTCACGTTCGGTAATGATGTTACCAAAGTAATGCAACATCGCGCGTTGCCCATCACCTAGATGATTGCGTTTAATGCAGCGATATTGGTTGGGCATGACTTGCTTCATGGAGACAACCATGCTGCGATAGCTTTTGACGCTATCCAGCCAAGGCAACCACAACGTCATAGCGAGTATCCAAATCAGGGTAATACCCGCCGCCCAATTGATCACAGCACGACGCAGGGATCGCCCAATTCGCCAGATCAACACCAACCAAAGTACGGTGGCGACGAGGGCGAACACAAAGGGTGCAGTTTGCAAGGCAGGTTCAAATTCTGGCTGATAATCTTTAAGCCATAAGGTGACTTTGGCATGGTTATCCAGCAGCAAGCCCGCCCAGCCCCACCACATCAAAATCGCCAGCAAAGCAAAGGTACTTAAGCCAAACCAGTCCAAGGCATTTGCCGCGCCGCGTTTCAAACTGGAGAGCGAGGCACTGCCTAACAAGGCGAGTGGTAACAGCAAGGGCAAGGCAAAAATTTCTTTGATGTGGGGTAAGATACTGAGAACCACGAGCATCACGCCAAAGCTGAGCAGCGGCAGTTGCAAATCATCGCGTTGCGCCAGACGGCTACGGGATTGCCAGATCACCCAAATGGCCAAAGGCAAAGCAGGCCATGCCAACCAAGGCAGGCTTTTAAGGTAGTAAAAGGTGTCCTTATTCGGAAGCTGTTGTAAATGAATGAGGAAATTACCAATATTGTGCAGCCATGCCCAATCCGCAAACAGGGTGGGTGAACGCTGATAAAGCAAGATGGGCCAGACAGTGAGCCAGGGTGTGGCGCACAAAATGGCAATGCCTAAGCTGAGAAAATAATTGCGTACGCGCCAATTCTTAAAACACAAGGGCAAGCCTATCGCGATCAAGCCAAACAGCACTGGGGCGATAAATCCCTTCGCCATAAAACCTATGCCCGTACCCATCCCCAGCCATATCCCCGCGCGCAACACTCGCTCCTGGCTATGGGAAAAACCCAATAACATCATAGCGATTCCCGTCAACAGCGCAAGATCTGCCACCATCTGATGCGCCCTGACTAACATCCCTAAACAGCCAATGAGAATAATCGCCGTTGCCCAGCCGCGATTTTCACCGTACAACTTGCGTCCTGTTAAGCCAAGCAACAACAAAGTCAATGCCGTGTAAAAACCGCTGGCAAGGCGTGCGCCATCATGCAAAGGCAGCAAGGGTGAAAACAACTTAGCAAAGGCAGCTGCCGTCCAATAAAACAGCGGTGGATTTTCCATAAATGGCTCACCTGCCAGCATAGGCACTAGCCACGTATCTGTCTGCAAGATAGAATAAATCAAACCAAAGCTATACGCTTCGTCAGGCTTCCACGGATCATGTCCAATCAAGCCCGTGCCTAACCAAATCAGGCACATCAATCCCAACATAGCCGCTTTGAAGGGGGTAATTGGATTAGGGTCAGTGGGTTTAATAAAATACATAATGATTTCGTGGAGATAGTCTGCAGTGGGCACACGCTGCCCCCACCGCAGTCTTATTCGATGATTTTAACTTTCTGCCCCGCTTGTGGTTCACCTGTTGGGTATAAGGCATTGATAAGGCGTAAATAGCTCTCGGCCGATTGTCCCAAGGGCGAGCGTTGTGCCAATTTGGCAATCGTATCGCCCGATTTTGCTGTGATGACACGCACCGTCAGGGGTTTAATTTGTTTACGTTCTTCGGCACTCAGGGTATGAAAGCTACGAATTGCTTCCAGCATTGCTGTTTTGTATTTGATGTAAGCAGGAGCAGTTTTGCTTGTACCTTGAATCAAAAAGGCTTGCTGATCAACATAGAACACGCCCATCGTCGCCGTCGGCAAATAGACCAGAGCCGCAGATAAGCCGTTAATGGTCACTTCCTCCACTTGCCCATTCGACCCCGCCAAGGTGCGTGCCACATTGCCTGGTGTGCCATTGGGTTTGCCCAGCTTCATTTGCAAGTTGGCTTCGCCTTGGGGGCTAATCGCCAGCAAGCTATCAGGCAAGTTATGCACTTGCCAATCCAGCGGAAATTGCAAAGCGATGCCTAGCTCAGCTTGAGCGAAGCGATTGTTGCGTACCACGCCCTGCTCCACACTATCATTGAAAATCAAGCCATTGATCGCAGTCAGAAACTCGTCCCGTCCTGCAAAGGGTTGCGCTACGGTTTGTTTCGCAGCTTCACCGACGGCTTGTTGCAGCCTTGTGTCATTGTCAGGATGGGTGGCAAACACGCCATGATAACGGCGCGGCGCACGCCCTTCCTGTTTGGCAAGCTCCACATCTTGCAATTCCTGATTCTTCAACACCCCAATAATCTTCACAATGGCTTGGGGATCATAATCCGAACGCGCCAAGTAGTCCGCCCCTAAGCGATCCGCCTCCAACTCGTGGTCGCGACCATAACCCGACAACAACGCCCCGCCCAGCAAATTGGTCAAATTGTGTCCGACATTGGTATTGATTTGGGGGATGAAAATCGACGCAATGGTGATACCAATGTTGGCTGCCTGCGCCGCACTTTGCTGACGCACCCCATGACGTGCCGTCACGTGACCAATTTCATGACCCAATACGGCCGCCAGTTCCGCTTCTGAGTTGAGATACGCCATGATGCCACGGGTGATATAGACATAACCTCCTGGCAGGGCAAAGGCGTTGATCTCTGGAGAATCCAATACCGTGAAATGATATTCCAAGTTGGGACGGTGACTGTTCTTAGCTAATTTCTGCCCAACGCTATCGACATAATCTTGCAAGGCTTTGGAAGGGTAAACCTGATATTGTTTTTTTACTTCTGCATCAGATTGCCGCCCGACTGCGATTTCCTGCTTTTCAGACATCATCACAAAATCATTTCGTCCCGTCACAGGATTGTTTGCACAACCAGCGAGCGATAGCAGTAGCCCTACCATCAGAAAAGTGCGCATGTTAGCTCCAGTCGAATTAAAAGCAGTCAGATGAAAAATAGGTTGCGAGGTGAATTGTAACGAATGACGCCACAATAAAAAAGGCAGCATACGCCGCCTTTTTTAGTAGAGCTATTGCGAAATGGATTACGCAGCTGCTTTCGTACCGTATTTTTGACGGAACTTATCGATACGACCTGCTGTATCAACGATTTTTTGTGTGCCAGTGTAAAAAGGATGGCATTCTGAGCAAACTTCAACGTTTAAAGTTGGTTTTGTCATCACAGATTTAGTCTTAAAAGTATGACCGCAGCTACAAACAACGGTGATCTCTGTGTAATTTGGGTGAATATTGTCTTTCATTTCTTTTCCTTGCGAGTAGTTTTGTGCGGCGGGTGTACGCACTTGAGGGGGTTTGACGAAGTCGCGCATTATCCATAAAAATAGACGCTTACGCAAATTTTTAACCCAAACGGCTATTGGATACAAATAGCCGCACTACTTTGGTTATAGCGTGCGTCACGCTGAGCACGCTTTTTCCATCCATCAAGCCCTCATTTGCAAATCTGCTACCGCGTATGGCTAAAGTGCCAAAATGAACCTTACCAACTCCTTCATGTCCGCTTGTTTGGTGCCAGCGGGATCGTTACCTGGCATGGGCATCGTTCCCCATACGCCTTTTCCACCTTTTGATATTTTTGTGGTCAAGTAGGCAGGTGCTGCCGCATCCCCGCGATACTTTTCTGCAACCGCTTTCCAAGCGGGACCGACCACACGCACATCAATAGCGTGACAAGAGTCGCAGTGATGTGCTTTTGCAACTTCAGGCATCTCAGCCGCCATTGCGCCGTTTACGCACATTAAACTCGCTGCGATGGATAGTCCTACAATAATCTTTTTCATACTCGCTCCTTTGTGTGATTCTGGATGTTCAAAAATGAAGAAGTTGCCTTCAGACCCAATTGTAAACAACCCTGATGTGATTTGTCTGATTTGTTGAAAACAATCACAATTAAAATAATGAAAAACAAGACCAAAAGGCAAGATGAATATAGCAAAACAGTATTGCTGAACGCAGCATAACGGATTCAATTACCCATCCTCACTCAAACTGCGACGCTTGACCAAGGTCATGTCACATGAACTATCATGTCAAAAAGATTAGAATTTACGGGCAAAACACAACAATTTTTGGGTGGTAAGGTGTACACCATAAAAAGTTGATGGTTGATATACTCAACATCATGCCTCACAAAGGTGAGAGAAATCCGCCTATCGCTTGGGTCGTGATTTATTAGCCAGCAGACGCGCAAACCACCGCCCCTTATTGTCGGGGGTCTCAATTTTTTGATCCGCAACCGTGTGTTGAGGGTTATTTTTGATCGTCGTCACAAAGTGAATGTCATGAGCAATGTGTCGCTCAACCCACTGCCGTAAAATCCGATGCAGCTTCGCTGCGACATCTTCACCCGCCTGATATTTTGCTTGATATTTTTTCAGGCGAAGAAGGAAACTATCGTGTGACGCTTTGTGCGCCACAGCCAAGTCATATCCTGCCGCCATGTGTAGCGATTGCTCATAAATAAAATGGGATTCTACGCACTCAATGAGCTGATCAAATACGTATCCAAATTCACCCGTGGACAATGATTCAAAAAGCAAGGCGTAGTGAGCATATTCATCCGCGTCATGTTCATGAACGGTCACAGATTGTGAACGAGTGCATGGAATGGCTTTCTTCAACTGATTGATGTGTTCGGCAATACTTTTATGTTGCTGGTCAATTTTCTCAAGTCCTGTATTCCAACGATTTTCCCAAACGATAGACATATTGCTCATGTAACATATAAACTTAACAGCGTGGATTATAACGTCAGCATGATGATTATATTCAATAATTTTATTATTTCATACATGACTAAATAATTTTGGTTAACCAAAATTATATTCACAGTCCACTAAGCACCTTGATGTGTACCATGGAGCTGCGCCCTAAGGCGTGTAGCTCATATCCCCCTTCTAGGGCGGAAACAATGCGTCCGCAGGCGTATTGCTCAGCGACCTTTTTCAGTTCAGTGGTTACCCATGCGTAATCGGCTTCGACTAAGCCCATCATCGACATATCATCATCTCGATGCGCATCGAATCCTGCTGAAATAAACAGCATTTCAGGTTTAAAACGCACTAAAGCGGGCAGCCATTGTTCGGTAACGGCGGTACGGAATGCGGCACCTGTCGTACCCGCAGGCAGTGGCACGTTGATAATGTGGTCGCTGCTACTGTCTGCGCCGCAATAGGGGTAAAACGGATGCTGGAAGGTGGAACACAGCATCACCTGCGGGTTAGCCGCAAAAATTTGCTCGGTGCCATTGCCGTGATGCACATCAAAATCCAAGATGGCGACACGTTGTAAGCCATGTTGCGCCAAAGCATGCGCCGCACCGACGGCGATATTGTTGAAGATGCAAAACCCCATGGCACGGGCGCGCTCGGCGTGATGACCTGGCGGGCGAATGTTGCAAAAAGCATTTTCCACCCGTCCAGCCATAACCAAATCCACCGCCGCCACGACCGCACCTGCCGCGTGCACGGCGGCTTGCAAGGTGTAGGGATTCAACGCGGTATCGCCGTCAATATGGACTATCCCTTGTTCAGGTGCTTGCGCAGCCAGTTGATCGAGATAATCACCATCATGCACACGCAATAGTTGCTCCCGTGTGGCAGCAGGGGCTTCGTGACGCTGCAAATAGTCCAGCAAGCCCGATGCGATCAGCTGATCTTCGATGGCGGTAATACGCTCGGCACATTCAGGGTGATGCGCACCATTATGATGTTTTAAGAAAAGCGGGTGACTAAGGTAGGCAGTTTGCATGGTCATGGAATGGTCAAGATACAGTGCTATCATAACCAACTTCATCGTCATTCTCACCGCAAAATTATGGGTCAGCATTACCTCAAAACACTTTTTTCTCCTCAATCCGTCGCCGTATTTGGCGCAAGTGAGCGTCCAGATTCAGTCGGACAGATCGTTTTCCAAAACATGTTGGAAAGTGGCTTTCAAGGCGGCTTGTACCCTATTAATCCCAAAAGTGCCGAAATCCAAGGTAAAAAAGCCTACACCAGCTTAGCCGAAATCGGCGAACCCGTGGATTTGGTGGTCATTGCCACACCGCCGCAAACTGTCCCCGCCATTATCGAAAGCTGCGGCGCGCACGGCGTTAAAGCTGCGGTGATTATCACAGCGGGCTTTGGCGAAGCAGGTGCGGAAGGTGCTGCACTGGAAAAGGACTTGTTGGAAGCCGCGCAACGTCATGGCATCCGCTTAATTGGTCCAAACTGTTTGGGTATTATGCGTCCGTCTATCGGGCTGAATGCCACGTTTAACAAGGGCGGCGCGAATACGGGCAATATCGCTTTTGTGTCGCAATCTGGCGCGTTATGTACCGCGATTTTGGATTGGGCGCAACGCAATGACGTGGGCTTTTCCAGCGTGGTGTCGATGGGTTCCTCCACCGATGTGGATTTTGGCGAGATTTTGGATTACTTGGTGTCCGATCCGCAAACTCACAGCATTCTGATGTACATCGAAGGCATCCGCAATGCCCGCCGATTTATGAGTGCCTTGCGTGCGGCAGCGCGTTTCAAACCTGTGATTTTAGTCAAAGTCGGTCGTCATGCCGCAGGCTCCAAAGCCGCCATGTCCCATACCGCCTCGCTGGTGGGTGCGGATGATGTGTTTGATGCCGCCGTGAGTCGCGCTGGCGTGATTCGGGTACAAACCATCACGCAATTGTTTACCGCCGCGAAAGCCCTGTCTTGTGGCTTCCGTCCCGTCGGCAATCGCTTAGCCATCGTCACCAACGGTGGCGGCCCTGGTGTGATGGCGACTGATAGAGCCGTGGATTTGGGCTTGTCGATTGCGACTTTGTCCGATCAGACCATTACCTATTTGAACGACTATTTGCCGTCCAATTGGCCGCACGCCAACCCTGTGGACATCATCGGCGACGCGCAAGCGGATCGCTACCATCACGCGGTCAAAGCCTGTTTGGAAGATAGCAATGTCGATGGCGTATTGGCGATTCTTACCCCGCAAGCCATGACCAAGCCGCTGGAGTCCGCGCAAGCCTTGATAGCATTGGCAAATACGCACAGCAAGCCCTTACTTGCTTGCTGGATGGGGGATGGTCAAGTGGCAACGGCGCGCACCGCCTTTAACGAAGCACACAAACCGCACTTCCGCACACCCGAACCTGCGGTCGAAGTGTTTGCCCATCTGTCTGCCTACTACCGCAACCAAAAATTGCTGATGCAAGTCCCTGGTCCAACCTCGCACCACATCGAGCCAGATGTCGAAAGTGCGCGCTTGATTATCGAAGGCGCGATGCAGGAACGTCGCACGGTATTGACGGAAATCGAATCCAAAGCCCTGTTGTCGGCATTCCACATTCCCGTCGCCAAAACCATGGTGGCGCATACGCCTAACGAAGCATTGTTGATTGCCCAGCAGCTTGGCTATCCCGTCGCCATGAAAATCAACTCACACGACATCAGTCACAAGAGCGATGCGGGTGGCGTGTTATTGAATTTGGATAACGCCCACGAAGTCCGCACCGCCTACCAGCAAATTCTGGACAACGTGCGTTTAGCGCGCCCCGATGCGCAGTTGAATGGCATTTCGATTGAGCCGATGGTGGTCAAACCCAATGGTCGTGAATTGATGATCGGCGTGACCACAGACCCCGTGTTCGGCCCCGTCATCACCTTTGGCGCGGGTGGCACCACGGTAGAAATCATGGGCGACCGCGCCGTGGCGTTGCCACCGCTCAATAACTTCCTCGCGAAGGAATTAATCCAAGGCACGCGCATCGCCAAAATGCTGGGTCAATTCCGCAACTTACCACCCGCCAATCTCAACGCCTTGGAAGACATGTTGCTACGTGTGTCCGAAATGGTGTGTGAATTGCCCTTGATTGAAGAAATGGACATCAATCCTTTGATCTTGGACGAACATGGCGCACTGGCAGCCGATGCGCGCGTGGTGGTGAAATATCGCCAACCCACGACGGATCGCTATGCCCATATGGCGATTTATCCCTACCCCACGCACTTGGTCAGCCAATGGCAACTCGCCGACGGCACGAATATCACCATCCGCCCGATTCGTCCTGAGGATGCAACTCTGGTCACAGAGTTTGTCGCAGGCTTGTCGGAAGAGTCGAAATACTTCCGCTTTATGAACAGCGTGCAACACCTGACCGAAGCCATGTTAGTGCGCTTTACCCAAATTGACTACAGCCGCGAAATTGCCTTAATGGCAGTGACAACGCAGCACAATCAAGAAGTGGAATTGGGCGTAGCACGCTTTGCGACCAACCCTGACGGCGAAACCTGCGAATTCGCGCTGGTGGTGGCGGATCACATAGCGGGCAAAGGCTTGGGACAAAAGCTGATGATTTCGTTGATGGAAGCGGCACGCTCCAAAGGCTTAAAAGTCATCGAAGGTGAAGTGTTAACCAATAACCACAACATGCTTAAACTGACGCATCGCCTAGGCTTTAGCCATAAAATCAGCGAAGAAGATCAAGGGATTACCAAGGTGAGCAAGGTGTTGTAGCTTTCGGGGGGCGTTCGCTCCCCATTTATTGCGCCAAATGGCAGGCGCATACTTGCTCTGCCCCCAGTTTTTGCCGACTCATGATGAATGGTTTTATTGGATCATTCAGTCAAAAATTCCTCGTGGCGAGCACGTATTTAGCCACAATACTTTCCTGCTGGCTAACTCTACAATGTTGGTGACGAGACCATAAATATATTTTGTCTTCTTCCGCGCGACGTACGCACAACCAGTTATCTGACGTGTGGATGTGCACTGCGCCCTTCCACCCTTTATTGCCCTATACGGGCATCATCTTGCGTTTCCACGTCTTCTCGTGTCACTGAGGCATGACCGAACATTACAAGCTTTGCCTTACGACAAAATTCTTTCACATGTTAACAAGTTCTCGACGGTTTTATCTTGGTTGAATTTAATGTCTATCAGATAAATTACATAAGCACGCACCAAAAAAGGACACCGAAGTGTCCTTTTTGGTGGGAAGTGTCAACAAGCGAAGCGCATTGCACTATTCATCACACTCGATTCGGCGCGAATGATTGCGCTGTAGCAAGGTTAATTACAAACTGCCCATTTCCTCATATTGCTGTATTACCTCACAGCAAATTCATTTACCCCTTTAGTTTGCCACAGGAATACCAAACGCAGTTACTGTACCTGCAATACCTGCGGCTCCTGGGGTGGTAACCACAATGTTCAAAACCCCAGATGGCGTTGGATCTGTACATGTCGCGGGTGTTGGTGGCACAGCAGCGGCATTTCCAGGAGTAACAACGGCGTCCGACCCAACCGAAATAGCATAAGAACCAACAGTCGAAACTGGAGCCAACACCCCTGCCACCGTATGCGTCAAAATACCAGGAATATTCGTCGCTATGCTATTTGGCACAACGTAAGAAGGAAGCGACAATAACTTGCCGTTAGTTGTCGACACATCAATCTTCGTCCCAGCAGGCATCAAGTTGGTATTTATATCGGTTATTAGTACATTAGTAGATGCCCCTGCTCCTACGACAGCAGCTCCGCCTAAACAGCCTCCCAAGTTCAACGAAACTGCCGTTGCTGTTGCTGTTGCAACGGAACCAGAGAATACAATCGTAATGTTCCTAAACGCATGGATCGTTTGCTTAGGACTGCAAGCAAGACTTGCGAGCGGATTGACCACCGAAGGAGTACCCGCCACTAGCGTATGATCACATATCACGCCGTTGTACAAACCATCAGCCGCATCGTACAAGCCATTGATATTGAAATCAATAAAGGGTTCTAGTGCATCACGAATACCGTTTTCATTGTAATCCACCCATGCTTCAGGTGTATCGGTAGACGAATTATTAGCATCTATCATTTCAGGTGATGGAGGTAAAGGAGCGACCTGTTTGGTAATAAGTTGATCGACCAAACCATTACCATTTAAATCGGTAAACCCTTCCTCGCCTATCGCATAAGCAAGCACACTGACACGCCCATTGATGGGTCTTAAGGCTTGACTGGTTAAGGTTACACTACACGCCCCTGCAACCGTATTGCACGAACCCACAACCGCTCCACCCTCACTGGTAAATACAACGGCAGTTCCATCGAGAACAGGATTGTTATAGTGATCTGCCAAGCGTGCCGTAATCACAGTCGTTGCACCCGTGATATCCCAGCCCTCCATGTTCAGTATCGTGGCACTTAACTCAAAATTATGCTGATCGGGAATACCTGTCGTAATCGTTAATTGATCCGATTGGGTGGTTAAAGTAGTGGCAGGAATAGCGACCGTTGCAACTGTTGTCGTGCTAGCTGAAACTCGGACTGGGGTGCTGACTGTCCCCGCGTTTACAGTTACGTAAACCAAACCTAGAGCATCGGAAATAGCATTGGGTGTACTTAAAGTAATCCCTCCGACATTAGTACTGAGTCCAAAAGTCACTGTTTTACCCGCGACAGGCAAACCACCTGCATCAACCACCTTAAAAATCACCTGCGAAGTCTCTTGACGACCAATCCCGCCCATACCTTTCAACGAAATGCTTAGTGGCGTAGCCGAAACGTACTGGATAGAACCAATAACAGGTGGCACCACCACCAAATTTGCGGATTTCGAAGGTGCAAGCCCACCCGCAATAGAAGCAGTAATCGTATCCGTACTCGCGCATCCATTATCTCGATACGATGCAACCGCGATACCATTCACGGTAACGACACTGGGTGTCAGAACGGCTTTGCCACTAGTGGCACAATTTGAAGTAAATGTTACGGTTTGCGCCGTAGCCACAGGAGTCGTGACACCCGCAAGTGTTTCGGTAACATTCACCGTCACACTGGTATTACCCAGTGCGCTAAGCGTTGCAGGAACACCGCTTACACCAAAAACAGGCACGCTCAGCGCAATCGTAGGCGGAGCTACTGCACCAATAGAACTTGCGTACCCAACCGAGGCAGTGACAGCCACAAAACCTGCAACACCACCGATAACCGCTGGTGCTTGTGCCGTAGCCACCACCGTAGCAGCTCCAGTTCCTACAGCAGTCAGAGTAACAGTTGCTACACCTGCGGCATTAGTCAGTGCAGTTCCAGAAACAGGGGATATGGTGGCTAATGCTGCATTGGTACTGAATGTGACAACCGCATTAGGTATCGCTACACCCGCAGCACTTAACAAAGTTGCAGTCACAGTTGTGTTATTGGTAACTTGCGAACTGACAACCCCCGCATTTGTTAAAACTACTGTCATAGTGGGAATTGCCGTCACGGCACTTGCAGCAGGAACGCCACTTGCGGCAGGAACACCACTTGTTCCCGCTACACCACTAGCACTAATGAATGGATTTGCTCCACCGCCGCCCCCACCACAGGCGGTGAGTACTGCAATGGTGACAAATAGAAACACGTATCGTAATGATCGCGTCCAGCCATGATTTAATAACGAGTTCAGCACGCTTACATCCTCCAAGTTACGCCATTGGCGCGGTTAAAACTACAAAATGCTAATTACAGACAAAAACAAATACGCTCAGGCTACTGCAAATCCATCGCATCTTTAATAATTTTCGGCGTAATGAAAATCAACAATTCAGATTTAGTATCTGCTGCCACCTTGCTACGGAACAAGTAGCCCAGCAGGGGTATATCACCCAGCAACGGCACTTTGGTAATCGCGGTACTCGCGTCTTGCTGATATACGCCACCAATTACGACCGTCCCTCCATTCTCAACCAATGCCTGCGTCGTCACTTTATTCGTATCGATGGATGGGGTACCTGTCACAACCACTTGAGGACTGTCTTTGGTGACGACCACATCCATAATCACATGGTCATCAGGCGTAATCTGCGGGGTCACCGTTAAACTTAAGGTCGCATCAATGAAAGAGATACCAGCTGGTGTGGTGGCTGTACCCGCTGTGTTATAAGGGATCTTGACCCCTTGGGCAATATTCGCCATCTTTTTATCCATGGTCAACACCCGTGGACTTGAAATCACTTTCCCTTGGTTATCTGTTTCCAACGCAGTGAGTTCCAGACCCAGCAGTTTGGTCAGGCTACTATTAAATAACAGCATGGAAAATGTACCCGCCGCCGCAACGGGCAAATTAACGTTCGGAGTATTGATCGTCGCCGTCGTACCTGCTAACGGACCATTCACCACTTGGTTAGCACCAATATTGCCACGCAGTCCACCACCCACATTGAAGGTATCAACAGAGTTATATGAAAGCCGACTACCTAAATTGCGACCAAATTTATTGCTGGCAATCACCACTCGGCTTTCTATCATCACTTGGCGTAAAGGCACATCAATTTTATTCACTAACTCACGGACTTTCTCCAAACGTGAGGGAGACTCTTGTACAAAAAGCACATTAGTTCGAATATCTGCGGTAACGCTCCCTCGCGCAGAAATTAGACCTTTACCCGCGCCTGCCCCCATAAGCATGGTCGCCACTTCTTGTGCTTTAGCATATTTAATTTCTATGCTTTCGGTTTGAACTTCTTCCAAGGCAACAATCTGGCTACGTGCAGTCAGCTCCGCTTTTTCTTTGGCTGCGATTTCGTCACGTGGTGCAACTTGAATGACATTGCCATTTTCACGACTGTCCAAACCGCGTGCCTGCAAAATAATCGACATCGCTTGATCCCAAGGTACATCTTTCAAGCGCAAAGTCAGATTACCTGTGACCGTATCGCTCATCACAATATTTTTTCCCGTAAAATCCGCAATGACGTTCAAAGCTTCCCGCACGGTAATGTTTTGAAAGTCTAGCGTCAGCTTGTCACCGCTAAAACTTGCTTGCCTACCTGTTGTGCCAGAAGAATTCGTTGCCGTAGCCGATATCGTTTTGACTTCAATAATAAATTTTTTGTTCGCTTGGTACGCAGCGTACTCCCAATCACCCTTTGGGCGAATAATCATCTGCACATTATCACCGCGCACCGCAGTATCCACTGTTTCAACTGCGGTGCCAAAATCAACCACATCCAGCTTGCGACGCAAGTCGGTAGGCAAATTGGTTTTCAAAAAATCAACTACCAGTCTTTTATCTTCACGGCGAATATCAATGCCTGTGGTAGTGTCAGATAGATCAATCTCCACACGACCTTCACCATTTGTACCTCGATGGAACTCTACTTTATTCAAAGCATGTTTCTGATTGATGTTACTTACCTCTGCGAATCGTGAGGATTGATTGCTCACCAGTTGAGACGATACTTTCCCACGTAAGTTAATCAGCAAGGTATTGCCTTCAACCTTAGTATCGTAAAGCAATGCTTGATTGAGATTCAACACCAGACGGGTGCGGTTACCCGCCTGAATAATGTCTGCACTACGTAATTCGCCCTCATCAATACGCTGTGTTGACTTTCCCAACCCATTCGTAACATTCAAGAAATCGAACGTGATACGCGGCGGCTTACTGACCACAAAACCAGCAGGTACACCCGTTAAAGGCTGGTTAAGTTCCACTTTCACGACAGAAGTGCCATTACCCGTATTCACGATATTTAATGCCACAATTTGTGCCTCTGCAAACACCTGCGAGGAAAAAACACCCGAAACAAGCAGTAACAATAGGGCTCTAACAAAAAGGTTTAATTGATTCATCTTGTAGCTCCTGGTTCCTCTAATTGCAACGTATTAATATGTTGAGCATCTTCTTCATTTTCACGAACTATTTCACTAATAGTGATCGCATTTGGACTGACAGCAGTGATTCTGCCGAACTTAGTTCCAATATAATTCCCCACCTTCACCCTAAAAATACGTCCATCTGGCGAACGGATTACCGCTTCGCGAACACTACCCCGCTCTAAATAACCCACCATTTTCAGATTTTCTAGTGGGAAGCTTTCTAACTCTTCTTTTGGATGATCTTCGGCGAGATTATCTTTTCCACCTTTATCCTGCTTACGAGGCTGGAAGGGCGTAGGCAAAGGAGGCACGTTATCATTTAAATACGTAAATACCTCTGGCGGCTTGACCTCTGGGGCAGGTGGAATATTGCCCCGCAAATCTTTGTCTGAATCGCGAACAAACTCTTCCAAATCCTCAAGCCCACTCCCCATACACCCTGTCAACAACAGTGATGCCAAAATCAGACAAGGATACCTCATTGTGCGCCCCCTCCTTGTGGTGCAGCTGTTTTTGCCTGCTCTGCCGTTTCTTTATCATTTAAATAGCGATAGGTCTTTGCTTGTGCATCCATGGAAAGCTTGCTGCCACTCAAGTTAATTTCAATTTGGGTCAACGTGACAATACGTGGCAATGACGCAATATCACTCGAAAATTTACCCAAATCATCGTATCCACCTGTTACTCTTATGGCGATAGGTTTCTCAGCAAAAGTGCCCTTCACCGTTCTTTCCGTACCAGGTCTGAACAAATCAAACAATAATCCACGCCCCAATCCTGCTTGGTTAATGTCAGTCAATAAAGACGCAATCTCAGATTTATTGGGCAATTGTTTAAGCAGCGCACCAAAAGATTCTTCTGTTTCTTTCAGCTGCTTTTTCATTAAATCTAGGTTGATTGCGTCCTTCTTCTTTTCCATAAAGGTCTTTTTCAACCCGTCCTCTTCATCCCGAATCAGTTGATAGCTATCCCATTGCTCTTGCCAATGCAGCACCGCACCCAAAATGATAATCACAAAGAAAATCAAACCACATGCCAGAAGTTTAGCCGTCCACGGCCATGCACCAGGTGTCTGAGGGTTAAGATTTTTGAGTTCATCAAAGTCAATATTGATATTCATGCGCCACCGCCTTGTTTTTTCGCAACGTCACCATTTTCCTTTGATTTTATTAAGAAAAAAGTTAATGTGAATTCGCTACTGCGACCACTTTCTCCCCCTGCGGCATGAATTTCAATCAATTCTGCTTTTTCTAACCAAGGAGATTGCTCTATCGACCCCATTAAAGTTGATACGCGGGCATTGGATTGGGTAAAACCTATGATGGTAATTTTATTATCTGCACTCTGCTTTAGCGAGCGCAAATAAACACCCTCAGGGAGTATTTTGAGCATTTGATCCAGTAGATGCACCACATCCAAACGGGTTTCTTGTAGATCATCCACCACCGCTTTACGGGCACGCAAAGCATCCACCTCTTTACGCAGGACTTGGATTTCTGCAATTTGCTTATCCAGTATTGCCGTTTGCTCTTTAAGATATGTATTGCGACTTTCCTGATAGGAAATTCGATTACTCATGACCAAATGCCCTGCACCGACCACAATCAGACCCAACAAAAATGATGCACCCGCCATGCCAAAGAATTGCAATTGGCGAATACGTCGCTTCTCTGCACGATGAGGTAATAAGTTTATCCGTATCATTTATCAAACCTCCGCATCGCCAATCCACACGCAACCATCAGCGAAGGGGCATCTGCTTGTAATTGTCGTGCCTTAATCCGATCAGACAACGTCATTAAAGCAAAGGGATTCGCCACCATAGTGGCCACTTGGGTTTTAGTCGCGACAGCATCGTCTAAACCTGGCAGAACTGCACATCCACCAGCTAATACGATGTAATCAATTTCGGTGTATTGCGAAGAGGTGAAAAATATCTGCAATAACCGATAAATCTCCATGACCATATTTTCCCGAAAAGGAGTCAACACGTCTTCTTCATAGTTGTCAGGTAAATTGCCTGATCGCTTGGCGGCTTCTGCCTCTTCGAGAGACAAACCAAACATTGCTTCGATTTGTCGTGTGAGTTGCCCGCCTCCCACTTGTTGATCTCGAATATAAAGTGATTGCCCATTACGCAACACGTTCACTGTCGTTGTCGTGGTGCCAATATCAACTAATGCAACACACTTATCCTTTGCGTTGTCAGGCAATTGCGCACAAACCAGCTCAAAAGCCCGTTCAGACGCATAGGTATCCACATCCATCACGACCGCACTCAATCCTGCCACTTGTGCCGTCGCGACACGATCTTCAACATTCGCTTTGCGTGAAGCCGCTAACAAAACTTCGACTTCTTCTTCTGGATTATTAGGTGATGGACCAATAACCTGAAAATCCAAGTTCACCTCTTCCAAAGGAAAGGGGATATATTGGTTTGCTTCAGATTCGACTTGAAACTCCAAATCATCCTCAGTCATACCCGCAGGCAGTAGCATTTTTTTGGTGGTCACCGCCGCTGAGGGGAGTGCCATACTAACATTTCTAACTTTACTACCTAAATTTCGCCATGCATGCTGCAAGCTTTCTGCCACCGCGTCCAAATTAGTGATATTGCCATCACTTACAGCATCTTTGGGGAGGGGATATATCGCATAATTTTGCAACACAAAGCCATCCTGTGCAGGCAACATCTTTAACTCGACAAACTTAACTGAAGACGAACTAATATCAACCCCAATAAGAGCTGGTGTTTTGATTCGTAACAATTCCAATACGACATCCAAATTTATATTAGGTACTTTAGGCATAGACCGCTCAGAATATCTCTGTGGAAAGTGGATTAAATCCTAGCAACAACTATATTTTGTGTAAAGCGAATTGTTAGGGCTTATTTATATCGCACGAAGTCGATATAATCTGCGGATATTCTACACTAACACTACCATTTACTTTTGAACAACTATTCTCTTTTAGTGCGTCGTTGGATGATATCCCTTGCGATTGCGTTTACTTTTCTCATCCTTCCTGTGATTACACTGGGAGTTGCCGTCATTCTAACCTACCCCAAACTCCCCTCATTAGAGGTACTCACTGACTATCATCCTAAAATCCCATTGCAAGTGTACAGTGCCGAAGGTGTATTGTTAGGCGAGTTTGGTGAGGAAAGGCGCGCATTGGTCAAAATATCGGATGTGCCTGTTATCATGAAGCAGGCCATTTTGGCTGCTGAGGATGATCGTTTCTATCAACACGGCGGCGTGGATTATGTTGGCGTCATTCGCGCTGCCATTTCCAACCTCACAGGGGGCTCTAAGCAAGGCGCAAGTACCATCACCATGCAAGTGGCGCGCAATTTCTTCCTGACCAAAGAAAAGACGTTCAGTCGTAAGTTTAATGAAGTGCTATTGGCCTTTAAAATAGAACACACCCTGAGCAAAGACGATATTTTTCAGCTCTATATCAACCAAATCTATCTGGGGCAACGTGCTTATGGCTTCGCCACGGCATCCCAAATTTATTTTGGCAAGCCGCTTGATCAGATTTCCACGGCAGAAGCAGCGATGCTAGCGGGTTTACCCAAAGGTCCCTCTATCTACAATCCCGTCGTCAATCCCAAACGCGCTAAGCTGCGTCAGTTTTATGTACTAAGGCGTATGCACGAACTCAAATACATTGACGATGCGCAACTCAAATCAGCCCAGCTGGCCACGCTCAACACCAATCATCCCCAAGCCTTTTCTGTGCAAGCAGAATATTTGGCGGAGATGGTACGTGCTTTTATGTATGACAAATACAAAGAAGATATTTACACCCAAGGCTTCAAGGTTTACACCACCATACGACAAGTTGACCAACAAGCCGCCTATCTAGCCGTGCGCAAAGGCGTACTTGAATATGACCGTCGGCACGGTTATCGGGGACCCGAATCCTTTGTGGATTTAAGTAAAGGCACTGGTGATGAGTATCTTGAAGAGTCGTTGCAAGATGTGAGCGACAACGGCGATTTGATCCCCGCTATCGTCACCAGCGCGTCACCAAAACTGATTCGTGCTTATTGTAAAGGCGGTGAAATCGCTGAAATTACAGGCGATGCGTTAAAATTTGTGCAACGCGCCCTCAGCAGCAAAGCGGCTCTCAATCAACGGATTACCACAGGATCCATTATCCGTTTGCAAAAAGACGAAAAAACGGTGTGGCAAATCAGTCAACTCCCACTTGTGGAGGCCTCGTTTGTGTCTGGCAGCCCTCAAGATGGTGCCATTTTCTCCCTCGTTGGTGGATTTGACTTTAATCGCAACAAGTTCAATCACATTACGCAAGCGTGGCGGCAACCAGGTTCGAGCTTCAAACCTTTTATTTACTCCGCCTCACTGGAAAAGGGATTTACGCCTGCTACGGTTATCAATGATGCGCCTTTATCATTCGATGCCGCACAAACAGGTAGCGAACCTTGGCAACCTAAGAATTACGATGCCAAGTTTGATGGCCCCATGCGGATGCGCAAAGCCCTGATGAAATCCAAAAACATGGTTTCTATCCGTATTTTGCAGGCTATTTCGCCTGAATATGGGCAAGACTACATCACTAAATTTGGTTTTGATGCAGACAAGCATCCACCTTATTTGACCACCGCATTGGGCGCAGGCTCGGTTACCTCTTTGCAAATGCTGACGGGCTATTCCGTATTTGCCAATGGCGGATACCGCGTCACGCCGTACTTTATTCAACGTATAGAAGACAGCGCAGGCAAAATTATCGCCAAATCCACGCCATTTGTTGCCTCAAAAAATGCCGAGCGTGTCATTGATGTGCGTAATGCTTTTAGCATGGTCAGCATGATGCAGGATGTCGTGAAACACGGCACAGCAACACGTGCTATGCAGCTTAAGCGACAAGATTTAGCAGGAAAAACAGGCACGACCAGTGACTCCATTGATGCTTGGTTTTGTGGCTTTCATCCTTCTGTGGTGGGTATTTCATGGATAGGCTTCGACCAACCGCGTAGCTTAGGGGATCACGAAACGGGGGGCGGGGCGGCGTTGCCCATGTGGATTAGTTATATGGGCACGGTACTAAAAGGCGTACCTGAAGCGGTGTACAACATGCCCGACAATATGGTGCAGGCACACATCAATGATAGTGGTCAATTAGAAGAAGGCAGTCCAATTTTGGAATATTTCTACAAAGAAAACTTGCCTTCCGCCACAAACAATAGCTTGCCAGACATGGAATCCGCACATGGTGACCAGATTCGGGAACAGTTGTATTAATTCGGGTAGAATTCCCGCCTTCGATTTAACGCCGTAGAGAGTCCAGTATGAGCAGCACACCCATTGTTTCTAATTTTATCCGCAGCATAATTGATGCCGATTTGGCGAGTGGCAAGCACAGCGCAATACAAACGCGCTTTCCACCCGAACCAAATGGCTATTTGCACGTCGGTCATGCCAAATCTATTTGTTTGAATTTTGGTTTAGCGCAAGACTATCAAGGCAAGTGCAATCTACGCTTTGACGACACCAATCCCGAAAAAGAAAGCGAAGAATACGCGCTGTCGATCCAAGATGATGTGCGCTGGTTAGGGTTTGAATGGAACGGTGAAGTACGCTGGGCTTCGGATTATTTCGAGCAATTGTATGATTTTGCAGTGGAATTGATTAGCAAAGGCTTGGCTTACGTCGATGATCTAACGCCAGAACAAATGCGCGAATATCGCGGTACGCTGACGCAAGCGGGTAAAAACAGTCCGAATCGTGACAGTGCCGTAGCCAAGAATTTGGATTTTTTCACGCGGATGCGGGCGGGAGAGTTTGCCGATGGGTCTATGGTACTGCGTGCCAAAATCGACATGTCTTCGCCCAATATCAACCTGCGCGACCCCGTGATTTACCGCATCCGCCGTGCGCATCACATTCGCACGGGCGATAAGTGGTGCATTTACCCCATGTACGACTACACGCATTGCATTTCCGACGCGCTGGAAGGCATCACGCATTCGCTGTGTACGCTGGAATTTGAAGACCACCGCCCGCTGTACGACTGGGTGCTGGACAGCATCACCATCCCTTGCCACCCGCAACAAACTGAATTTTCCCGTTTGGAACTGCATTACACCATCACCAGCAAGCGCAAATTGCTGCAATTGGTCAATGAAAAGCATGTCAGCGGTTGGGACGATCCGCGTATGCCCACCATTTCGGGGATGCGCCGCCGTGGCTACACGCCTGAAGGGCTGCGCGAATTTGCCCAACGTATCGGGATTTCCAAAAGCAATAACACCGTGGATATGGGCGTGTTGGAATCCGCCGTGCGCGAAGATTTAGAAGGCAAAGCGCATCGCGTGATGGCGGTGATCCATCCGTTGAAAGTGGTGATTAGCAATTTTGTCGAAGGCGAAACCACTTCCCGCGAGGCAGATTTTCATCCCAATCATCCTGAACAAGGTTCACGCCTCGTGCCGTTTGGGCGCGAAATTTGGATAGAAGCGGACGACTTTTCCGAAGCTCCGCCCGCAGGTTGGAAGCGTCTGACCGTGGGCGGAGAAGTGCGTTTGCGTCACAGTTATGTGATGCGTTGTGATGAAGTGATTAAAGATGCCGCTGGCAATATTGTCGAATTGCGTGCCTCCATTGACCCCGACACTTTGGGCAAAAATCCCGTCGGGCGCAAAGTCAAAGGCGTGATTCACTGGGTGTCGGTTGCCGATGCGGTGTCCGCCGAAGTGCGTTTGTATGACCGATTGTTCACCGTCCCCGAACCCGATGCCGACCGCGAAGTGGATTTTTGCACCTATCTAAATCCCGAATCCTTGACCGTGGTACAAGGTTGGGTAGAACCCGCCGTGCGCGATGCCGCCCCTGAAACGAGTTTCCAATTCGAGCGGCTAGGCTATTTCTGCACCGACCGCCGCGAGCATCAAACGGGTGAAAAACTCGTGTTTAATCGCACGGTTACCTTGAAAGATGCTTGGACAAAGTAAGTGCGATTAGCGTAATCGCACAATCTCCCGCTTTAGCAATGCAAAAAACTAGGTAAGGCGCGCTGCGCGCACTTACCCACAAATCGCCGCCTACTTCGGCGTACATTTCACAACCGTAGGACGAATCGTGAGAGAGGCGGAAACGATGAACGAGACAACGAAAATTCAATCCCGAAAACTCAGAAAAGTGCTGTGCTGCGCATTGGGTTTGATGGGCGTGGTGAGTGGCGGGGATGCACAATGCTACGATGCTAGACCTGACTCCATGGTTCCCTATGTTCAGGTTGCGTCGGTCACAGCATCAAAGATTGCGCAAGCTGGCAATCCCAAACCGATAGAATTTGAGGATGATTGCCGAGAGGTTGGCAATGCCGAGGATTATGTTGATTCTGCTTACAATCAATTTGGCATCGGTGGGATATTATCCTCACTCGGTTACCGCATTGATTCTGCCACTGGAAATTATATTTTGCCCGAGCAAGTTCGTGCTGGTTTCAAATCCACCATCATTTCTTCTCCAGTACATGGAGAAGTATTTCAAACGGAAGAAGGCAAAAAGCATTTCTATTTTTCCTACCGAGCCAATGAAGGCTATGTAGGAAAAGACAGTTTCGTCATCGGCGTCGATACCTTGACGAGAAGCGGTAAACCGATTCAGTTCATGATCAAATTCAAGCTCTCCGTGGTGGAGCAAATTACCAATGAGAATGAGAAATCGACTTGCGTGGGCATGAAATTCAATTCGGCACCTGTTGCGCCACCAACAATAGTTGCACAAGCCACAACCAATAAAATCAATATGACGTTGAGTGCTTGCGAAGGGGTGAAAACACCAGACGATCCGCAGGGACAGTTGGGGGGTCAATTAACTCCTGCTGGCTGGTATCAAACTTATATGGAAAATAAATATGGGAAGTACTTTCCCATTGATGGGGCAAAAGTCACCCTTCTCGTTGGACCAACTCATGGGAAAATAGAAAATTTTGGGTATATTCCGAACCATGGTTTCCTTGGTCAAGACAAAGTCATTCATCTTGTTGAGCTAGATGGCAAGCGCATTAAAGTAATCACCACGTTGTATGTTGATAATCATGGTCTGCATTGCGAAGGGGATGCTGGGGATGTTAAACGTATCAGCAGTACAAACACACTCGATCTCACTACAGGTTTAGCGGCTTTGCTAACTGACACTCAATTGAGTGGACAATTCGCTAACTCAGGTATTACTCTAAACTTCACTGATCTCCCCAGCCAGGCAGCGTGCACCATGCGCAAGCTAATAAAACCATTTAATTTCAATATGATGTGCAATTTACGGTGCGCACAACTCACCCTACCCCTCTCAAAATTTGACCATCTCACCTAAGATAAGTAAGATGCCCATGTTGTCTAACAATACGGGCTATACAAATGCAAATCGTCACCTCAGGAAAAGTGCAATCCAACTTTGGCGCGATTGCCGAAATCGCCAAATTTGGTGAACCTGTCACCATTACCCAATATGGTCGCCCCACGCTATTACTCATCCGTTATCAAGACGGGATAGATGCCTTGCGGGAACTTGCCGCCAAAAACATGACGACATGGCTGGAAGGGCGGGCGCAAACCGCACCCAATGTCGCGCTCGATATTGCCGAAGACGATCTCAACGCCATCATCCATGCAGAAATCGCCAAATAAAACCAAAGTCGTCATTGACACCAACATCCTGCTCAGTGCCGCCATCAAGCCAAACAGCACCGCAGCAAAAGCACTCTACCGAGCCGTCACCGAATGCGATATTTTCATCTCCCAAGCCACTTTTGGCGAACTGGCAGAAGTTATTCAGCGCAACAAATTTGACCCCTATTTCACCAACACCGAATACACCAGACTTGAATTTTTAACCCGATTTTTTGCACTTTGTATTCAGGTGCCCATAACCCACCCCATCACCGATTGCATTGATCCCAAAGACAATAAATTCCTAGAAGTTGCCCTCGCCTCAGGCGCGAGTATTTTGGTTTCTGGCGACAAAAAACACCTGCTCTCCATGAATCCCTACCACGGCGTACAAATTATCACCGCCGCCGCGTTTCTTGCTGAGTCCGCAACTTCGTAAGTTTCTGGGGGATTTTTCTTGTCTTTTTTGCACACGGAAGGGGGCAGGTCTTTCGTTATCGCATTTATGTCTTAAAATAGCCGCACGATGACCAGACCTTTACGACTTGAACTTGCAGGCGCGCGCTATCATGTCACGGGGGATGGACGCGAGAATGCCTATCTTTCTGATGCAGAAATTGAGGGAATGTGACAATGAAAGACCTGACCTATTTGCTCCAATCGTAGGACGAATCCTGAGAGAGGCGAAACGATGAATGAGATAACGAGAGTTCAACCTCGAAAATTGAATGCGAAAGTGCTGTGCTGCGCATTGGGTTTGATGGGCGTGGTGAGTGGCGGGGACGCGCAATGCTACGATGCTAGAGCTGATCCCATGGTTCCAGCGGCGCAAGTCGTGGGGGCGGTCAAATATGACAAGATCGTCAACGAGTGCAGTTTTGCGCGGACGTATGCCACGGATAGTAATGAGATCGCTATGATTGCGAAAGCTCAGTATGCGCACAACTATGAGGAGAACCAGAAGCTCAAGGTGAATGCAATAGAGATTGTGCTCAAACCCAAGCACGGCGAGCTAGAACTTGTCACAACAGCAGTGGCAGATGGAAGGACTATTCCATCAGACCCATCGTATTTTATGAAGAGCACCGACAATTACCTCGGCTCCGATCTGGCTGAATACGCCGTCGAACTGAGCAACGGCAAACGCGTTCTGGTGCGTGCCCATATTTATTGGGTGAACATGGAAACGGATTCCTTCAAGCAATGCCCCCCCACTGCAAACGATTACCAAGATATGCGGCGCATTCAGAAAGAGCACCCAGAGTATTTCCAAAAGGCCATGTCACAATCTCCCGTTGAATCGGTCCTGTTCTCTGCGCAGAACGTAAAAACGATTACGTTTTGTCGTGATACAGAAAGCTTGAGTCCAGACTCTGGCTTCAACAGCTTTTCACCAATTAGTGAAGAGTTTTTAAAGAAAATTGGCAGACCATTTACTGGGACAGATGCCGAAGTGCAGCGATATAAAGTTGCTCTACTCGAAATGCCAAAGCACGGACAAGCACGACTTGTTTATGAACCCTCTCAACATTGGGCATATGTACCAGAAAAAGGCTATCAAGGGGCAGACCGTGCGATCTATCTGGTGGAATGCCAAGGCAAACAATACAAAGTTGTTATCAATTTCTGGGTGACCGAAGTTTTTGATGAAGGCAAAGACGCTCCACTTTGTGACTCTATGGACTTTGGCGCGAGCAACGAATCGAGTGCGCCTAGCAGCGGACTTAAACCACTTTCGATGAGCAACTTTACCGCATGGCAAAATGAAGCCCCGCCAAGTAGGGGGACTATGCGCACGCGGATATAACTGTTTAATTTCAATGTGATATGAAATTTACGGTGCGCACGGCGCACCCTACCTATTCCCCCTTCCCCGCCCTTACGGCAATTTCCCTGCCGCCACCATACGATTCATCAAAATAGGCGGGGATAGCCACAACACCAAATCATCATAGTTTACGCCGAACTCTTTGCTGACAAAGGTGTTGTTATTGTCGGCATTCTCCGCTTCATCGCCTGTTGCGCCCGCCAGTTGTTTACCTTGCGGCGTGTAGGCTCCCCATCCATTTTGCCCATGCGACACCACGACCACGGGGACATTATCGGACACTTTCGCGCCGCCTGTTGTCTTCAATACGGTTAGATTACCCAAAGAACATAATTGAAACGACACGCTGCTGGGCATGGCGCAACTCGCCGTTGTGCCGTCTTCGCCGTCGGCAAAAGTCGCTGTCACGCGATAACTGTAGCGTCGCCCCCACGCATCCGTTTCGGGAATCCCCAAGGTCACCCACGGCAACACCCCCCGATTGCTGGCACAGACCAAACTTGTCCCTACGCCACTCACTGCCTCCAAGCCCGCGTTATTTTCACTGGCAAGACTGCCCTCCGCAGGACAGGGCAAGCGACCTTGACTAACAGCAAAGCCCAACAGCGCGTCGCGTATCTCATTTAACTGTTTGCGTGTTTCAACGATGCGCTGTTGTTCAACTTGCGCCGACAAGGTGGGCAACAGCCCTGTCAACAGCAGCCCTAAAATCAGCATCACCACCGCCATTTCCAACAGACTAAAACCCATCATGCGCTTGAATTTTCTCATTTGCAATACTGCCTCCCGTCTAGGCAAAACACTAAATCGTTATTCAGTGCGGCATTGGCGATGTCGTCAGGGCGATACGTGACGAAGGTCAGCGTATCCGCCGTGGTGCGCATATTGGTGGTCTCCAAATAGGCTGAAACAGCATTGGTGCTGCGCACCTGACCCGACAAGGCTCTGCCCGCATTCACGACCACTGCGCGATAGTGCATACTTCCTGCAACCGCATGTCCACTGCCCGTAATCGCCAAACATGACGTGCCACAATCACCATTTCCCCCTGGCTGATAGCCCACGGCAATTTGGTAGAACAGCAGGTTTTTCCAGCTATCCCAATAGCCCGCTGAAAAAGCCGTGCAACGCGCCGTCCAAGCCAATGCCATGTTCGGGTCAATCAATCCTGATACGCGCAATTCATCACGCACGAGATTGATCTGACCTTGCACCCCATTGATCCCCGCTTGTATCACCGTCGCCCCCGCGCTGGGGGATTTTTGAGCTAAATTGGTCGCCAAATCAGCTGCATATAATGCCGCACTGATCGCCGTTGTACTCACAGGATCACTTGCGGCTTGCGCCGAAAGGTTGAGTTGCGTCGCCGCCAAACTCAGCGCGGGACGGGTGTTGCCATTGTTCGCGGCAACATAGTGATTTAGGGCGACTTGTACACTCACCAAGGCTTCGATAAACTGAGCCGTACTGGCATCCACTGCGCCCAACAAGATATTCGGTTGCGCAGGGATGTGCCCAAAATAAGTCTGCCACGCGCCCCAATAGTGGTTGGTATCACTGACGGGACTTGCCCAAGGATATTTTCCGCCTGACGCTGCCGCATAATCGTCTAAACACACGCGAATCTCACGCAACACCCGCTTTTCAACTAAGGGGAAAAGTTGATCGGCACTTAGGCTAATCGACACATCGTTGAACTGGGTCGTACTTGCCAATCGGCTGAAGATAGTATCGCCATTGCTGTTCTCACCTTCCAAATAGTGCGCAACAGAATTTTCATTTGCGCTACTCCGTGCTTGCCCATCCAGCGGCACATTGGCGGAAAAAACCATTGCCAGCAAAGGACTTTGTGGCATATCGCCTTGCAGTGACAATTGCCCCGCCGTGTCACTGTTCAGTGGTTTGGCGGATTCATCATCACGCATATTGGGCGACAACACATACCACAAACGCTCGCCCCAGCCATCGCGCACATCGCCCAATCCCAACGTGCGCCAAGGAAAACGTCCGATATAACTGGGGCAGTCATTGCCGTTGAACAAGTCCGCCACGCCATCGTTGGGCATATTATTGCCCGCGAGATGGGTGACAAGATCGGGGCAAGGCAAGCTGGCGGGCATATTGGGATTACTGAGCGCACGTCCGATGAGGGCATCCTTTGCCAACGCCAACGCGGCTTCCGTTTGTGCCTGCCGCGCCTGATTTATGGCAGCGGAATTTAAGGTATTGACGAAAAGCGTCAGTGCGCCCAACACTAAAATCACCAGCATGACCAACAAAGCCGCGCCGCACTGCTGCGGTGGAAAACCTCGCAACGACACGGATAGGCGGTTATCTTTCATGTTTTTGAATCACAATCGGGCGGGTTGCGGGGGGAGCTTGATGTGCAATAGGGGGCTTAGCCGCTGACACAGGCAAGCCACCCACTTTGTCACGCTGTGCCACCCCATTTATCCAAACCGTGCGCACGCCCCCATCTCGTTGCACAATGCCATTCACCTGCGAGACTACAGGTGGGCTGATGTGCCGTGCATCACGTTGTGCCCGTTGTGCTGGGGTGAAAAACAAACGCCCCAAGGTCGCCTCCTCGGCAAAAACCGTGTGCGTCATGCACAACAAACAACACAAAACGATGGGCTTCATGGCAGCAATTCTCATTTTGACCAAACAGAGGAGATTTGTGGGTACGAATTTATTCGTACATCGCCCGACAGGGCGAAAACCGCGACTAAATTTGCCTTACTCATGCCTAACTGTACGAATAAATTCGTACCCACGGTCGAAATGAGAATTGCAAGCTTCATGGCACCTCCTGCGGCACGTTGAGGGTGATCCAATCGCCCTGACAATGTGCGCTCAACAAACTATCTTCCGCATCCGAAATCCGTTGCAGGGTACATCCTGTGAGTTGAAACCAGCCCGTAGATTGCTCAGTCAACGCCTTGAGAAAATGAACTAATTGCTGCTCATGCTGCAAGGAAAGTTCCAACTTCATTGGGCTGCGATAGAGGACAAAATGCCCCGTTTCGACCGAAAAGGGTGAGGGATAGCGTTGTTGCGGATCCATGCGGTAATGAAAGTCCGCCACCCAGGCTTGTTGCTGCAAGGCGGCGGCGGTCTCCAACCAATCCACGCGTTGCTCTTCTCCGATGATGCGACCTTGCGTGAGTTGGGCATATTCCACCAAATACGCCTGCATATTCAACGCATCCTGCTGCGCGCTAGTCAATTGTTGTCGCGCCAACGCAAGCTGGCTTTGCGCAACGTGCTCCATCGTACTCACACGCTGTTCATACCAAAGACTTAGCCAAATCAAGGCAACACTCACGGACACCGCCATCACACCAGCCAGTAAGCTGGCTCGCATCACCCGAAAATCTTGTGAGGTCAATTTCATGTCGATACCTGCCAGCGCAATTTCACCGTGAAGGTAAAGACAGGATTGGGCGTATTCCTCGCATCGGCAAGCGGCGTGGCGGTGCCATCCTGCAACGGTGAAGTAAGTGCTTCCACCTGATAACCTTGCTGCTGCAAAGCGGCTTTGAACTGTTCCAGCACCTGCAAGGCGGCGCGATAATTCCCCGTAAAAGGCTGAAAATGCGCTTGGCAATCCATCACCCCTTGCGCGGCATCGGTGGCATGGATTTGCCAAGTTAACGTATCAAGCTGAATATCAGGAAAACGATCCAGCACACGACTCAAGGGCAACAACACCGTATCGGGCAATTGCCTGCGCTGCTTGAATTGTCGCATGGTCAGCACGGCGGCTTTGACATCGGCCGCAGGCATCGTACTCTGCGGCAAGTGTTGCAAAATTTGCTGGGTTTGCTGCTGCATCTGGCGCGTATTGCTCTGCATCGCAGTTGCATGTTGCCCGTCAGGTAAACTGCCCCACACATTGTGCAATGCCCAAACCGCACACAACAGAAACAATACCGCGCTGCCACGGTTCAATATCCGCCGTACTTGCCATAATCGAAAATAATGCGTGTGTCGCACTTGTCCATAATGAACGTTGGGCGGATGTGTCGCTAATTGGTGCAAAAAGAGTGTGCTGGCATCCGTATCATCGAACACCTCGTTGCAGCCTAATATGCGCCCTAAACTATTGAGCGGCGCGAACTCGTAGTGCAGATCGGCATCATCGGGTAGTCTTTGTTGTAGCCAAACTTGGTCGTCCGAATGACATAACAACCGTATCGTCAATGCTTGCCCTACCGACAAATGGTTGAGTCGCCGCAGATAATGATAGGTGCGCAATAACTCCTTGACTTGGTTGTCATAAAAAGACGCATCGTGTGCAAGTGCTGTCAGTCGTGAAAACTGTAGATGTCCCGCTTTGAAATAGCTTTGCCGTAAACCCGCCATTTTTTGATATGACACCAACAGCACATCCGTTATTTCCTGCGTAGCAATCAGCGAGCCACTGAGTTGAGCAATGGAATAAATTCCGACCACAGGCACTTGAACCGCCCACAAAATATCCAACCAAGGTTCTATCATGCTGGGATTGGTTAACGCCGACAACAACATCTCCACATCCCGCCGCCCATGGGATTGACGTTGCAATTCCGTCGCAAGATGAAAAGGCGTGTCAGGATAGAGCTGGGAAAATTTGCGTTGTAATAAAGCATCCCGTGAACGGCGACGCAAATAAGGTAGGCTTTCTAAGTGAAAATCTTCTTCGATTAAGTCCGTCAGTACATAGCAAAGCCCTTTTTGCGTCTTTAAAAAATGAGCAAACGCTTCCCGTTCAGCTGGTGTGTTGCTAAATTGCTGTTGCGTGACAACAACTTGTCCGCGCCGCACTTGCGCATGAAGGTGATTGGCACTGAGCAACAACAGTATTTTCATCACAGCTTTAATTTCCCGATCAGCTCATAAATGGGCGATAGCACAGACAACATCACCCAGCCGAGCAACGCCCCCAGCATCAGGGTCATCACAGGCTCAATCAACATTTGCATTTTCTGCAACGCGGCTTTGGCATCGCGTTCATAAAAATAACTGATATTCAGCAAAGCTTCGTCCAATGCCCCCGTGGTTTCGCCCACCCTGAGCATCCGAATCACTAAAGGTGGAAACATCCCTGTTTTGGCAAAACTGTCCGTGAGGTTATGTCCCGCCTCTATCTCATGTGCAACCGCCTGCAAACTGCGGGCTATCGCACGGTTATTCACCAGCCCTTCTGAATTGGCGAGGCAATCTAATACGCTAATCCCTGAGCGATACATCAGGGCAAACGTATTGGCGAAGCGCGCCAAAATGAGCTTGCGCAAAATACCGCCCACCATCCACAACCTAAGTTTGTAATCATCCAGGGGTTCATGCAGCTCTGGATAACGGTGCAGCAACCACGCCGCCAGTATGCCGCAGCCCACGGGCAAGCCCAACAAAATCGCCCAATACTGGACGAAAAAGGCTGACACCCATAATAAGATTCGGGTTTGCAAAGGAATTTCCTGCCCCATATTTTGAATAAACACCACGAGCTGCGGCACCAAATACATCAGCAAAAAAGCAATCACAGCTAACACCACGCCACCCACCAGTGCGGGGTACATCAGCAGCATTTTGGTGTGACTGCGCATTTCGTCCTGCCATTTCAGCGTAGTGGTAATGTGAGCAAATACTTCGGAGATGCGCCCGCTGATTTCGCCCGCATGGGTTAAGCTCACCAGCGTGGCATCAAACACATCGGGGTGTGACTGCATGGATTGAGACAGGGTTTTACCATTTTGTATGGACTCAATCATCTCCGCCAAAATGCTGCGCAAACGCGGCTCGTGCATGGTGTCGCGTAAATCCTCCAAGCACGTGAGCAAAGGCACACCCGAACGCGTGAGCTGCTCTAAGTTAAAAAAGAGCGTAATCAAATCGGACGCAGGGATTGCCGCACGTTGACGACGTACATGATCGCTCTGCGCATCGATCAAATCCAATCCTATGTGCTTGAGGTGAGACTCCAGATCAACCAGATTGGCGGCATCTTGTAGTCCTTTGCGCGCATGTCCTTGCGCATCAATCGCACGATAGGCATACAGTGTCATGGCAACGCATCGCTCAAATCCACCACACGACACACTTCCGCCAAAGAGGTGTTGCCTTGCAGAATATGCTGAATACCCGACAGAGATAGTGGTCGAAAACCTTTAGCCAAAGCCGCTCGGCGAATCTGTTGAGCAGGCGCACGCTGCGCCACCAAATCGTCCAATTCAAGATCCATTTTCAAGACTTCCATCAACGCAAATCGCCCTTGATAACCTTGAAAATGGCAACTGGCGCAACCGACGGCACGATAAAGTTTCATGTCTTGCTCGGCATCCAGATGGAGCAAGCGACGCTCATCCCTATCAGGCAGATAGGGCTGCTTGCATTCCCCACACAGCTGTCTCACCAAGCGTTGCGCCACCATCCCAATAATATTGCCCGCGAGGACATCGGGCAAAATTCCCATATCCAACAAGCGCGGCAGCGCACCGATTGCCGAGTTGCTATGCAAGGTGGAATAAACCTGATGACCCGTCATGGCAGCACGAAATGCCATCTCTGCCGTGGCATGATCGCGAATTTCGCCAACCAGAATAATGTCGGGATCTTGACGCATAATGGAGCGAATGCCATTGGCAAAATCCAGTTTGGCGGCCTCGTTGACTGAGGTTTGGCGTACCAACGCCAGCGGATATTCCACAGGATCTTCCAAAGTCATAATGTTGACCGACTCATGGTTAACATGCGTCAACACCGAGTACAGCGTCGTCGTTTTGCCACTGCCCGTCGGACCTGTGACCAGTACGATACCTTCAGGTTTTGCAATAAGTTTTTTGAGCGTAGACAAAGCGTGTTCGTCCAATCCCAACTTATCCAACGGCACAATGCCTTTTTGCCGATCCAAAATACGCAGCACCAAATTTTCACCCTGCGTGGTGGGATGGGACGCAACGCGAAAATCAATGGGACGCCCCGATAAACGCAAGGAAATACGACCATCCTGCGGCGCACGGGTTTCAGCGATATTCATCCCGCTCATCACCTTGAGTCGCACCACCATACTCGCCCAAAAGCTTTTTGGTAGGCTGCGCACTTGATGCAACACCCCATCAACGCGATAGCGTATGCGCAAAAAGCTATGTTCAGGTTCAAAGTGTATGTCAGACGCGCCACGCTGAACGGCTTCGGTGAGCAGCGCATCAATCAAACGCACCATGGGCTGACTGAACTCATTCACAGCAGACTCTGCCACCCGCGCGTCATCGTCACTCGGTTCAATTTCATGCAGAATGCCATCAATCGACAAGGCAAAGCCATAATGCTGGTCAATCGCGCGCAGGATGTCGGCTTGGCTAGCGAGCTGTGGAATGATTTGATACGTTTCGTCCAATAAAGCTCGCAGCTGATCAAGTGCCAAAATATTGTCAGGATCGGCAATCGCCAGCGTAAAAGTACGCGCCTGTGGATCCATGGACAAGGGTAACAATTGATAGCGACGCGCCAACTCTTTCGGCACGATTTCTAATGCAGCAGGTTCCACCAACACTGTCGCCAAATCGACGCTTTCATGCCCCATATTCTCAGACAACACCGCCCGTATGGTGAACTCAGAGATAAAACCCAAATCGACCAATAGACTTTCCAACGGTTGATGCGTCTGTTGTTGCGCACGCAACGCGATGTGCAACTGATCCTCGCCAATCACCCCTTTGTCGCGCAAAATCTGCGCCAGCGAATGTTGAATGAGCGGGGTTAACATGGCTACCGCAACAAGGCTTCGATATGTTGATTGAGGGGCGCAACGGCTATTCCTGCACGATGTGCCACATCCAGTTGCACCGCCCGCTGATAATGCTGTGCCGCTAACTTGTTTTGCCCCAGTTGTTCCAAGCTCACCGCTAAATTAAAGGCAATGCTCGCATCTTGAGGGGCAAGCCGATAGGCGACGAAATAAGCTTGTTGCGCCTCTGCCCAACGCACCTCACTGGCGTAATAATTTCCCAACGCAAGATGCAGTGCGGCGGAATCAGGTTGCGTCTGCAACCAATGTTTTAGCTGACTTTCGAGATTTTCGTCGCCATTTAATGCGGCAATGCCCGCATTTGCCGACGCATTTTGGGGGTCGAGCCGCAACACTTGCGCGTAGTAATCCAATGCCTCTTGCACCGCCCCACGATATTGCGCCACCACCGCCAGCCCCAATAAAGCATCCTGATTACGCGGAGCTTGCTTGAACACTTGCAAATACAAGCTTTGTGCATAGTCAAAATCGCCTTTCACATAGGCTTGATAAGCCTGTTTCAACAATACATCCAATGCGTCATCGGGGTGAGGGGCGATACGCAACAGTAGCTTGTTTGCAACAGTACTGGTTTTTAGGCGGGGTGGGCATTGAGTAGCCATGGTGTCGGCTGCCATACACACGCCATCATTCAGCATGAAGAAGACAATGACAAAGTGGAAAATTTTCATTGCCCTACTCCTTGCGCCACATCGGTAGATTGAAAAAATGCCCCATCGGGCAAATCAGTTTGAAATTCACGGTAATCCGCCTCCAAACGCGCACTTTTAATCACCACTGGGCGCAGAAAAATCACCAGTTCTGTTTTTTCGGTGCTGTCATTGCGCTGCTTAAAAAACTCCCCTACTCCAGGGATTTTTGACAATACAGGCACGGCATCGGTCAGATTATTGATGCTGTCCTGCATCAGTCCGCCCAGCACCGCGATTTGGTTATTTTCAACTCGCATCACCGATTCCATTTCGCGAGTTTGGGTTTGTGGAATGCGGCTAATTACCCCCGCCCGAGCCAATTCTGGATTGGGATCGTTTACAAACGCTGTCACACGGGAAATAGAGGGCTTGAGGTTGAACAGCACCGAGTCATTTTCGCTAATTTGTGGGGTGACGCTCATGGTGAAACCCACGGGTAAGGTATTTGGTGAGCTGGTGAAATTAGTTTGCGACCCCGTTTGATTGGTGACGGTATTCGCCGCCAAGGTGAAATACACATAGTTATCCACCACTTTAATCATGGCGGTCTGGTTGTTAATCACACTCAATTTTGGACTGGATAAGACTTTCACCTTGCCGAAGGACTCCAACAAAGACACTTGCGTCCCTATCGCCGCTGCTGTGGGGTTGGTCATCACGCCGAACACACCCGTGCCAATCGCCGTTGGCAAACCCACACTGTTTTGTATCAATCGAAAATTCTTACCGCCCGCTTTAACCAACATCGACCAATTGATGCCTTGCTTGTATTGGTCGCTCAGCCGCACTTCTACGATGGTTGCTTCTACCATCACCTGCCGACGCGCACTGCGCATGACGTGGTCAAGGAAAGTCTGGATTTTTTCATGCTGCCGTGCGGTGGCGCGCACCGTCATCAACCCTGCTTCGGGACTGACAATCACCGAGGCGGCTTCACGAAAAGTACTGTGCTTGGTCACCGTCGTGCCGCCTTCTTCAAAATTGATGGGATTGGGGCTGTTTTCTACGCCCGTTTTAGGAGTAGCGCGCCGCCCCGCCACGGGCTGAACCCCTGTCCCCGTGCTGCGTGCGGCAGCGACTTGTTGCACCGTGGTTTCACTCGAGCCTTCAGGCAAGATTTTGTCGGTTTCGTGTAGCAAATCTTTGACATTTTGCGCCAAAGTTTCCCAAAAGCGATTTTTGGAGATATCTTTGATACTGACCGAGGAATTATTACCCGCCCCACTCGTCCCCAGCGTGGCAACCGCACCAGAGGTCACATACGAGCTGGTGACAATCACACTTTCTGAATCTCGCGCCATGTTGACGTAATCAATCTTGTAGCTATGCAAATACGGCGTATCTGGCATCACCATCAAATTGCCATGCTCCAACTCATAGCGCATATCCACTTGCTTGGCGATACGCGTGAGAATTTGCGGCAGCGTTTGGTTGATGGCGTTAATCGTCACCTCACCTTGTATCCCCGCATGAATATCCAAATTGATTTGCGCATCGCGAGCCAATGCCAACAAAATCTCCTGCACAGGGATATTGGCGACCACCACGCTATACGTCGGGGTTTTGTGTATGGGTTGTGGGGGAGGTAACAACGCAGCCCCTAGCAGGGGCGATGGAATATCAGGATTGGGTAAAACAGGGGCTTGCAGATGATGGGGAGAGGGCGAGATAGGCTGCGTACCGCACCCCGCGAAAACGAGTGTCATCGAGCAAAAATGCCAAATGTTGCGAGAAATCATCATCATTCCCTATTGACCAGCGCATCAAAAAAGCCGCAAGACAAACAGAGATTCCTGATAGGCGGCATACCACACAACATTTACGACGATACAGCTCACATGCTGCGCAGAATAATACCGAATGAGCCTTTATTCAGCAATTCTCAATTCAAATTTCTCCTAAAGTTTAATTTTCCGAAGTCCATTTTCACCGCTTAATAATCAGGAAGAATTGAGGTGGACGCTATTTTTGAGAGCCATAAATTTCATCAATTCATCC
>JAQTYN010000079.1 GCA_028688275.1 Gallionella sp. | reverse complement strand
GCCTTTGTGTATCGGTTTGAACCGTGCCATGCCGCCTCCACCTTTGTTTTATCGCGTAGTGAAATTATGGCAGATCGCGGGGCGATTTTCTGGGGAAATTTGGGTTTTTCTACAGCCTCAACGACTAACAGCTAGAGACGAATGACTCAATACCCGATTATTTGTAAACAACACCTTAATTCTGCGCGAATCAGAACAAAAAAATCAGCTTACTACGGCTGGAAGTTTTGCTTCACAAACCCTGCGACACCGCTTTGATATTCAACCCAACCTATCGCGCCTGTGTTGTTGTGTTCACCGCCCTCAATGAGCAGCAAAATTTTGGGCTGCGGTGCGGCGGCGTATAGTTGTTTTGCCATTTCAACAGGGATTTTGGGATCCCACGTGCCGTGGATAAAGAGCACGGGCAATTTCAATGTGGGCACTTTTTGCAGCGATTCAAAACGTTGATTGAGCAACCAGTCTATGGGTAAAAATCCGTAATCAAGTTTACCCATGTCACTCATAGAGGTGAAGGTGCTTTCAGTAATCAATCCTGCCGCTTCTGGGTGGTGAGTGGCGAGGTTGATGGCAATGCCGCCACCCAGCGAATGTCCATAGATAAAGGCTTGCTTAGGGTTGATGCCGCGCACCTTGATCAAGTATTGCCAAGCGGCTTCCGCGTCTTCATACACTTGTGCTTCGCTTGGCTTTTCCGCGCCGACACTGCGTCCAAAACCGCGATAATCCACCAGCAACACGTTATAGCCCAGTTGGTGTAAGCGTTGGGTATGATCCAGATTGTTGCTGATATTGCGATAATTGCCGTGAAAATACAGGAACGTCGGTGCATTCGCTTGGGTCGCGGGCACCCAAAACCCGTCTAACAAACCATTGTCTCCAACGGGCACATGTACTTCTTGATAACTCATGCCCATGCGCGCGGGGTTGGTTTGTAATGTGGGAGACGGTTGAAAAACTTGATCGACCTGTGTACCCCACATAAACAAGCAGGCGGCCAGATACAAGACCGCTGAGCCACCCACGACCAAAATCAAACGATGTCGCCACGTTTTCATGCTACCTCCTGTAAGATTTTCCAAACACACGCACCTTTACTGGCTTTATCAATATCCGCGAGTTGCTGTTGATGGGCTGCCAGTTCGCTTTCATCGGCACACACAATGCGCACCACCGCACGACTGCTGGTGGTATTCAATACCGCCAGCGTGCGAACAGGGGCAACTTCTTCGCCCAACAAGCTGTGCTGCCCCCGCGTAAATGCAAAATACACTTCCGCCAATAAAGCACTATCCAACAACGCGCCATGTAAGGTGCGATGTGCATTGTCAATATCATAGCGGCTACACAGCGCGTCCAGATTGTTCTTTTTACCAGGATGTAGTTCACGGGCAATTTTTAGCGTGTCGGTAACGGCATTGGTCAACGCGGGCAACTTCATCCGTGCCAGCTCGGCATTGAGAAAGCCGATATCGAACGGGGCGTTATGAATAATCAGCTCCGCCCCGTCAATAAATGCCAAAAAATCCGCCGCAATATCAGCAAATTTAGGCTCATTTTTCAGGCGTTCTGTGGTCAGTCCATGCACTGCTGCCGCACCTTCATCAATGTCACGCTCAGGATTGAGGTAAACATGAAACTGCTCGGTCGAGACTTTACGCCCATCCAACACAATCGCCGCCAACTCCACCAAGCGATGGCCTTGCTTGTGGTCTATGCCTGTGGTTTCTGTATCCAGTACAATTTTACGCATGGTGCTCCTTAAATTCGGTGAAACGTGAAACGAACCGTTGCATCCCCACACACATTTCACATTTCACTTTTCACAGCCTTCATGCTCTCCACCCCACGATTCGCCAAAACGTCAGCTCGTTCGTTTTCGGGATGGCCTGCATGCCCCTTGACCCACACCCATTCAATTTGATGTTGTCCTACCAAACTGTCTAACTTGCGCCACAAGTCTTCATTTTTCACGGGCTGTTTACTGGCGGTTTTCCAACCGTTACGCTTCCAACCTGCCATCCAGGTGGTAATGCCTTGTAAAACATATTTAGAATCGCTGTGCAATTGCACTTGGCACGGGTGCTTTAGGGCTTCCAATGCGGAAATGACCCCCATCAGTTCCATGCGGTTGTTGGTGGTATGCGCTTCACCGCCAAATAATTCCTTCTCTTTGTCCTTGATGCGCAATAACGCCCCCCAGCCGCCCACACCAGGGTTGCCTTTGCACGCGCCGTCGGTGAAAATTTCCACGCAGTCTTTGTTCATGTGTGTGATTTCTACCTTAAAATATTTTCACAGTGTGAGAAGCAAAAGGACACCGTGAGGTGTCCTGATGACTATTCAAATAATGAATAGGATTTACTCAACTTTTGCCGCAGCACGCAAATCGTCAATCGCTTTTTGGATTGCCTTTTGTTGCAAGCGTTGTTGCAATTGCGGTTTGACTTCATCAAAAGGCGGTACTTTCAAATCACGTACATCGTCCAGACGGATGACGTGCCAGCCAAATTGAGATTGGACGGGCGTCTTTGTGACTTCGCCCTTTTTCAGTCCAGCCAACGCTTCGGCAAATGAAGGTACGAAATTGCTTGGTGCAGACCAACCCAAGGATCCGCCATTTTCAGCCGAGCCTGTGTCTTTGGATTTCGCAGCCAATGTTTCAAATTTAGGCGGTTTTTTGCTACCTAATTGTGCAATGATAGCCTTGGCTTCCTCTTCGGTTTCAACCAAAATATGGCGTGCGTTGTATTCTTTATCGCCCAATTTAGTTTTCAACTTGTCATATTCTGCTTGCAACACATCGTCGCCAATCGGATGACTTTCCGCATAATCGCGTACAAACGCTTCCAGCAATACTTGTTGCGTCGCCATTTCAGTTTGTTGCACGACTTCTGGCTTTTGATCTAGACCCAGTTTTTTCGCTTCTTGTATCACGAGCTCGAACTTGATCATGTTTTCACGAATCATCTTGCGCAATTCAGGCGTATCGGTTTGACCTTGAGACAATGCAACTTTCACGCGTGCATCCACACGTGCTTGGGAAATCGACACACCATTGACCATGGCAGCTGATTTTTCCTCTGCAAAAGCTGGGTTAATCGCCAACGCGCTCAACAGCGCGATCACGGCAAAACGAGGGGTCTTCAACATGATAGTTCCTTATTTAAATTTAAAAGTTTGTACTCATCAGGGGTATGCGTATGCAGCGTCAGTGCATGGATCTCGCACTTGAGCATTTCAGCCAGCGCGGAATATATCATACGGTGACGCGCCATCGTATTGCTACCTGAAAAATTTTCGCTCACGATGTGCACCACGTAATGCCCACCACCCGCTCGCGCGCCCGCATGTCCTGCATGACGATGACTTTCATCCACAATGTTCAGATAGGTGGGATGCAGCACAGCAAGCTGGCGACGCATTGCCTCAATACGGGCGTTCATTGTGGAAAGACCTGTTTGAAAGGGTACACCTGCACGTCGCGATAGACACCCGCTTCCCTGTAGGGATCTGCGTCTGCCCACTGTTGCGCCGCCGCCAAACTGGCGAATTCAGCCACAATCAAACTCCCTGTAAATCCTGCCGTGCCAGGATCAATTGCATCCACACTAGGAAAAGGTCCCGCCAAGACAAGTCGCCCACTCGCTTGCAACGAGTGTAATCGTGCCAAATGCGCGGGACGCGCCGCAAGGCGTTTTTCCAAACTATCCGCGACATCCTGTCCGATGATGGTGTACAGCATGGTATTTCCTTTCTATCCAGATTGAAGTAGGCAAGCCCTAGACTATCACAGCGATGCATTTATCCCAAAGTTGCACCCGCTCTGTACGTCACCGCACATACTCACACGCTCTACCGCACTACACTTCTAATCCCGTAATCTATCCTTAACTTAGGAGAAAAATAATGAAAAAGATTTTAATGGCGCTGGCAATCAGCTCCGCATTTATCGCTGTTCCTGCTTCCGCAGAACTGTATATTGGTGCGGGTTTGGGAGCTGCCAGAACAGACACCAGCAACACCGCATCCAAAATATTTGTGGGTTATCAAACCACCGAAAATCTTGGCTTTCAACTTGCCTATAACGATTTTGGTGGTTATCGAGGTGGAGTGGCCACTGCGTGGTCAGCCGCCATGGTAGGCACGATGCCTATTGACTCTAACTGGGATGTTTCTGCTAAAGTGGGCGCGTCTGAAAATCGTACCACCGCTGCTGGCGCAGGTCGTCACTCGGACATTATGTGGGGTGTCGGCGGTGGATATAACTTTAACCGCAATGTCGCATTGCGCTTAGAATACGAAAACTTTGGCAAGTTACCCACGGATGCACTTGGCAATCGCTGGAAAGCCAGCAATTGGGGACTGAATCTCAAATACGCATTCTAAAATCGCTTATATTTAAGATTTTCATTGCCGCCAAACCGCATTCATTCAATGAACGTCGTTTGGCGGTTTTCTGTGAACATCCCGCTGTGATTCTGTTGTTGTTCCTTGAGTTACCAAGCAAACCATCGCAACACCCAGCGACTTTCCCGCCTAATCATCCAGCGTCGCCATTCATCTCCCAACAGTATCAGTGCAGCAAAAGGAAGTGCCAGTGACACTTCAAACCAACCTATCGGAGCCGTGCCGAAGAAGGGTTGCAAAATGGTGAGGTGAGAAATTGCAGCGAGCAAACCCAGTTCGGTCGCAATGCCCAGCCAAACGAGTTTGTTGGTAAAAATGCCAGCGGTTAAGAGACTTTGCCGACGAGTACGACAGATCAACACATTGGCGATCTGACAAATCACCACCGCCGCAAAAAACGAAGTCACCGCCGTTTTGTAAAGCAAACCTGATTCGGGCAAGGTGCTTCCCCAAACCCATCCCCCGCGATGCAACACGACAAAAAACGCAAAAAATCCCGCCGCTGCTTCCAATATGCCGATAATGCCGTAGCTCAGCGTGAGTAGCGAACCCGTGAGCAATCTTTCATCCCGTTTGCGCGGCGGTTGCTGCATCACATCGTTTTCGGGTGGTTCTCGCCCCAAGCCTAAAGCGGGCAACAAATCCGTACCCAAGTCGATGCTCAAAATCAGCACCACAGTCAATGCCAGCGGCGCACCTAAGGTTACGAAGGCGATAAAAGGCAAGCTTTCTGGCACGTTACTGCTCAAGATGTAAGCAATGAACTTTTTGATATTGGCGAAGATCGTACGCCCTTCTTCGATGGCACTGACAATGGTGGCAAAATTATCGTCCATCAACACCATATCCGCCGCTTCTTTAGCCACTTCGGTGCCAGACACGCCCATCGCCACGCCCATATCAGCATTTTTCAGTGCGGGCGCGTCGTTGACCCCATCGCCTGTGACGGTGACAATTTCTCCTTTTTGTTGCAATGCTTTGACGATTTTCAATTTTTGCATCGGGGTGGCGCGGGCAAACACCAGTTCGCGGTTATCTAGCAAAGTCGCGAGTGCCTCCGCCGTCATGCTTTGCAACTCGCCCCCCACTACAACCTGACCATCCCCTGTAAACAGCCCGACTTGGCGCGCAATCGACTCGGCGGTGAGGTGGTAATCGCCCGTAATCATAAACACCCGTATGCCTGCGCTGCGACACTTGTCAATCGCGGCGGCAATTTCGGGGCGGGGCGGATCGAGCATGCCCACCAGTCCCAAATAGATAAAATCCCCTTCGCTGGCTTCGTCCTCATCGGTATGCTTAAAGGCTAACGCCAACACGCGCTCACCTCGCGCCGCGAGATCTTCGTAGTTTTTCAAGGCTTGCTGACGAGCCGCATCATCAAATGCGACCAACTCACCTTGTCTCATCCAGTGGGTACATAGCCCAAACACGACTTCAGGCGCACCTTTCATATAGGCGCGATTTGACCGTTCCCCCACCTCACGATGCGTGGTCATCATGCGCTTGGTGGCAGAATCAAAAGGTTCTTCATGTATGCGCGGGAAACGTGTTTGTAATTCCGCTAAGGGTCGCATTTGTTGGGCAAACAACAACATTGCCCCTTCGGTCGGATCGCCCAAATAGTGGTCGCCCGACAATCGGGCGTTGTTGCACAAGGTAATGGCTGCCCACGCCTCGTCAAATCCTGACGCTTGCGCCAAGCTAGCTTGAGATGCCAACCAGACTTGTTCGCCCAGTATCAGCGTGGACACCTTCATCTTGTTTTGGGTAATGGTTCCTGTTTTGTCGGTGCAAATCACTGTGGTGGAGCCTAGGGTTTCCACGGCCTCCAAGTTCCGTATCAGCGCGTTTTTCTTCGCCATGCGTTTCGACGCCATGGTGAGGGCAAGCGTGACGGTGGGCAACAACCCTTCAGGCACATTCGCCACGATAATCCCAATGGCAAAAATCAAACTGCCAATCAAGGGGTTGCCCATCAATATGCTGAGCATAAAAAACAACACGCCCAGCGTGATGGCAATACTGGAAATAATCCGAATAAAGTGGCGTAATTCCTTGCGTATCGGGGTCTCCACCAACGTGACTTCCTTGGTGAGTTGCACAATACGCCCGATTTGCGTGTTCATTCCCGTGCCGTAGATGATCGCCTTGCCGTTGCCGCTTTGCACCAACGTACCCGAAAACACCATATTGCGGCTTTCCAGCAAATTGTCATGCGTACAGCTTAATTTGCGCAATTGTGGTTCACTCTCTCCCGTCAATGAGGCGTGGTCAACCTTGAGTTGATTCACTTCGATCAATCGCCCATCAGCTGGTACTCGGTCACCTTCTTCCAGCAAAATCACATCACCCATCACCAGCAATCTAGCTTCAATACGCGACACTTCCCCATCTCTCAGCACAGCAATCATAGGCGGCAGCATGTTGCGAAAACTCTCCATGATGCGGTCGCTTTGATACTCCTGCACATAAGAGAACACCGCATTGATCAGCACCACCAGCAACAATGCTACGCCAATATAGGCATTGCCTTCGCCAGGCTTTAAATAATCAGCGAAAAATGCCAGCATAGAGCCTGCAATTAACAATAGTGCGAAAAAATTAGTCAGTTGGCGGAAGAATTTGATGAATTCAGGCGTGTCTTTGCGCACACGCAGTTCATTGCTACCCTGTTCAGCGAAGCGTTTTGTCGCTTCTGCCATACTCAGACCCGCCTCGGTGGCATTCAGCCGCTGCATCAATTCAGTCAAAGGAATGCGATGCTGATCGGGTGTTTCAGATGAATGTTCAGTCTGGTTCATGTGCTGTCCCCTTGCAATTTAGGCGACACAGGCTACGCTACAAATGCCTGTGTCACCAGTTAAAGGAAATGCAGTTGTTTGTCATCTTCACCCAGAACTTGCTCTCGAGCAGGTGTGGGGTGAAGATTTAGGGGGCACTGATTAAATCTTCCGTTCGTGGTGAGCTTGTCGAACCATGAACGGAATACTTAACAAATCAATAGGTTAAACCAATTCACCCTTCGACAGGCTCAGGGCGAGCGGATTTAATCAGTTTCATCTTAGCGTCTTAACGGGTTTTCTACTGTACCAGAATGACGAAATCCGAATAGCTCCGTGTTGCTTTGGGGGGCGTCAAATTGAAAACAGCTGAATATACGAGCCCTACAATTAGCTGACAATTCACTATTCAATCCCACACTCATTGCAGTAGAATGATCAACCATTAACATCCCATCCCCTTGCTATATCGGCATTTCCGTCGGTATGGTGAACTTACCTAAAGGAAATGCCATGAAACGCCACGCCTCGATGAACCGTGTTTACCGTTTGATTTGGAGCTAGGTGTTGAATACTTGGGTGTGCTGTGCAGAGAATGCAAAGGGGCATGGTAAGTCCATTTCGGGGCGTAAGTTAATCGCGGCGGCGTTGGCATTGATGGGTGGGGTGTTCTTAACGCCGTTGGCGATGGCAGGACCTGTGGGCGGGCAAGTGAGTGCGGGTGCGGGGACGATTACACAAACAGGGCTGAACACCACCATCACCCAAAACACCGCCAATCTTGCCATCAATTGGCAAGACTTCAGTATCGGTGCCAACGAATCCGTGCGCTTTATCCAGCCTAGCACCATGTCGGTCGCCCTCAATCGCGTGATGGGGCAAAATCCCAGTCAGATTCTCGGTAGCCTCAGTGCCAACGGACAAGTGTTTGTACTCAATCCCAACGGCGTGTTGTTCGGCAGCAGCGCACAAGTCAACGTCGGCGGTCTAGTCGCCTCCACATTGAATCTCAGCGATGCCGATTTAATGGCAGGAAACTACAGTTTTGGCACCCCCTCTCCCGCAAGCGGGAGAGGGACGGTGGTCAACCAAGGTCACTTGACCGCCGCACCAGGTGGCTACATCGCCCTGCTCGCCCCTGAGGTACGCAACGAAGGCGTAATCTCCGCCACCCTAGGCACCGCTTTACTCGCCGCTGGCGACAAAGTGACGCTAAACCTCAACAACGGTTCACTCCTCAGCTACAGCATAGACCAAGGCGCACTCCAAGCCCTCGCCGACAACAAACAACTGATCCAAGCCGACGGCGGGCGGGTGTTTATGTCCGCCAAAGCCGCTGATGCCCTCAGCAGCGCGGTAGTCAACAACACAGGCATCATCCAAGCTCGCACCATACAAAACGTCGGCGGCGTGATTAAGCTCATGGGCGATATGCAGGTCGGCACGGTCAATGTCGGTGGCACATTGGATGCATCTGTACTCCCCTCGCCCGCTGGCGGGAGAGCAACCGTGTTCCGAATCAAGCAAATTTTGCATTCCACGGAGTATTATTTTTCAACATTGAGTTCATGATGGTTAACAACTTTCTCATACAAGCAACGATAACAACTTTTGGCGGTTTG
>JAQTYN010000031.1 GCA_028688275.1 Gallionella sp. | reverse complement strand
GCCTTTGTGTATCGGTTTGAACCGTGCCATGCCGCCTCCACCTTTGTTTTATCGCGTAGTGAAATTATGGCAGATCGCGGGGCGATTTTCTGGGGAAATTTGGGTTTTTCTACAGCCTCAACGTGGAATTAACCGGCTCCGCGCTTTTGCGGAGTCTGGGTTGAATGTCGGGTTGGGCTTTTTTAATTTACTGTGCTTCTTGTTCATAAAGGCGACCACCTTTAAGTACCAATTTGATGGTTGTCTTTTTACTTGGAAAGTTTGGAGAATCCATACCGCTGTTTTCCAAAGCATCAATGAGTATGGTTGAACCATTTTTTATATTATCAACCATCGTTTGATTCTTAAGAGTTGAAAGGATATCGTCGCCCCAGTGACCTTGACCAAGAAAAGCAACATCAATTAGATTACTTGTGGTTTTGGCATCGAGTTTTTGTATTGCGCGCCAGCTTCCGCCACCTATGTGCATTACATCAATAAGCATGAAGTGCTGCTTACGATGGGTTGTTGTTTTCTTGGAAAAAATCGCAAAATATTGTTGATAGTTGTTTCCGCCACTAAATCCTTCTATGGAAAATACAACCAAATCGACCTCATCGTATTTCCCCCTTTTAATCCTCTGAACCATCGTTGCCTTGGGGTAGCCAACAGCATCACCATCGCTAAGTAATTTAATAACATTTTGAACTTGAGTAGTGAGTTCCTTAGGCGCGATTGGAGAAGCGGCTGCGGTGGTTGCAAACGCGGAAACAAATAAAAAACCAACTATCAGTGACCTAATCTTCATAGTTACTCCAACTCAGTTTTTAAAGAAGCCCAACGTGAAATATACAGAACTCGTTCTGTATAAGAAAATGGGTGTTCTGTATAACGTGTCATGTAATATCCTAACTGTATGATTTAAATACATCTTGAAAGCGTAACGCGTCACCCCATCCCGCTAACTCAGCACGCCATGCGCCCAAATTGCTGGCAGTGGTGTGTGAGCGAGTTCGGGCGGGCATTATAGCCATCAAGCGTGGAAATACAACGCAAGCTGAACCAGAAAGTTGGTCTTTCCTGCCTTTTTAGCAAGTATTGCTATTTGCGTAACCTGTCGATGCCCAAGCCCACACGCCCATAGCTTGTTAAAACCCCATTCGGATAATGTGACGTTGAGCATTAACCCCGAACAGCGCGAATTCATTAACGCCTTGCTGGAAGCGATACTCGATCAGCGTCCGTCCAAAGAGGTGCGCAATGCCGCCTTTAAATGCAGGATGTAATCGAAGCCGACAAAGCTCAACCCACGCCAGCATCCCAAAATCGCTTGGGTCAATTTTTCAGCACCATCAAAAACTTAGGGAAATACTGATTAAATCCTCCGTTCGTGGTGAGCTTGTCGAACCATGAGCAGAAGATTTCATTAAATCAATAGATTAAACCCATTCGCCCTTCGACAGGCTCAGGACGAACGGATTTAATCAGTGCCTCCTTAACGGGATTTAGCCAGGATGCCAGCAAACTGACTGAGTTCGTCGTGACTCATTGCGATGCCATTGGCTCGGCACTGACAGCGATTTCGTAGAACTTATTGCGTTTGCCCGTATCGAGCAATTAGATCATTAAGGGGCGAGGCTTTATCGAATAACCAGCCTTGTCCAAATTCACACTCAAGTTCAATGAGTAGGGCACGCACGTCTTCGGTTTCGATGCCTTCTGCCACTACATTCATGCCAAGGGAATGCGCTAAGGCGATGGATGAGCGGACAATTTCCAAGCTTTGTGGCGATTTGGCGACATAGGCGGCGAAGGAACGGTCTATTTTCATTGTGCCAATGGGGTAGCGCTGCAAATAATCTAATCCAGAATGCCCTGTGCCGTAATCGTCTAACGCAAGGGTAATGCCTAGGGAAATCAATTTATTGAGAATTTTCAGGGCTTCTTCGGGCGATTCCACCATGACCGTTTCGGTCAGCTCCAGTTTGAGCTCTTTGGGCGGCATATTGTATTTGTGGATCACGGCTTTGACATCTTCAACCAAGGTGCTACTGGTCAGTTGCAAGGCGGATAAATTGACGCTCACAAAAGGATGGTCAACTTTGGTGATGGATTTTAGGCTCGTCCAGTCGCGGCACGCACGGTCTAACGTCCATAAACCAATCTCGCGAATTTGCTTGGTTTGCTCTGCTAGAGGCAGAAAATCCATGGGGCTGATTAAGCCTTTTACGGGGTGTTCCCAGCGAATTAACGCTTCAATGCCTGCGATATGCCCGTGCTCTAAATTGCAAATAGGCTGGTAATACAAGCGAAACTCTTCGTGGGTGAGGGCTCTGGTAATGGCATGTGCCAAGGAGAGTTTGCGGGTCACTTCTTTTTTGAGGACAGCGTGCTGATCGGATTGCGCAGGCGAAAATAAATGCTGACTGGGTATGGTCGTTACCTGATTGCGGAAACGCTCCAAAATAACCAGCAGCAGGTGGCGCAAAATAGGATCGCTTTTGGCAAGCAGGTCATCGACGAGGGAGCGTTGAATGGGGACGAGTACCGTTCTTTCCAATGCCCGCACGGTTGCCGTGCGAGGCTTTTGATCTATGAGTGCGATTTCACCAAACATTTCACCCGCACCCATGAGGCTAATGCGACTTTCTTGACCATTTTCGTGAATGACGACCTCGATTTGCCCTTCCACAATGAGGTAGGCACAATCACCAATATCTCCTGCATCAAAAACGTGTCTTCCAGCGGCATAAACTTTACGGTCAAATTCATCAAACATCTTCTTGTCCTCAATAATCTTACGCGTATCTTACTCTATGCGCCGCTACAAAGTCTCTACCTTTCGTCGCTCCGCTAGCAAAGCGTATAAGCGGCGGCTATCGACGTGAAGTACGGTAAAGGTCAGTTCACCAAGTTGAAATTGATCGCCAGATTTTGGCAGTTGTCCTGCGGCTTGTAATATCAAACCGCCCACCGTATCGAATTCCTGATCGCTGAATGTAGTGTCCAAGGCCAGATTTAAATCTTCAATCGTGGTGTCGGCTTTGATGCGATAGTGCCCTGAACCATCAGGAATGATGTTGTCTTCGTCCTCATCAAAGTCGTATTCGTCCTCGATGTCGCCGACGATTTGTTCCAGCACATCTTCGATGGTCACCATGCCCGATACGCCACCGTATTCATTGACCACTAAGGCGATGTGATTGCGGTTGCTGCGGAAGTCACGTAGCAATACATTGAGTCGTTTGGATTCGGGAACAAAAATAGCGGGGCGCAAAGTGTCGCGTACATCTAGGGTTTCCCCCATGGCATAACGCAGCAAATCTTTTGCCAGCAAAATACCGATAATGTTGTCTTTATCGCCGTCGATGACGGGAAAGCGCGAGTGCGCGGTTTCGATGACGAAGGGGATAAATTGTTGCGGTGATTGGCTGATGTCGATGACATCCATTTGCCCACGCGGAATCATGATTTCGCGCACTTGCCGTTCTGATACTTGCAATACGCCTTCCATCATGGACAGCGCATCGGCATCCAGCAAGTTGTGTTCGTAAGCGCGGTACAAAAGCTGCACCAACTGCTCACGGTCTTCGGGTTCACGCAATAATAAAGTAGAAAGACGTTCTAACAGCGTAGGCTGACGACTTCGGGGTAAGTCCATATTGAGTGTAATTAGTCTATGTAAGGATTAGGGAAGCGCAATTTTAGCATTAGCTGAGTTTCTAATGCTTCCATCGTTGCAGCATCTTCATCATTTTCATGGTCATAGCCCTGCAAATGCAGTACCGCATGTAAGGTTAAATGGGCATAATGTGCGATTAATGCTTTATTCTGCTCCGCAGCTTCCTTTTCCACCACAGGCGCGCAAATTACCACGTCACCATAACTCACCGCATCGGGCGAACCCGTTTCCTCATCGTCATATACAAAAGTCAGCACATTGGTGGCGTAATCTTTGCTGCGATAATCACGGTTGAGGGTGCGCCCCTCTTCTTCATCGACGATGCGTAAGGTCAAACTGAGGTCGTCTTGTAAGCCTGCTTGCGCCCAACGGCGAAATTGCGCACGGGTCGGCAAAGATGTCGCGGTCGTGACATATTGCACGGCGAGCGAGAGTTTGGGTTTGGTGGTGTTGGACATAATGTACTTGGTGCAGGTAAGGGTGAATGGGGTAGAAGCATACTGGATTGTGCCGCTGTGACTCAAATCGTTTTTTCAATTTCGACAAAGAATACACTTTGCACCCCATACCCAGCTTGACGTAAAGGCGGGCTTTATCCGATGATGCGGACAGGATGCGTATCGCATCAAGCATATTTCAATATTAGGTCAACCATGAGCAACTCCGAAAACAAGCAAACAGGCGCAGCAAAAACGGCTCGCAATCCCATCAAAATCATCCCGTTGACCGAACGCTTGCGTAAACCGCAATGGATACGCGTCAAAGCCAGCAGCGGCGCGGGCTACACCGAAGTCAAACGCATGTTGCGCGAACATCAATTACACACCGTGTGCGAAGAAGCTTCTTGTCCCAATATCGGCGAATGTTTCAGCAAAGGCACGGCGAGCTTTATGATTTTGGGCGACATTTGCACCCGCCGCTGCCCGTTTTGCGATGTCGCGCACGGTAAACCGCTGCCGCCTGATGCCGACGAACCCGAAAATTTAGCACGCTCGATTGGGCTGTTAAAGCTGAAATACGTGGTCATCACCAGCGTGGATAGAGACGATTTACGTGACGGCGGCGCACAACATTTTGTCGATTGCCTCACCGCCATTCGCGCCAGCTCACCTGGCACCCGCTTGGAAATCCTCGTTCCTGACTTTCGCGGGCGTTTGGAAGCCGCTTTGGATGCACTGGCAACGGGTTTGCCTGACGTGCTGAATCACAATCTGGAAACCGTGCCGCGCTTGTACAAACTCGCTCGCCCAGGGGCGGATTACGCCCATTCACTGAAATTATTGCAAGACTTCAAAACCCGCTTCCCGCATGTTCCCACCAAATCAGGCTTGATGCTGGGCTTGGGCGAAACCGACGAAGAAGTGCTAGAAGTCATGCGCGACCTACGCGCTCACGGCGTGAATATGCTCACCATCGGGCAGTATTTGCAACCCTCAGACGGACACCTGCCCGTGTTGCGCTACGCCCCGCTGGAAACCTTCACCATGCTAGAACAAGCGGCAAAGGAAATGGGCTTCGACCACGCCGCCTGCGCCCCGATGGTGAGATCAAGTTATTTTGCAGATGAACAGGCGGAAAAGGCGGGGGTGATGGGGTAGGGTTCAGGGCGAGCATCTCTTTGGGTGGGGGAAAATGACTACTTGGGCGTGTTGGTAAGTGAGACTTAAAATTCAATCTGTAGCAATACCGCAAAAACCAGTAAAATGCGCGCCTTTGTCATTGCTTAGAAATCACAACCATGTCTACCTTTGGTTCCAACGTCACGCCCGCAAGCGGGCATGAGTCTCCACCGAAACTCAGCCGAGGGCTGAGTTTTCAACAAATCATCCTCACCCTGCAAAATTATTGGGACAAGCAAGGTTGCGCGCTGTTGCAACCTTACGATATGGAAGTCGGTGCGGGTACATCGCACACCGCCACGTTTTTGCGTGCCTTAGGCCCTGAGCCTTGGAAAGCCGCCTACGTGCAACCTTCGCGTCGTCCGAAAGACGGGCGTTACGGCGAAAACCCTAATCGCTTGCAACATTACTACCAGTTCCAAATCGTGTTGAAACCCGCGCCTGCTAACATTTTGGAGCTGTATCTTGGCTCGTTGGAAGCCTTGGGATTCGACTTAAAACAAAACGACATTCGCTTTGTGGAAGACGACTGGGAAAATCCGACGCTGGGCGCGTGGGGCTTGGGCTGGGAAGTATGGCTAAACGGCATGGAAGTGACCCAATTCACCTATTTCCAACAAGTCGGCGGCATTGATTGCAAGCCGATCACGGGCGAGATCACTTACGGTTTGGAACGTTTGGCGATGTATTTGCAAGGTGTGGAAAGCGTGTATGACCTCGTGTGGACAGACGGCGTGAGCTACGGCGACGTGTATCACCAAAACGAAGTCGAACAATCCACTTACAACTTTGAACACAGCGATGTGGAATTTTTGCTAGGCGCGTTCGGCAGCCACGAAAAACAAGCCAAACATTTAATGGAACAACAACTCGCCTTGCCCGCTTATGAACAAGTGCTCAAAGCCGCGCATACCTTCAACTTGTTGGACGCACGCGGCGCGATTTCCGTGACGGAACGAGCAGCGTATATCGGACGCATTCGCAATCTAGCCCGTTCTGTTGCCGCGTCCTACCTAGACAGCCGCGCCCGCCTAGGTTTCCCCATGGCAAAACGCGAATGGGCGGAAGACGTGTTGGCGCAATTGGAAAAGAAAGCGGCATGAGCACGATCTACACTCACGTCGTCATTCCCGCGCAGGCGGGAATCCAGCAAGAAACACCTTGCTGCGAAGCAGACAAAACCATGATGTTGTCCCGCCGTGCGGGTACTTTTTCAATTAACTGGATTCCCGCCTGCGCGGGAATGACGGAGCTGTAAATATGGCTAGCAAAAATTTATTAGTTGAACTATTTGTTGAAGAATTACCACCGAAATCGTTGAAGAAATTGGGCGAGAGTTTCGCCGCGACTTTGGCTTCGAGTTTGAAGGCGCAAGACTTGGCGGGAGATAGCGCGGAAGTGGTTGCTTACGCTACGCCGCGTCGGTTGGCGGTTTGGGTGTCGGGTGTATCGACGCAGGCGGCGGACAAGCGCGTGTCGCAAAAGTTGATGCCTGTGGCGGTGGGCTTGGATGCCAATGGCAATGCCACGCCCGCGTTGTTGAAAAAACTCGCGGCATTGGGCGCGGATGCGTCGGTCGTCCCTAATTTAACCCAAGCGGCGGATGGCAAAGCGCAGGCGTTGTTTTTTGAAAACGTGTTGGCGGGCGCGACCTTGGCGGAGGGCTTGCAAAAAGCCTTGGACGAGACGTTGGCGAAGTTGCCGATTGCCAAGGTGATGACTTATCCCAATCCGTCGGGCGAAGGTTGGGCGACGGTGAATTTTGTCCGCCCCGCGCATGGTTTGGTGGCGTTGCATGGCGCGGACATTGTGCCGATTAGCACCTTGGGGCTGCAAGCGGGGCGCACCACGCAAGGGCATCGTTTTGAAGCCGCGAAGGCGGTGATTAGCCTGAATGACGCGGACAACTACGCGCAGCAATTGGCGGATGAAGGCGCAGTGATCGCCAGTTTTGCCGAACGTCGTGCCGATATTGTGCGTCAACTGACCGCCGCCGCTGCGCTGCAAAATTTGCAACCGATTGAAGATGAGGCTTTGTTGGACGAAGTGACTGCGCTGGTGGAACGCCCGAATGTGCTGATGGGGCAATTCGAGGCGGAATTTCTCGCCGTGCCGCAGGAATGTTTGATTTTGACCATGAAGGCGAATCAAAAATACTTCCCGTTGCTGGACGCGAATGGCAAATTGACCAACAAATTTTTGATCGTGTCGAACATTCGCCCAGCCGATGCCAGTTTGGTGATCCAAGGCAACGAACGCGTGGTGCGCCCACGCTTGGCGGATGCCAAATTTTTCTTTGACCAAGATCGCAAAAAACCGTTGGATGCCCGCATGTTGGGCTTGTCCAAAGTGGTGTATCACAACAAACTCGGCACGCAAGGCGAACGCGTCGAACGCGTGCAAGCCATTGCCCGCGCCATCGCCGCACAATTAGGCGACGAAACTTTGGTGCGCCAAGCCGACCAAGCCGCGTTGTTGGCAAAAGCCGATTTGTTGACCGATATGGTCGGCGAATTCCCCGAATTGCAAGGCATTATGGGACGCTACTACGCCCAACACGACGGCTTGAGTCCCGACATCGCTTATGCCATTGAAGACCATTACAAGCCGCGTTTTGCGGGCGACGAATTGCCGCGTAACACCGTCGGCATTTGTGTCGCGCTGGCGGATAAATTGGAAACGCTGGTCGGGATGTTCGGTATCGGACAAATCCCCACGGGAGACAAAGACCCGTTCGCGCTGCGCCGTCATGCCTTGGGCGTGATTCGGATGTTGGTGGAAAACGCCTTGCCGCTGAATGTGTTGGACTTGGTGCGTGCCGCCTTCGCGGGTTTCCCAGCGGGTGTGTTGAACGATGCAAACGCCGAAGTCGCCAACTTTGTGTATGACCGCTTGTCAGGCACATTGCGCGAACAAGGCTACAGCGCGCAAGAAGTCGATGCGGTGTTGTCGCTGCGTCCGCAACAATTGAGCGAAGTGCCAAAACGCCTCGCCGCCGTGCGCGCTTTTGCCGCCCTGCCCGAAGCCGCCGCGCTGGCAGCCGCCAACAAACGCGTGGGCAATATCTTGAAAAAAGTGGAAGGCGATTTGCCCAGTGCCGTCAGCACCGATTTGTTGCAAGAACCTGCCGAGCAAGCCCTCTACCAAGCCTTAAGCCAAGTCGCACCACAAGCCGATGCGGCATTTGCGGCGGGTGATTACACCGCCTCGTTGCAAACCTTGGCAACCCTGCGCGATCCCGTGGATGCCTTCTTCAACGGCGTGATGGTGAATGCCGAAGACTTAGCCCTGCGCGCCAACCGCTTGGCATTATTGGCAAAATTGCACCAAGCCATGAACCAAGTCGCGGATTTGGCGAAGTTGGCGAGTTAGCTCAATCATGTTGGAAATTGATTGGATAAAGACATCCGTTTACAACGATCACTATCGTTATTCCCGACATGGCGACCAAGAGCGGCAAAACGATAATTTAACGCTTGCCGATATTAGTCAAGCCTTGCTCAACGGGCGCATACTTGAGCAATACCCCGATACGGGGCGGGGTGTCAGTTGCTTGGTTGTAGGCTTTACCGATCACGGCATCCCAATTCATGTGGTTTGCGGCAAAATGGGCGCGGTGTTGGTTATCATTACCGTTTACATCCCCATGCCGCCCAAATTTACCAATCCTTTTGAACGAGGTTAATCATCATGGCTGACCATTGCGTATTTTGCGGGCACAAACACCTTGAATCAAAACTCACGCGCTATATTTATCAAAAAGAAGAGCAGCTTTTGCTGGTTGACCATGTGCCGTGTTTAGAATGTACTTTTTGCGGTGAGCAGTATTTTGAAGTCACTGTTTTAAAAAAAATTGAAAGTGATTATCTGGCGATTCACCAACAACAGAAAAAACCTAAAAGAATCATGCAGGTTGCGGTAGAAGATTTTGTGGTGGCGGCATAGTTCAAGATGAACGCCACCAAGTTAAAGCAAATAAATCAGTTAGGTAGGGTGCATTTTATGCACTGCACCAAGCCATGAACCAGGTAGCGGATTTGGCAAAACTGGCTTAAAGACAGCTATTAGTCGTTGGTCGCTAGTCGTTAGTTAGAAGCAGCACGCTAACGACCCCCAACTAACGACTAGAAACTAACGACTAACGACTAGAAACTAACGACTAACGACTAGAAACTAGCAACTAACGACTAAACATGAAACTCATCATCCTAGACCGCGACGGTGTGATTAACCACGATTCGGCGCAATTTATCAAAAATCCTGCGGAATGGCAGCCAATTGCGGGGAGTTTGGAGGCGATTGCGCGCTTGAATCAGGCGGGGTATCGCGTGTTGGTGGCGACCAATCAGTCGGGCGTGGGGCGAGGCTTGTTCGATATGCCGACGCTGAATGCGATACACGACAAGATGCACAAAGCTTGTGCGCTGGTTGGGGCGCGTATCGACGCGGTGTTTTTCTGCCCGCATACCAGCGAGCATCATTGCGCGTGTCGCAAACCGAAAGCAGGCATGTTGGAAGAGATTTCCAGCCGCTACAACACCAATTTGACGGGAGTGCCGATGGTGGGCGATTCTTTGCGCGACCTGCAACCCGCCGCCGCCATGGGCGCGCAGCCGTATTTGGTGCTGACTGGCAAAGGCATGAAAACCCGCGAGGCGGGTGGTTTGCCTGAAGGTACGTTGGTCTTTCCAGACCTAGCGGCGGTGGTGGCGACGCTGGTGTAATCCTTAGTGGAGTTGTAGATCGGGTTTCAACCAAGCGTTCACGCTAACATGATGATTTGTAATTAAAACATAGCGGACATGCTCCTTCCCCCCCCCTGCTAGGGGGAGGGAATGAAGTGGCGGATTTTCGCCATACCTAGAAAGCATGATAGTGACTTAAAATCAACATATTGCAGTAGTTTTACTTTTGCCGTTTCACCTTTCACAGACTAAACACGCCATGCTTTTTCTCCGTTCCTTGATTTTCCTGTTATTGCAAATCATCATTACGCCTATCTTTTCGGTGTTGGCATTGTTGACTTTTCCTTTGCCCGCGCTGACCCGCTATCGCTTTATTTCGTTGTGGGCGAAGATGATGTTGGTGTTGTTGCGCGTGGTGTGCGGTATTTCCTACCAAGTGCGTGGCTTGGAAAACATGCCGACTGAGCCGAGTATGATTTTGTGTAAGCATCAATCGGCGTGGGAAACGCTGGCATTACAGGAAGTTTTTCCCGCGCAGGCGTGGGTGTTGAAGCGCGAATTATTATGGATTCCCTTCTTTGGTTGGGCGTTAGCATTGACTAATCCTATTGCCATTCAGCGCAGCGATGGCAAAGGCGCGATCAAACAATTGTTAAAACAAGGCAAGGAACGCTTGAAACAAGGCTTTCATGTCGTCATATTCCCAGAGGGGACACGCGTACCGTTCGGTGAGCGTGGTAAATACAAAATTGGCGGCGCGCTGTTGGCTGCCAGTAGCGGCGCGCAGGTGATTCCCGTGGCGCATAACGCGGGAAGGTTGTGGGGACGCAAGGCTTTTGTGAAGCGTCCTGGTGTGATTATCATGAGTATAGGCGCGCCAATTGAGAGTAAAGGGCGTAAAGCAGACGAAATCAACACCGATGTCGAAGCATGGATAGAAAACGAAATTCAGCAACTTCCACATTAAGCAGTGGTAGAATCCGCAGCTGTTTTACGACCAATCTGCGTTTTCAGCGCAATTTAGGAATACTAAACGAATGAGAATGTTAAGCCGTCTTCAGGGTGTGCTGTTATGGGGTGCATTATTATTGAGCACCAGTGTATCGGTTCATGCCGACCCCATACAGGAAGCCAATAAATTATTTAAGCAAGGTGATTCTGCACAAGCACTTGATAAAATTGAAAAGTTCTTGGTGGAAAAGCCTAAAAGTGCACCTGCGCAGTTTTTAAAAGGGCTGATTCTGACCGAGCAAAACAAGACGGATGAGGCGATTAAAGTCTTTACGGCCTTGAATGAGGACTTTCCAGAACTGCCCGAACCGTATAACAACCTTGCGGTGTTGTATGCGGGTCAGGGGCAGTACGAAAAAGCCAAAACCGCGCTCGAAATGGCGATACATGCTCATCCTAGTTATGCGACGGCACACGAAAATCTAGGTGATGTTTACGCCAAACTTGCCAGCCAGTCTTATGACCGCGTGTTGCAATTGGATCACAACAATGCGGCCGCTAAAAGCAAGCTCGCGACCCTACAGGGCTTGTTCCAAGACATCCCACGCAGTAAGCCTCATCCCGTTAAAATCAACGAAAAGCCTGTTGAAATCGTGATCGCGAGTGCCGTCAGTCCCGCAGCGGTGATACCTGTTGTTTCGTCGGCGGTGCTGCCCGCTTCAACGGTCGTGGCTGCCTCTAGCGTACCTGTGGTAGCTGTTGAATCTGGTGTACCTGCGATCGCTTCCAGCGTCGTTGCGACTGCTTCGATGAGCACGCTGGATCCAGAAAAGGAGGCTCTTAAAGCGCGCAACAGCGAAGTGATGAGTACTGTCAATGCATGGGTATCGGCTTGGGAAAATAAACAACTCAAGAAATATGTGGCGTTTTATGCCAACGATTTTAAGCCTAGTCAAAAAGGGCTGACCCGTGCCAAATGGGCAGATCAGCGCAAGAATGACATTGAAGATTCCAATAACATTCAAATCAGCATCAGCCGCACCGCCATCAGTTTTAGCGACACCACTCACGCGACGGTGAAGTTCCAACAATCGCTGAAATTTGGCAAAATGCGCAAAGCCAAGCTCAGTCGCAAGACTTTGACCATGGTCAAATCTGGTGGTAAGTGGCTGATTTTGGAAGAAAAGGCAAAATAATTCCTAAGTCGGACTTTGGTTCGACTGGAGAAAAATCTGATCTACCCTTATTTTCACAAGGACAATAACATGAAAAAACTCATTACCACCCTCTTTGCGCTGCTGCTGTGCTGCGCGATGCAATCTTCATATTCTTTAACTCAAGGCAAAAAAACCATGGTCAAATTTGAAACCAATCAAGGCTCTTTCACCATTCAACTGGACGCTGAAAAAGCCCCTCTCACCGTTAAAAACTTTCTCGACTACGTCAACGCAGGTTTTTACACCAACACCATTTTTCATCGCATCATCGACAATTTTATGATTCAAGGCGGCGGTTTTGAAGTGGGCATGAAACAAAAGCAAGGCAATGCCCCGATCAAAAACGAAGCGGCAAACGGTCTGAAAAATGACAAATACGCCGTGGCAATGGCGCGCACCAATGATCCTCATTCCGCCAGCTCACAATTTTTTGTCAATACTCGCGACAATGATTTCTTAAACTACCCAGGTCAAGACGGTTGGGGTTATTGTGTCTTCGGCAAAGTGGTTGAAGGCATGGACGTGATCGACAAGTTAGGCAAAGTCAAAACAGGTCGTCAAGATGTGCCGAATGAAAATATCATCGTGTTGAAGGCGGTAGTGGTTAAGTAATTTAGCCCACCCCAATCTAACGCGCCGTGTACTGCCTTACGCAAGACACGGCGCGTTTTAATTTAAGGGTTGCGGATTGGTGGTGTGTGATGCTTCGTAAATCAATCGAATTTGCCCGAATGAATGCCAAGCAGCGCGAGGAGTTTGTTTTTCAACTCGTCAAAATGTGGGTGTGAAAAATCAAGCGAATCTGTCTCAAACTTGAGTTTGTATTTGGGATAGGCGATATTGTAAATGCCAAACAAAATGCGTTTCATATCCTTTTGGTCGGCACATTTTAAAAAATCATCAAGGCATTTCTTTCTATCTGGTTCAACCATTGAAAGAATGAAAGTTTCTAAACAGCCTGTTTTTGTTGTTGGGTCGCACATTACGTAAGTTTCACAGACTGACTCAAAGCCTAATTCAGCAATGACGTTATTCAGTTCTTTTTGTGTGTTATCAAAACCACCGTATTGGGCATTGTCTGCAACATAATCCGCATCGACAACCAGCAACACTTTGCTGATTCTGTCCGTCGCCACCCCGTCTTTTAATAGCTTTGGATAATGTGCAGAGTCAAAGAAGTTGCTCTTCGTCCCCATGCCGTGAAATTCAACCATATCCAAGCTAATTGCTGGATTGCTCTGGGATAAATGCTCAATCAACAGGCAAATCAGCGCGTTATCGTGCGTCTTTTTTGCATTCCCTTCATGCAAAATCCAAATCGACTTCATTATCTAACCTCATGTTCTTGGTCGACAACGCTATCGACAATATCGCCGTAGCCAAGCGAGATGGTTTTAATTTCTTGATCTTTGTTTTTCACCAACAGTGTGTAGGAAATATCCTGCTCGTCCCGTCGTTTGGCGGTGCGGGCGAAAGAATCAATCATTTCTTTGGAGTGCGTGCTGGCAAATACTTGGCAATGGTTCTTCTCTGAAAGCTCAAGGATAATTTCCCACAGGCGGTCTAATTGAGTGTAATGAATGCCATTATCTATTTCATCCACAAATAAATAGCCGTTTTCACAGGCATACAGCGCGCAAATCATGGAAATATAGCTTTTTAAGCCATCGCCAAATTCGGTGATGTCGCGGTATTCGCCATTTGTTTCACACTGAGGATTATTTCCGATTACTTTAAATCTTTCGATACCACCATCAAACTCTTTAATAAAAATATTTAAGTCATCCTCTTTGTTTTTTCTTTGAATAATTTGAAACAAATGTGATAGAGCCGAATCTTGTTTGATTTGAGAAAAATATGTGATGTTCTCTGCTTTATTCTCACTTAAAAAGCTCGCCATATTTATTTCACTTGCATCTACGACAATGTTTTTTTTATCTACCGAAAAAGAATACAGCTTCTTAAGCTCTTTAAGCAAAACATGAAAATCCTGTTTTATCAAATTAGATTTAACGCTATACCTTTTGTAAAACTCTAAAAAAACAAGCAAATCTTTTACTTCTAATGATCGTCCTAACCCCACAAGATTAGGGAGTTCTCTCGTTATTTTTACACTGAGTATCGCATTAACTAAATGCGATATATCTTTTGCGCGAACATTGATATACATCGCCTCCAACAACGCCGTTTTGCCAATATTGTTTTTCCCGCCAATCAAATTGACTCGCTTAAATCCTGAAGTCTTGAACCCCTTGAAGCACTTAAACTCTTCAATTTCGATTTCGGTTAAAAAATGAGCATCCATTGCGTCCTCGGCTTTCAAAACAAATTAACGGGCTGGATTTTCCCACAAAACCAGCACCTAATCATAGAATCTAGGGAGATACTGATTAAATCCGTTCGCCCTGAGCGTGTCGAAGGGTGAGCGGATTTAATTCTCTGATTTCATTAAATCTTCCGCTCATGGTTCGACAAGCTCACCACGAATGGAAGATTTAATCAGTGCTTTCCTAGCATCACGCACCCGCCCCTTGAAACCCGCGTTTCAAATGCACCAGCAACAACGACATCGACGCGGGCGTCACACCTGAAATCCGTGCGGCTTGGGCGAGGGTTTCGGGTTTGTGGAGGTTGAGTTTTTGTTGTACTTCGATGGATAGGCCGCGCACTTGGCGGTAGTCCAAGTCGGCGGGGAGGGCTAGGTTTTCGTTTTGTTCGGCGCGTTTGATTTCGTCTAATTGGCGGTCGATGTAGCCTTGGTATTTGGCTTTGATTTCAACTTGTTCCGCGACTTTGGGATCGGCGACGCCTACGCCCGCGTTGGGTAAAGTCATCAAACTTTGGTAGCTGACATCTGGGCGGCGCAGCAATTCGTACAGCGGGTATTCGCGTTCGATGGCTTTGCCCAATACGCGTTCGGCATCTTCGGCGGGCAGATTGCGCGGGTTGACCCACGTGCCGCGCAAGCGTTCTTCCTCAATGGCGATGGCTTCGCGTTTGGCTTCAAATGCTGCCCAGCGGGCATCATCCACCACGCCGAGTTTTCGTCCGATTTCGGTCAAGCGCAAGTCGGCGTTGTCTTCGCGCAGTTGCAAGCGGTATTCGGCGCGGCTGGTGAACATGCGGTAGGGTTCGGCAACGCCTTGGGTAATCAAGTCATCGACCAATACGCCGAGGTAGGCTTCGTCGCGGCGCGGACACCATGAATCTTGCCCTTTGACTTGCAGCGCGGCGTTTAAACCTGCCAACAAGCCTTGCGCGGCGGCTTCTTCGTAGCCCGTCGTGCCGTTGATTTGTCCCGCGAAAAACAAGCCTTGGATGGCTTTGGTTTCTAAGGAACTTTTCAGTCCAATCGGGTCGAAATAGTCGTATTCAATGGCATAACCAGGTCGCAAAATGTGGGCGTTTTCCAAGCCGCGAATGGAGCGCACTAAGCTCCATTGCACGTCAAACGGCAAGCTGGTGGAAATGCCGTTGGGGTAGATTTCGTGAGTGGTTAAGCCTTCGGGTTCTAAGAAAATTTGATGCGAAGATTTATCGGCAAAGCGGGTGATTTTGTCTTCAATCGACGGGCAATAGCGCGGCCCCACGCCTTCAATTACGCCTGTAAACAATGGCGATCTGTCCAAGCCACCGCGTATAATTTCGTGGCTTTTCTCGCTGGTTTCGGTGATCCAGCACGGCAATTGGCGCGGATGTTGTGCGGCATTGCCCATAAACGAAAACACGGGCACGGGCGTGTCGCCGTGTTGTTCCTGCATGACGCTGAAATTGATAGTGCGCCCGTCGATTCGCGGCGGCGTGCCTGTTTTCAAGCGTCCGACGGGCAAATTCAATTCGCGCAAGCGATGCGCCAAACTGACGGAGGGAGGATCGCCCGCACGTCCAGCGGGATAATTAGCTTGCCCGACATGAATCAGCCCCGACAAAAATGTGCCCGCAGTCAACACCACTGCGTTGGCACGGAAGCGCAATTTCAACTGCGTCACCACGCCCACGACACGATCTTGCTCCACCAGCAAATCATCCACGGCTTGTTGAAACAGCCACAAGTTGGGTTGATTTTCTAAACGCTGACGAATCGCCGCTTTGTACAAAATACGATCCGCTTGCGCTCGTGTGGCGCGCACCGCTGGACCTTTGCTGGCATTTAGAATACGGAATTGAATCCCGCCTTCGTCCGTCGCCGCTGCCATCGCCCCGCCAAGCGCATCGACTTCTTTGACCAAATGCCCTTTGCCGATGCCGCCGATGGACGGATTGCACGACATTTGCCCCAAGGTTTCGATGTTATGGCTTAACAACAACGTCTTGCAGCCCGCCCGCGCGCTCGCCATTGCCGCCTCTGTGCCCGCGTGACCGCCACCGACGACAATCACATCAAAAATATCAGGAAAATTCATCGCAATCGTGCTTAAAAAAGAGCGCGCATCATACAACAGCTACCCCAAACTTTGAATTTTTAGCCGCATTGTCTCGCAAGATTTTATAAGCAATCGCGTTGACAGTACGTCAACTGCGAAAGCGGGTTTTATCGTTTACAATACGGTATGCACAACGAACTCTCTTCCCCACGAAAACTCCAGTCAGGCAATCTGATCCTTATCGGCATGATGGGGTCGGGTAAAACCACGATGGGACGCGCCCTCGCCAAGCATTTAGGCAAAACCTTCGTCGATACCGACGAAGAAATTCAATGTCGCACGGGAGTGACTATCCCGCACATCTTTGATGTAGAGGGCGAAGCTGGTTTTCGTGTGCGGGAAGCGCAAGTGATTGCCGATCTGGTGACGCGTGACAATTTGTTGCTGGCAACAGGTGGCGGTGCGATTCTGGCCGAGCAAACCCGAATTGTTTTACCCGAAAATGGTGTGGTGATTTATCTACGCGCACAAGTCCATGATTTGTGGCTGCGCACCCGCAATGACAAAAACAGACCCTTGTTGCAAACAGGCAATGCACACGCCAAACTCAGCCAGTTATTTGAGCAACGTGACCCTATTTATCAACAAGTCGCCGATTTAATCGTGCCTAGCGGCAAGCAAAGCGTGCATAGCATGATGCTGTCCTTGGTGGTTGAAATCGACAAATTCAAACATAAATACGAAGTATAACCGCGCAAAGCGTGACCGCCTCGTTAGGTATTTTTATGGAAAGCATTATGCAAACACTCACCGTTGGTTTAGGGGATAGAAGTTATCCGATTCATATTGGCAGCGGGCTGTTGTCGCAGGCTGATTTGTTAAAGCCGCACATCCCGCGCAAACGTGTGGCAATTGTGACCAACACCACCGTCGCGCCGTTGTACTTGGCGCAATTACAGCAAACGCTGGAATCTATTGGCGTGAGCAGTATTTCAGTGATCTTGCCCGATGGTGAAGTCTATAAAACCAGCGAAACACTCAATCTCATCTACGACGCGCTGTTGCAAAACCGTTGCGAACGCAGCACACCCCTGATTGCCTTGGGCGGCGGGGTCATCGGCGATATGACAGGTTATGCGGCGGCGACGTATTTGCGCGGCGTGCCGTTTATACAGATTCCCACCACTTTATTGTCTCAAGTGGATTCGTCAGTCGGCGGCAAAACGGGCATCAATCACCCGCTCGGCAAAAACATGATCGGCGCGTTTTATCAGCCGCTGGTGGTGCTGGCAGACACCGATACGTTGAATACCTTGCCCGATAACGAGTTGGCGGCGGGCATGGCAGAAGTCATCAAATACGGTTTGATTCGCGATTTGCCGTTTTTGGAATGGCTAGAACAAAACATGGATGCGCTGTTAGCTCGCAATACCGCAGCCTTGCAATACGCCATTGCGCGTAGCTGCCAAAACAAAGCCGATGTGGTTGCCGCAGATGAGCGTGAAACAGGCGAGCGGGCGTTGTTGAATTTGGGGCACACCTTTGGTCACGCCATTGAATCAGGCATGGGCTACGGCAACTGGTTGCACGGCGAAGCAGTCGCAGCAGGCACGGTGATGGCGGCGGATTTGTCGCAGCGGTTGGGCTGGATTACCGCAGCCGATGTTGCCCGTGTGCGCGAGGTGTTAGTCCGCGCTCACTTACCTGTTGTCTCCCCAGATTTGGGCGTGGAAAAGTACATGGGTTATATGGGACTGGATAAAAAGGTCGAAGCGGGCAAGATACGCTTTGTGTTATTGCAAAGCGTCGGACGCGCCGTGGTATATGGCGATGCGCCAGCCGAGTTGTTGGAAGCTACGCTGAAGGCGTGTGTACAACGCTAATCTGACAGTTCGATAATCTTTATTCCGTTCGCCCTGAGCTTGTCGAAGGGTGGGCGGATTAAAAATCCCTGTTTCAGACCATTCATCCTTCGACAAGCTCAGGACGAGCGGTCTGAAATAACTGGTTTGCTTCACTCTTAAAAACAAAATTATGTCCGCACTCGCTCCCTACGCTGTCACCGCCGCTAATTCTCGCGGTCGGCAAATCGCCGAAACGCCCCCCAGCGGGCGCACCGAGTTTCAGCGTGACCGTGACCGCATTATTCATTCGGGCGCGTTTCGGCGGCTGGAATACAAAACCCAAGTATTTGTGAATCACGAAGGTGACTTATTCCGCACGCGACTAACCCACAGCATGGAAGTGGCACAGATTGCCCGCTCGATTACGCGCCGCTTGCATCTCAATGAAGATTTAGCCGAGGCGATTTCGTTAGCGCATGACTTGGGACACACGCCGTTTGGCCACGCGGGGCAAGACGCGCTGAATGCCTGTATGCAAGCACACGGTGGCTTTGAACACAATTTGCAATCGCTACGCGTGGTCGATGTATTGGAGCAGCATTACGCTGAATTTGATGGCTTGAATTTATGTTTTGAAACCCGCGAAGGGATTTTGAAACATTGCTCACTCAAGGCGGCGGCAGAATTAGGCGAAGTTGGCGAGCGATTTTTGCAATCGCGTCGTCCGTCGTTGGAAGCGCAAATTGCCAACCTCGCCGATGCCATTGCCTATAACAATCACGATGTGGATGACGGGCTGCGCTCTGGGCTGATTACGCTGGAACAACTCGCCGACGTGCCCTTGGTGCAGCAGCACATCTTGCAAGTTCGCCAGCTTTATCCTGATTTGCCCACGCGGCGCGTGGTACACGAAACCGTACGGCGCATGATTAACACCTTGGTCGCGGATTTGATTCAACAAAGTCAAGCGAATATCGCGGCGCAATCCTTGACTTGCTTAGACGACGTGCGCGCTGCGCCGCCCCTGATCGCCTTTAGTGCGGACATATTTGCGCAACACCAAGCGCTCAAGCAATTTTTGCGGATCAATATGTACCATCACTACCAAGTGGATCGTATGAGCCATAAAGCACATCGCATCATTAGCGAGTTGTTTAACGTATTTATGGAAAACCGCAACTTGTTGCCGCCCCAGTTCCAGCCGCAAGTTGACCATGCTCGCGCCGTGGCGGATTACATCGCAGGCATGACTGACCGCTATGCCATCCGCGAGCATCGACGGATTTTTGAAGTAACGTAATTCCCTCTCCCACGGGTGGGCGAGGGGAGTGTCACTGTCCAATAACTTTACCAAGCAGGAGTAAATGATGATTAAAGCAATTATTTTTGATGTCGATGGCACATTGGCAGACACCGAAGACGGGCATCGCCGCTCTTTTAACCAAGCTTTTAGTGAAAGCGGGCTGGATTGGGTGTGGGATGTGGCGTTGTACGACAAGCTGTTGAAAGTGACGGGTGGCAAAGAGCGCATCAAGTATTTTGTGGAGTCGTTTTTGGGCGAATTTGACAAGCCAGCGGATTACGACGGTTTCGTTAAAACCCTGCACGCACTCAAAACCAAGCACTACACGCGCTTGCTCTCGACGGATGAAATCCCCTTGCGCCCTGGCATTAAACAACTGATTACCGATGCGCAGCAACGCGGTATTCGTCTCGCCATTGCCACCACCACCACACCCGAAAATGTGACGGCGTTAATCCAACAAGGCTTGGGCGCGGACGGCATGAGCTTCTTTGAATCGGTCGGCTGTGGCGACATCGTGCCCGCCAAAAAACCTGCGCCCGATATTTATTTCTGGGTATTGGATCAAATGGGACTCAAAGCCGAAGACTGCATCGCACTGGAAGATTCCGAAAACGGCTTGCGTTCCAGCTTGGCAGCGGGCATCAAAACCTTTGTGACCACGAACTTCTACACCCAACATCAAAATTTTGATGGTGCCGCCGCCGTGTTTGATGATCTCACCGATTTGGAAGCGTTTTATCGTATCAGCGGAATTTGAAGCCAGCACGGGGCGATAATCAAGTCTGGTTATTTTGCGGATAAGCCACATCTGCCTTCATCTTTCCCGAAACAAATGGGTGTAGCTGCGGCTAACTGTCAGCGTTTCGGGACGATGATGCAAGGTCAAGAGGATGCGCCCCATCAAATTGGGACGAGCGGCGGCGATTTCGCGCACATTGACCACGGTGCTGCGGTGAATTTGCCAAAATTTGTGTGGGTCGAGTTGCGGGATTAAGTCTTTTAGCGGTGTTCGTAACAGCAGTTCTGCATCGCGGGTCAGCACGGTGGTGTATTTGTCGGCAGATTGGAAATAGCACACGTCTTCGATAGCCACTAACCGCACGGTTTGCCCAACTTGGGCGCGCAACCAGCGAAGTGGTTCAGGTGGCTTCACAATCGGTGCGGCGTGTTGCAAACGGGCGATGCACTGCGAAAGTCGGCTGTCGGTGATCGGCTTTAACAAATAATCCACGGCAGCTTGTTCAAAGGCTTGCACCGCGTGGTTGTCGTAAGCGGTGACGAACACCACGCGGCAATGCGGCGGCGCAGATTGGGCGACCTCCAAGCCCGATTTTGCAGGCATCCGAATATCCAAAAAAGCAATGTCAGGTTGCAACTCGCGTAATGCCGCTTCCGCCGATATACCATCATGCACCACCGCAACGATTTTCAATTCCACCCACAACCGCGCCAACCTTCGTTTCAGGTCATCGGCAAGGTGTTTTTCATCATCGGCGATTAAGGCTTTCATGGATTTTTGCGTGATTTTTCAGCGAAATTCGGTCGATCAAATCGTTCTGCCACCTCTAAAATCCGTCATTCCCGCGAAGGCGGGAATCTAGTTTTTTGATTGGGTTCACGCTTGCGCGTGGGCGACAAACTCAGGGCGAGGTTCGATTGGCAATACCAAATGCGCGGTTGCCCCGCCGACGGCATTGCTTTTCAAGCTCAAGTTCGCTGTCTCCCCATACAGCGCGGTGACTCGTGCGCGTACATTGGTAAGCCCTGCGCCCTCGCAAACTGCTTCGCCCAATCCCGCCCCACTGTCGCTGACCAACAAATGCAGCTTGTTTTGCTCGCGGGTGATATACACATAAATCTCGCCGCCACCTAGTTTGGGTTCAATACCATGGCGCACCGCATTTTCCACTAAAGGTTGCAACAACATCGGTGGAAATGGCAATGCACGCAAATCTTCTGCGCAATCCACCTGCCAACGCAACCGCTCGTCAAAGCGTGTTTTCAGGATATGCAAATAATTTCCCAGCATCGCCAACTCATCACCCAAAGTCGCCGCATCACTGCGCGCCTGTGCCAATGCCGCGCGTAGCCATTCGTTCAGTCTGTCCAGTAAACGGCTGGCGGCGACGGGGTCGCTGTCGATCAAACTGTTCACATTCGCCAGCGTGTTAAACAAAAAGTGAGGCTCTATCTGCGCTTGTAGCAATTTCAAATGCGCTTCCATCGCCCGCTTATCCTGCTCCGCGACTTGCAATTGGCGGTCTTTAACAGTCGCACTTAACAAGCCGATGCGCTCGATCAACACAAAGGTGATGCTGGCAAGCAAGCCGAAAAATAGCCCGATCAACATCGCCTGCCAAATCAGAGAATGCGACCAGCCACCAATTCCCGTGAGCGCGAAGCCCAATGACAATCCCACTGCCACGCTCAACGGCAACACCCCCGCCAACGCTGCCCAGCGCAACCGTCCCGCTGGCATCCGCGCCAAGGTCAACGAACTGATGATCGCAATCGAAAACCCAATGCTCTGCGAAAACACAAAATTACACCCAAACCCGCACGACTCCGCCATCCACCCCGTCGCCGTCAACAAGCCTGCAATCGCCGTGTTATAAGCGAAAGTCGCGATGAGGGAGAGGGTGAGTTTGGTCATTTTTTGATTGTTAAGTTAGTACGCAATATAGCGGGATACGATAAACTGGCAAGATTAGAGAAATTATCCACGAACCTCGCCAACAACACAAAGTTACAACTTCAAGTACGACTATGGAAGATTTTACAGGTGCATATTTAGAACGAAGGAATGATGTCACGGCTTTGCCAGTAAGTCGTGCAATCGCGATTTTTCATCTTGGTGGTATAGCGATTGAATGTCGGCTGAAGTCGTTGTTGCTCGGTTATCACCGTATTAATGATTGGAAACAGCAAAGTTGCCGCATCAAAGACTCAATGTTCAATCGACCCATTAAAAACCCCTCCCATGATTTGGTAAAGGCGATTGAGTTGATGCCCGATTTATTTATGACCGCAAAACTGGATGCTAGATTTTGGCTTGAGCTTGCCAATATCATTCGTCCTCTTGGTTCAACCGCCCCTGATTACATCAGCCTTCGCTATATTCCTCAGGCAACACAACCAACAGAAAGCTGGCAACAAAGTTTTGACTACGTTTGTGGTTGGCTTGATAAAAACGAGAAAGTAATCCTATGAAATCTGCGACACAGCTACGCAAAGCCCTCACTAAAAAATTCGACAAATTCAAATTGGATGTAGGGGCTGGTGATTTTGTTTTGCTGACGGTTATTTCCGCCCAATTTCAAGAAAAGAGCAGGGTCGAACGATTAGCGCAAGTTGAGCCTTTAATCAAAGCAGCGGGATTAGTTGTCGGTATTATCAATCTGTACACGCCTGACGAAGCCATAGAGAACGATGTTGTCATTCAAGAAGACAAAGAAGACAGCCCCCCAGCATCATGGCAAGAGGCAATCGCCATGTTGGCTGCGGGGAAAACCTCTGTTTTCGCCAAAAAGCCTAAACATGATATTAAACGCGTCGTGTTTTATTCTTACAAAGGCGGGGTTGGTCGAACGACCGCTCTAATACAAACCGCTTTTCAGCTGACGCGTGCGGGTAAGCGTGTTGCATTGATTGATATGGATGTTGAAGCCCCAGGGTTGCAGGCACTGTTGCCGCCTATAGATGCCTCAGTCAAAGAAGGTTTGATTGATTATTTGTGGGAAAGACAAACCTGTTTTTTTGATCAAAATCATCAATATAAGATTCATTTAAGTGGAAGCGAACAGGGTAAACGCACGGGGATTATTTACAGTGTCCGCGATCCTGTTTCACGTCGAGATTTGTTCGTTGTACCCGCAGGTCAAATAGGACAACGATACATTCAGAGAATGTCCATTTTATCAACCTCACATTTGTTTGCCGCTACAACAGACCCTTGGTATCAATTTGAACAAGAGTTATGGGAGCAATTTCAACCCGACATTATGTTGATTGATGCCAGAACGGGGTTAAATGAGTGGGGTGGATTGTCGCTATTACGACTCGCCGACGAAGCCTTTATTGCGCTCTATCCCAGCACCCAAAATGCGGAAGGAGTTTGTTTCATTCGTGATTTATTGAAAGATTTGGGTGGTGTACAAGCTAAGTTGATTTTATCGCCAGTTCCAGAAGGTGTGATTGGTCAGTCGTTAGTCGCAGGGATTAAACCAGAATTAAGGTTGTTCGATGGTGAGGAAATTACTCTAATTCCTTATCATCCTGATACGGCTGGCTCGTCTCGATTCCCCATCGACACGACGCTACCCTATTACGCCCCCTTGGCGAATACATTGCTCGAAATTAGTGGTGTTGAACACACCGCTGCGATCTTGGCAGATTCCCCGAAGCGTATCGAATTGATCCGCTCATTAAACTTTCCAGGGCGGGACGCATCAAGTATTTTAACGCAGGATTTTGATGCTATTTTTCAGAAAACGGCTGATTTTGAACGCTGTCTAGATGACCAGCTCTGGGTCATTCGAGGACGTAAAGGAACAGGAAAATCAACTTTATACACGCTGTTCACACAGCATCGGGAGAATGCAGAAAAACGTTCGCGTGGGCGTTTAGACAATGTCGAGATTTTGTCTGGGCATGGACCTAGCTGTACTTTTAGACCCACGGTAGATGTTTTTTCAGATATTCAAAAAAAATTAAGTAGCGACGAAACCGACTGGCTCTCTTTGTGGCGAGCATATGCGGTTATTCGCATTTATCAGTCTTACACGCCGTTTGCCGCCATCCTGAAAAAAGCAAAACTAAATTCACTAGATTCTCGTTTATCTTATAATTTTACCCCTGATAGCAATGAACCATGGAGTTCAGTGCACACAACAAAACTATTGGAATTTGCAACGGATTCAAAACTTAACGGTTTTTGTCGTGATGCAATGGCTCAACTTAATCTCCACCTTAAGGAACAGAATCAAAAAATATGGCTGTTGTATGATGATTTAGATCAAGATATTCAAGAAAATAGCACTTGGCAACAGGAGGCGTTAGGTGGGCTGATGCGTTTAGTTTACGACTCAAACAATCAGAATTTATATCAAATACGTTTCAAGATTTTTTTGCGGGAAGACATTTGGAGTAATTTAGTATTTACGAACAAAAGTCATTTCGATGATGCGAGAACTTTAGAGTTGGTCTGGGGAAAAGAAGATTTTTTCCGCTTGGCATATCGTCTCGCAGTGGGCGGCTCTGCCAGCTTCAAAGCATTTACCAATCAAATTTTCCCGTTGGCAGACAATCAACTTGATGAAATAGGGGAGGATGAATTGCGAAAAGCATTGTCTCCACTTTGGGGCTTGCGCCAACAAAAAAGTAAAAATGCTTATGTTGCTCAATGGGTTTATTCACGCTTGACCGATTCAAGTGATAACACTTACCCACGCTCTTTGACCACTTTGTTAAGCAAGGCACGCGAGGTTGAATTAACCCAAAAACAAGGAAAAAATGCCCCTAGCGACCACTTGTTGCGCTGGAATTCTTTAACTGATGGTTTAGCCGCTGCATCTATAGAACGCTGCAATGCAATTAGAAATGAATATCCTGATTTTGCAGAATTCTTCAATAAAAGTAGCGAACTAAAGTCATTACTTAAAGAAGAGGAGCTGAAAACATTCTGGCAAAAAACCATGACAAATCAAGAGGCATTCCCTTTTGATGTCTTTGTTAAACGCCTGAAAGATATTGGTCTATTAGAGAGCAAAAAGTATTCTCAGTACGATTATGCAATCGCGAATCTTTATGTGTATGGCTTTGGTATTGCTCGCAATCAAGGGCAGCGGAAATAGGTTTTAGGCAACATTCGCGGAGGAGAAATCCTACTCTCCTCCCGCTATTCTCTTTGCTTTCCCCTACGCTACCGCATCCCCACCTTCACCCCCACAATCACCGAACTTTTCAGCAAATTAGCAAACTCCTGCCGCGCCGACCAAATTGGCAAAGAGGCGACGGCGAAGGCTGTGAGGTGGGGGTTGAACGCCGTTTCGCCGTAAAAGGAGAGTTCGTTGCTGCTGTCGGTGAGGCTGTGGGTTGCCATGGCGCGCCAGTAGCCGTCGCTGTCTAGCAAATTGCTTTGCCAGACGAGGTGCAAATAGTCGCGTCCCAATAGCGGCGGGGGGTTGCCGAGTGCCATGCCTGCCCATTGCGGAGAGGCGGCGGCGCGGGCGTAGTAGGCGGTTTGTTGCGCGGGGCGGTAGCCGTGGTCGTCATGCAACCATTCGAGGTTGAGCGATTGCCCGTTTTCCAAGGTGTAAGCCGCGCCGATTAAGGCGGTGAGGCGTTTCGGCGATTGAGCGGAAATGGTGAACGGTTGGGCAATATCTGCGGGGGATTGCAGGGCGTTTTGCCGTGCGCTGTAGCCCGCTTCGCCGTAGAACAACAGCTCGTCGCGGGCGGTGTATTGGGCGTGCGCGCCGAGGAATTGCCCTTGTCCTGCGATTTGCGCCCATGCCACGCCGCCCGCCCAATCGTCGCCGCGTTGGTCGGCTTTGAGCAGCCAACTGTCGCGCCACGGATTTTGTGCACTGTGACCCGACCCGACGATGCGCGCTAGGCTCAAAGTGTGCGCCATGTTGGGAGTCCACGACATTTTGACGGCATCCACGCCCGACAATTCGCGCATGGGGTTGCTGCGCCCGTTGTCGAAATAAAACGGACTGGACGGCGAGCGAAATTGTGCCGCGCCCCAGTTCAACACCTCGCGCCCCGCTGCGAGGCTAACGGTTTCCGAAGCGCGCAGCCGCAGTTGCCATTGGCTGAGATACGCCTGATTCGCCGCCGTTTGGTTGACGACTATCGGGCGCAAGGTCAGGCGCAGCGCGTCGTTTTCCCATTTGACATTGAAGCGCGCCTCGGCGGTGTTGACGCTGCGTGGAATTTGGGCGAGCTGGTTTTGCGGATTCAACACGCTGTCCATACGCGGCGCGGTTTGGGTGGTGTAGCCGTAGAGTGTGCCGTCCCAATTGGTTTCCGCGTGGGTGGGCAACGATAGCGCGAGGAAAATCAACCACCCCAGCTGCCGTTCGTCCTGAGCTTGTCGAAGGATGAAGGGCTTTCGTAGGTTTGCATTTTTAATCCGCACGCCCTTCGACCAGCTCAGGGCGAACGGATTAAAAATCCATGCGTTAAAAAAAAGATTCATCGGATTACACCCTCCGCCCAAACCAACGGTTCACCTGTCCTAAATACGCATCATATTCCGCGCCAAAAATTTGCCGCAGCATTTCTTCTTCAGGGCGGATCTGGAAGCGATTTATCACCGTGACAAACAGCGGTATCACCAGCCATGGCGACACGCTGCCGAGCCAAATTGCCCACGCGCTGAGTAGGAAAAACAAGCCTGAGTACATGGGATTGCGGGTAAAGCGATAGGGGCCATGTATCACTAGGTGCGCGGTTTTGTGCGGTGTCCATGGGTTAACGGTGGTTTTGGCACGGAAAAAATGTAGCAATGCCCAGCTATCCAACGCCCCGCCCAGCGCGGCGGGAAAAATAGCTAACCACGGTGCAGAGAGTCCGTGCATGATGGGGAAATGTTGGTTTAGCCAGTACATCAGCCCAGCGGCAAGCAAGGCATAACCAGGCGGGGGGATTTTAGTGTTGTAGTAGTCAATCAATTGCGCTCACCTCAATCAGTCGTTTCTGTCATATTGGTTTTAAAGTGTTAGGCGAAAGGTGTTTAGTCCGAACAGGAATTGCTACGTTAAAACCTTCATTAGCCATTTTTATCCATCCGCCGATACTGCACTGCTTCGGCGATATGTTTCACCGCAATATCCGCATCGCCAGACAAATCGGCCAGTGTGCGGGCAACTTTTAGCACCCGATGGTAAGCGCGAGCGGAGAGGCTTAAGCGGGTGATGGCTTGTTCGAGTAGGGTGAGGGTGGCACTATCCAGCGTGCAAACTTGGTCGATTTCGGTCACAGAAAGTTGGGCGTTGGCTTTGCCTTGACGGGCGAGTTGGCGTTGGCGAGCGGCTTCAACGCGATGTTGAATCGCGGCACTTTTTTCACCTTGGGTTTTTGCGAGCAGGTCGTTTTGCGGCACGGCGGGGACTTCGATTTGGATGTCGATGCGGTCTAAAAAGGGTCCTGAAATTTTGCCGCGATAGCGGGCGATTTGGTCGGGGGTGCAGCGACACTTGCCGTTGTAATGCCCCAAATAGCCGCACGGGCAGGGATTCATGGCGGCGATGAGTTGGAATTGGGCGGGGAAATCGGCGCGGCGGGCGGCGCGGGAAATGGTGATGTGTCCACTTTCCAACGGTTCGCGCAGCACTTCCAGCACTTTTCGGTCAAATTCGGGCAATTCGTCCAAAAACAGCACGCCATGCAATGCCATGGAAATTTCCCCAGGGCGAGGGTTGCTACCGCCACCGACCAATGCCACGCCTGAGGCGGTGTGGTGCGGGGCGCGATAGGGGCGGACTTTCCAACGACTGACATCAAAACTGCCGTCCAACGATTGCACGGCGGCACTTTGCAGAGCTTCGGCTTCGGTCATGGCAGGCAAAATACCAGGGAAGCGCGCCGCCAACATGGATTTTCCAGTACCTGGTGGACCAACCATCAATACGCTGTGACCACCCGCTGCGGCGATTTCCAAGGCGCGGCGAGTTTGCATCTGCCCTTTGACTTCGCACATATCGGGGTAATGCGGCGGGATGGTCTGCGGTTGGCTGACAAAGGGCTGCATCAATTCCCGCCCTGTGATGTGAGCCACCACTTGCAACAAAGTTTGCGCGGGATAGACCACCGCATCTTCAACTAGCGAGGCTTCGGCGGCATTGGCAGCGGGCAACATAAAGGCGCGCCCACTGCTGGCGGCGCGATAGGTCATCGCCAACGCGCCGCGTATCGGGCGCAATTCGCCCGTCAAGGCTAATTCACCTGCATATTCGTATTGGGCGAGTTTGTTACTGGGAATTTGCCCTGTTGCAGCAAGGATGCCCAATGCGATGGGTAAATCAAACCGCCCGCTTTCTTTGGGTAAATCAGCGGGGGCGAGGTTGACGGTGATGCGGCGAGCGGGGAAGTCGAACTGGCAATTTTGCAGCGCGGCGCGCACGCGGTCTTTGCTTTCTTTCACCTCGGTTTCGGGGAGTCCCACGATGGTAAACGCGGGCAATCCATTGGCGAGGTGGACTTCCACCGTCACTAATTCCGCTTCCATGCCTGATAAAGCACGGCTGTATAGCACCGCGAGACTCATTATGTTTCCTTATTTTAGTCGTTAGCTACTAGTTGTTAGTCGTTGGTTGGCAGGTGAATCGTTATATATTTATATGAATACATTAAAAACTTGCCAATGCGCTGTGCCTCTCCACGCCAACAGCTAACGACTAGCGGCTAGTAGCCAGCAGCTTAACAACCTTACACCGCTTTTTTCGCCTCCAGCTCCGCCACGCGAGCTTCCAAGGCAGTGAGTTGTTCGCGGGTACGCGCTAGGACTTGTGCTTGAATATCAAATTCTTCTCGTGTCACCAAATCGAGCTTGGAAAATCCTTGCGCCAATAAGACACGCATATTTTTTTCAATGTCTTTGGCGGGGCTATTTTCGACCGCTTCGCGTAGCTTAGCGGAAATTTCTTCAAAAATTTTGGCGTTTAACATAGCAAGGTTCCTGTGTTGGTGAAAAAAAATCGTGGGTTTGATGCGTTGCGCATCATAGCAAAAATCTTTGCACCACAAGCTGCACACTCACGGTGCGGACTCGGGGTTAAGCGCATAGGATTGGTGCGTAAGAATTTGTGCGGCACGCCAAAAAACACATAACATTATGTTTATAAATATTAAATTAAAGTGGCACGGTTGATGCTTATGTATTGGTGCGGAAATTTACAAACCGTCTTAACTTTAAACTTTGAAAGGAAATACCATGCGTACCTTATTAAACACTTTGATTTTGGCTGCTTTGACAGTACCAAGCGTGGCAATGGCAGCAGATGCCTCTCCTCACACTTTTACCAGCAATGTCGGTTTGGTTTCTAACTATCTGTATCGCGGCATTTCGCAAACTGGTGCGCAAGCAGCTATGCAAGGTGGTTTTGACTATGCACATTCCAGCGGTTTTTACGCAGGTGTATGGGGTTCCAACATCAGCTGGTTAAGCGATGCAGGTGTTGCTTCGACTGCTAGCGTAGAGTTGGACACGTATGCAGGTTACAAAGGTACTGCTGGTGACGTAGGTTATGACGTTGGTTTCTTGCGTTATAACTATCCTGGTACGTATGTAGTGGGCGCAGTAAAGGGTGATACCAATGAAGTCTATGGTGCAGTGAGCTACTCCATCGTGACTGCTAAGTATTCATATAGCTTGGGTGACACATTTGGCGTGCCAGATGCACAAGGCACAAACTATTTGGATTTGAGCGCGAACTACACATTGCCAGAAACAGGCATCGCATTGGGCGCACATTATGGCAAGCAAACTTTCAAAGGTTCGTCTGCTCGCTACCTGGCCTCAGTGGCAGCGGGTTCAGCAACGTACTCTGATTACAAGTTGAGCGTAAGCAAGGACTTCAGTGGCTTTGTACTCGGTTTGGCTTACAGCAGCACCAATGCCAGCCCTTTCTACACCAGCTTGCAAAACAAGCAATTGGGTAAAGGAACAGCAGTATTGTCTTTGACACGTTCTTTCTAACTTAACCGCAATCTAGGCATTAACGGGGAGGGAACGCTCTCCCCGACCTCAGGAGAATGATGATGAAAATGATCGTTGCAATTATCAAACCATTCAAATTGGATGAAGTGCGTGAAGCACTGTCTGAAATTGGTGTGCAAGGTATTACCGTATCCGAAGTGAAAGGGTTCGGTCGCCAAAAAGGACATACAGAGCTGTATCGCGGCGCGGAATACGTGGTGGATTTTCTGCCCAAAGTGAAGCTGGAAGCGGCTATCGAAGACAATCTGCTGGATCAAGTGCTGGAAGCCATTGAGAAATCAGCACGGACAGGCAAAATCGGTGACGGCAAAATTTTCGTTTCCAACCTTGAACAAGTGATCCGTATTCGCACAGGCGAATCGGGTACCGATGCTTTATAAAGGAGCGTAACCATGAAAAAGCTATTGGCAATTTTTGCTTTAATGACTCTGTTGTGTACTGGATCCCCTGCTGTTTTGGCTGAAGAAACCGTCAGCGCAGTTGCCGCGATTTCAGCAGTGGCAGATGTCAGTGCAGTGGTGGCAGCTCCCGCGACTGAAGCTGTCGCAGTTGCAGCACCTGTACCGAACAAAGGGGACACCGCGTGGATGTTAGTTGCCACCATTTTGGTGATTCTGATGACTTTACCAGGCTTGGCTCTGTTCTACGGCGGTTTGGTTCGTGTGAAGAACATGCTGTCTGTGTTGGCTCAAGTGTTCGCTATCTTCTGTTTGATCGCGATTCTGTGGGTGACCTATGGCTACAGCTTGGCGTTTACCAATGGTGGTGGACTGAACAACTTCTTGGGTGGTTTCTCGCGCGTGTTCTTGTCGGGTTTGACTGTGGATTCTGTGGTCGAAACTTTCAGCAAAGGTGTCGTGATTCCTGAAATGTTGTTCATGGTATTCCAATTGACCTTCGCTGCCATTACTGTGGCACTGATCGTGGGTGGGTTTGCTGAACGGATCAAGTTCTCTGCACTGCTGGTTTTCTCAGTATTGTGGTTCACTTTCTCCTACATCCCCGTCGCACACATGGTGTGGTTCTGGGGCGGTCCTTCTGCTTATGCTGATCCATCTGGTTTCTTGTTCGGCAAAGGTGCGTTGGATTTTGCAGGCGGTACTGTAGTTCACATTAACGCGGCGATGGCTGCACTGATGGGCGCAATCGTGTTGGGCAAACGTATCGGCTACGGCAAAGAAGCAATGGCACCACACAGCTTGACCATGACCATGATAGGCGCATCTTTATTGTGGGTGGGTTGGTTCGGTTTCAACGCAGGTTCTAACTTGGAAGCAACAGGCACAGCAGTTTTGGCAATGGTCAACACCGTGGTCGCAACTGCAGCAGCAGGTTTCGCTTGGATGATGGCAGAGTGGATGCACAAAGGTAAACCTAGCATGTTGGGCTTAGCTTCGGGCGCAGTCGCAGGGCTGGTTGCTGTGACTCCCGCTTGTGGTTTCATCGGACCGATGGGCGCAATCGTGTTGGGCTTGATCGCAGGTGTATTGTGCTTGTGGGGTGTGACTGGCTTGAAGAAATTGCTGAACGTGGATGATTCACTGGATGTATTCGGTGTGCACGGTGTAGGCGGTATCTTGGGTGCGTTGGCAACAGGTGTGTTGGCATCTCCTAGCTTAGGCGGCACAGGCGTATACGACTACGCAGCAGGCAAAGTAGGTGAATACTCCATGATGGGGCAATTGACTAGCCAAGCTTGGGGTGTGGGTGTCACCGTGTTGTGGTCAGGTATCGTCAGCTTCGTGTTGTTCAAACTGATCGACATGACCATGGGCTTACGTGTTCCTGAAGAAGCAGAACGTGAAGGTCTGGATACCGCAATCCACGGCGAACGGGCTTATAACCTGTAAACCTAAGTTTCGGTAAGTAGTAAACAACAAGGGCACGGAAACGTGCCCTTGTTTGTTTTAGGCTATTCTGAAAATGGACATTTTCGAAGACTAAAATTTATTGCCCCTTCGGCTATACTGATAAGCAAACCATCACCTTATTTCACAATGACCAATCGCCCATCATCTAGCGGAGAACGTGCAGCAATAGTCGGATACGCCTTTCAGTATCGTCTTGCCGCAGAGATTATTTATTCAGCTTTAGTCAAAGGAGAGCTGGACTGGATAGCTATCGCTGACCCAGCGGCGGGTAGAGTAGACGACATTCAGGTTGCCACGTCAGGTCGGCTAGATGCCTATCAAGTGAAATGGGGCGAGCAAGTCGGGACTCTTTCATTTAATGATTTAACAAGCGGTAAGGGCGACACAACACTTACTTCCAGCAAAGGATTGATCGGGCAGCTTGCGGGGGGATGGCATAAACTTAAACAAGCCCATCTCACTCGACGCGTGGTTGTTCATCTAGTGGCTCGCGACATCGCGTCCGCAAATGCAGCAATCCCCAATGATCGCAACACAATTTCTATTGGCAACCTCCAAGGTTTCTTGACAGACTGCTGGAAGGATCGAAGCTGGACAAGCGACGGATTTGATGCTTGCCCTATGGGATGGAAGCCTGCGCTGATTGAACTGAAAGATGCGTCTGGAATTGGGCAATCTGATTTCACCTCTTTCATTCGAGATTGTGAATTTGAGCTCGGTTATAAATTGCCTAGCGCATCATCTACACGCGATGGATTACGTCAAGAACAAGACATTGAAACGCTTTGTAACTTCCTCTTTCATACCGTCGGGGCGGACAAACGAGAAATCAAAATTGAGCGAGATGATTTACTCAAGCGTTTGGGTTGGACGGATCGTTTCTCTCCACGTTTTTTGCATGAGTTCCATATCGACGATCTTTACCAACCCATTTCTGCCACGATCAACGATCTGGAAAATGCACTGGCACAACACAAGCGTGGTTATTTGGCTTTGCTTGGCACGCCAGGTTCTGGGAAATCTACCACCCTGACTCATACCTTGCGCTATCGCAGCGGTTATCGGGTCGTCCGCTACTATGCTTTTGTCCCTGACAATCTTGCGCAAGGGCGTGGTGAGGCGGCGAGTTTTCTGCACGACATGGTTTTAGCTCTGAAATCTCGTGGCTTTCAAGGCGGCAACAGTCAGGCAAAAACAACGGAGGAACTACTTGCGCAATTCAGCCGACAATTAGCTGAGATACACGACGCATGGCTAAAAGATGGCGTGTTTACGCTGATTTTGGTTGACGGACTCGATCATATTGAGCGCGAACAAAAGCCAACTCGAAGTCTGCTTGAGGTGCTTCCGCACCCTGATACTTTGCCAGACGGGGTGTTGTTTATTTTGGGTAGTCAAACCTTAGCCTTAAAGGGGTTGCCTCCTGCGGTTAAAACACAACTATCACCAAACTCCCCTCGGATACTGAACATGCGCCCGCTTGAACGCGCACAAGTTTTCGACATGATCGGCAAGGCGGCGTTATCGACTCCGTTCACCACCGCACAAAAAGAAACAATCTACCGTCTGTCTGACGGACATCCCTTGGCGATCAGTTATTTGATCGGCATGTTGGCGAGTGCATCTGATTCGTCAGCGATAGACTCGGTTCTTCATAACGCTAATCCTTATCGGGATCATATTGACCAACACTACGAAATTTATTGGCAGGGCATACAACAAAATGCCGCTTTGCGAGAGCTGTTAGCATTGCTTGCTCGCTTGCGAATTGCCTTCGACCCACGGGAATTGGTGAAATGGGTTGATGAAGCGACGGTACGAAATTTAGTGCAAGAAACAAGTTTCTATTTCCACAAAGATACACCTTACCGCTGGCGATTTTTCCACAATAGTTTCCGCCAATTTATTCTAAATCGCACATCTCAAGATGTTTTAGGCGAGCATGATCTTGCAAGAAATCGGACGTACCACCATCGATTGGCTGACTTGGCTTCTCAAGCATCGGTTGATAACGCCTTCAACTGGGAGGCTCTTTACCACTTTGCCTGTGCAGAGGAGTGGGAAACCGTATTAAAACTTACAACTCAGGACTATTTCCGCCGCCAATTTTATGACCTACGCCCGCTAATAAATATCAAAGAGGATATTGCTTTTTCATTGCGAGCCGCACAAGCGAAACAGGATGCCGTCGCAATTTTTCGCTATCTACTCGTTGAACACGAATTGGGAGAGCGGCAACAAGTGCTGGAACAGATGGAATGGTCTGAGCTGCTTCTTTCACTGTATGGAACGGAAGCTGCGCTAAACTATTTGATGGTTGGTCGCAATCTGCGTGTTACTGGTGATGTGGGGCTTAAGTTTTGCCTGCATCTGATTTCTAAGGGTGAAATCAATGCGGCAAGATTGATATTTGATGCAGCAGAACCACTGGAGTTGTTAAGTGGTGCACGCCCTATTAGACACACAAGTGAATTGGAGTGTTGGATACAATGCGCGCATCACTTTCGCTCAATTAGGGAATTGGGAACCGTAATTGGATCATTGAAGGTAGAAGAAACTACTGATGTTTTAGACGAAGACCTTGATGATATTCGCACCGATTTGCGCCATGTGCTTGTATCTGCGGTTTCAGAATTTGACGACTGTGATAAATGGACAGCCTTGCGGACATTGTCGATTGAACCCGAAGCGCAGGAAGCACTTTGCCAGCTATTAGATTTCAATATTTGCCATTTGCACCCCTTTCATCCAGAGGCTCAAATGGCATTAGAGCGTATTCTGCTGTGGGCTACCAAAGAGATACTTGACGATTTAGATAGAGTGCAAGTAGCGGAATATCTGTTTACGATTCGAGGAGATAGAGAAGCTGCCACGCGTTGGATTGAGGGTATAGCACAACCAGTGAATTACAACTGGACATCCTATGATTGGAAGCATTTAGCCCCTTTTAGTTTGCGAATTCGTTTAAATCGAATGCTTGTCGCACTCGGACAATCGGTCGATCCCGTCGCTGTAGTGCCTGATTCGGGAGATTCTCGTCAGCATGGAAACGTACTATTTGAAAGACAATTCGTCATCATTGCTTCAGTCTGGGGGCGTGCCAAGAAGGGGGACAAGATGCCTCCCCATGAAATTGTTCGTTCCCTTTATTCCGCCATCCGCCTTTTTAATCGAAGCTATCGTGAAACACGAGATTGGACAGCTTGGCATCAATTTTCAGGTGCGGCAAAAGACTATTTCGAGCTCATGATTCGAGCCGTTGCCGCGCATGGACAGGAGGCAGTTCGGTCGTTGAGTGACGCGTTTGCACAGCAATGGGCGCAACAAGAAACTGCGCAGTACTGGCCTACGCAAAGACAGCTTGATGTTTCCTTGTTGCTTTATCGTCATGATGATGATCGAGATACGCTCATTCGCCGATTGGAAGTGCTAGAACAAAAAATAGGTGTGTGGCACGAGGTACACGAGAGGACAAACGAATATGGTCAGCTTGCGCTCGCGTGGAGCGAAGTCGGTGAAGCCGAGCGAGGCCGCACTCTCATCCCTCGACTACTCAAAGATTCTTTTGGTATCCACTATCGTAAAGATCGCCAATTACAGCAATGGGTTGATTTACTCGCCAAAACGGCGGCAACACAATCCAATTTAGTCAGTGAAGATATTGGGAATTTCGCCACTGCACTCGTCGTTTTAGAACAAGCAGGACGTGGTCGAGGAACACAGGATGCCGCAACTGAGTTATTGGCTTTGGCTATGCTCGTTAATCCCAGTTATGCAAATACCCTTTTTGTTTGGTTGCTGGAACACGGTGGAATACATTTTAGTAGCGCGGTGAGTGGGCTTCTGTTGGGCGCGCTACGCCGCGAACATCCCCCTTTGGAGGCCATTTTTGTAGTTGCTCGCCACTTGTTGATTCCATTTGATGCCAACCTCTATGAACCTCTGGTAAAACAACTGACTACCCGCACAGCGCAATGTGCCAAGCCTGAGATTACGGTGCGCCTTATGAGCGAATTTACACAGGCGATTCAAATTAAAAGCTATCCAGAAGAGCGACCTAGTATATGGCGAACAGTCATCGCGGGGCTACGCGAAGCAGGGCAAGATAGTCGCATTTTCGAGCGGTTACTGGCTGAAAATCCCAGTGTGCAATCTAGCTCAACTATCAAATTGGTATTAAAAAATGGCAAAATCTTGTCCGAGGAAGATGTGTCGGTTTTAGTCAGTTCTTTTGAACAGCTAACTGCCTTGATTGATTCTATTGCTGAAACCCAATATTTCCCGTGGCGAAGAGTCATAAAATCATTGGTTGTACGATTTTCTGTCCAACAGATACACCGCTTGCTTGTATTGTTGGAGCCTCATGGGCTTGATGACATGGTGCGCAATATGTGCGCATCCAGACTCCATGATCTTGGTTATACCCCTGAAGCATTGCTCATGCTTGAAGCTGTTCTGGGTAAAACAACGGCATCAGGTTGGGACAGAAGTTGGGATGGCGGCAGCCGTCAGCACGCTCTCAAGGCACTTATCGCCATCGCTCCCAATAAGTGGCGACCATCTGCACTTGAAATGCTGGTTGATGATTACATCTCCGAGTTTCACTATCCGCAAAATCTGATCCATAACCTCGAAGAATTAGCCGAAATTCTTTTCGAGGAAGTGCCATGGGAACAGTTGTGGCCTGAGATTCGGGAGCATATCTATCAGCTCTCAGATTTCTCCCTCGCTGAGGAGCGATCCCCATCCCCGCATGAATCTGAGCTGACAGCCGAAGATGTTTTGCTACAAGCGGTGGTATGGGCGGGGAATCTACCAATTGACGAAGTGCGCGATCAAGTGCATTGCACGCTGTGCGAATTCGTCATGCGGAACATTGCACCCTCTGCCATTGAGGCTGTTATTTCGGCACAATTGTCCAGTGATTCGCTGAAGGTAATCCAAGGACTGGCAGTTTTAGATACCACTTGGCAACGAGGAGCATTGCTCGCTCAAAACTATACTGCGCAAATACGTTCACTTCTATTCTCACCCGATTATGTAGTGCGGGTGATGGCAACGAAACTTGCTGAAGAAATGGGACTTGATTTTGAGATATTCCAGAATGCCGCACAGCCTTTACCCTTGACTTACAACCTGCATTTGCCACCATTAGTAAGCACCGAGCGAGCCATGCCTTTTAATGCCATACGCGCTGATGAGTCATATCCAGACATCGATGACGCATTGGAAATGACGCGACCATTCGATGGTGTACTGAAAATGCTAAGTCGCGCATCTGACATTCCACTAGAAAATCTACTACAAAGGGCGGCAATGCTGATGCGTCAGCTAGTTCCTGAAACACAGTGGTGTAAATCAGCAGCGGACCAATCTAAGAAGCTCTTGGATTTCATCGAATTAAAATTGCCATGCAACCGACTCAGACCGCAAGTTGCATTGCGTGCCATTTCTCATGTGGTTTCAGAACTTGCCGACGCTGAACGAATAGATATGAATGCGCAAATGTTCGCCTACAGTCAGCTTTGTCGTTATGACTGGCGGCTTGCAGGAAAAGAGCCTGTAGTACGCCCAAATGCAACTACCCCCTTTGATATGCTTGGCTTTTCTAGCAAAGAAAATGAATGGATAGCAAAGCGGGATATTGCCTTCGATCAATTTGCAATCAATTTGGATGCGGGATATTTGGTGATTGGGGAACTCACTCAATTCAAAGAATGGAGTTGGTCAGTTCCCACTGAGCAACGCTTTTCCATGGCTTGCCATCCTGATTATCCTCGACCAGATGAGTTGAGGGGTGCTTTCAATTTTTTTCCGCATCAGTCAATATGGAACGCCAGTGAGTACCCTAACCTTTATGGAGCAGGGGAACTTCCAGCACTGGTCGTTTATGGAAAAGCATATCAAGTCGCTATTGGAAACACAGAATGGTTGGCGTTTAACCCTGCCTTTGCGGTGAAACTTGGCTGGTCGCTTTCTGAAGAAGGATTGTTTCGTTGGGTTAATGCGGCAGGACGAACGATGGTGGAAAGCATCTGGTGGCAAGATGGTCCTGTCGATCGACGCCCCCCACGTCATGATGAAGTGACGGGTGACGGCTGGTTGGTGGTCGCCTCCCCTGACGCTCAATCCATCCTGCTTCAGAAATTTGCACCAATATCCATCATGCGAGCGGTTAATCGCAGCTTCACCGAAGATGGTAAAAATATTCAGGTCTATTCCATAGATACAAAGGCTTGGATATAACGACCCACGTCGAACGGCATATAACCTGTAAACCTTGGTTTCAGTAGGTAGTTAAAGACAAGGGCACGGAAACGTGCCCTTGTCTTTTGGTGTGCCAGCAGGCTATACGTGCTTATCCGCCAAAGCATACATCCCCAATTTATCCAACAAAGCACGATCTTGTTCGACCATGGGGTTGCCCGTGGTCAACAGTTGGTCGCCGTAGAAAATTGAGTTTGCACCTGCAAGGAAGCACAATGCTTGAATCGCGTCGGACATTTGTTGCCGTCCTGCAGACAGGCGCACACGGGCGGTGGGCATGGTGATGCGGGCGACGGCGATGGTGCGCACGAAATCAAACGGATCTAGGCTTTCGGTTTCCGCTAACGGCGTGCCTTCGACTTTGACCAAGTTGTTAATCGGCACGCTTTCGGGGTAAGGATTCATATTGGCGAGTTGTGCCACTAATCCTGCGCGTTGGGTGAGATTTTCACCCATGCCGACAATGCCGCCGCTGCATACGTGCATCCCTGCTTTACGCACGCGCTCCAGTGTATCCAGCCGATCTTGGTAATCGCGGGTGCTGATGATGTCACCATAGAATTCGGGCGAAGTATCAAGGTTGTGATTGTAATAATCCAAACCAGCCGCGCGCAGTTGTTCGGTTTGTTGGTCGTTTAACATCCCCAGTGTGGCGCAGGTTTCCATGCCCAGCCCGCGCACGGCTTTGACCATTTCCACCACGCTTTCCATGTCTGCCGCGCTGGGTTCACGCCAAGCCGCGCCCATGCAAAAACGATCAGCCCCCGCGTGTTGTGCGGCTTTGGCGGCCTCAACTACAGCGGAGACATCCAGCATTTTTTGGTTTTCCACGCCTGCATTATGAAACGCTGATTGTGGGCAATAGCCGCAATCCTCCGAGCAGCCGCCTGTTTTGATCGACAACAAGGTGGAAAGCTGCACGGCGTTGGGGTCAAAATTTTCCCGATGCACTTGTTGTGCGCGATACATCAAATCCGCAAAAGGCAGTTGGAATAAGGCGGTGACGGCTTCGACAGACCAAAGTGACTCGGTGTGGCGAGTGGGTTGAATAGGTTGAAAAAAAGTAATAGCTTGCGTGTTCATAGTGGGATGGTGTTCGGTAGAATGGCGGTTTAAAAAATGGCAGCAATAAGTGATGCACGCTCCTTGGAAAGGCGGCTTACGTGTCAATTTTACGCGATAGATGGTTAAACATCTGCTTAAAACTTCAGCGAATTCTCCCCGCTCAACCCTGTGTGTTGTGCGGGGACATGAGCCATCATGGACTGTGGTGCGCGGCGTGCGAAGCGGATTTGCCGTATTTGGGCGCAGGACATTGCCCTGTGTGCGCATTGCCGTCCGCGCAAGGGGAAGTGTGCGGAAAATGCTTGAAAACACCGCCAATTTTTACCCATACCACTGCCGTTTTTGCTTATCATTATCCACTGAATAAGTTGATTCAACAGCTGAAATATGCTGAACAGCTCCCGTTGGCACACGCTTTCGCCCTGCAATTAGCGCGCAAAATAGACCTGACCGAACGCCCTGATTATGTGATTGCCATGCCGCTGCACCCCAGTCGATTACGTGAACGCGGCTTTAATCAATCGTTGCTGCTGGCGCAAAGCATTGCCTACACCCATCAGCTCAAACTACTGCCGACTGCCTGTCAACGTATTCGCGCCACTGAGCCGCAAACTAGCTTACCCAGAGATCAACGTGCCAAAAACATGCGAGGGGCATTCCAATGCGATCAAGATTTGACGGGGAGGCGAATCGCACTGGTCGATGATGTCTTGACCACAGGCGCAAGTCTTAATGCGCTCGCCGCTGCTGTGAAAGCTCGCGGCGCGACACGAATTGAGGCGTGGGTGGTGGCGAGAACGTTGAGGCTGTAGAAAAACCCAAATTTCCCCAGAAAATCGCCCCGCGATCTGCCATAATTTCACTACGCGATAAAACAAAGGTGGAGGCGGCATGGCACGGTTCAAACCGATACACAAAGGCTT
>JAQTYN010000030.1 GCA_028688275.1 Gallionella sp. | reverse complement strand
TTAAGCCTTTGTGTATCGGTTTGAACCGTGCCATGCCGCCTCCACCTTTGTTTTATCGCGTAGTGAAATTATGGCAGATCGCGGGGCGATTTTCTGGGGAAATTTGGGTTTTTCTACAGCCTCAACGGCGGTACAAGGGGGCGGAGCTTCGCCCGAAATTCAAAAAGTTGAACCTATCGCTTCAGTTACGGTAGTTGGTAGCATAAAGCTCAATAATCGTAATGCAACGACTGAAGAAATCACCAAGGTGTATATCAAAGGGAAGACCTCTGTCAATCCAACAACATTGAGTGGTAATAGATTTAGATTAGAAGGGGTCAATATACCCGCCAACAAAATAATCGAAATTGAAGTTGAGATAAAAGGCGTTTCGTCACCACATTCAGCATTTTTTACAGCACCACCAGCCATAAATAATGTCGTGGATTTAGGCGAGGTGCTGATTGAAGTCAAGCCATCGAGAGTAAAGACTGGCAATGGAAAGAGCAACGCCCCCCAAATTACGATCATTAACACCAATGTGCAAAATAACTAATAGCCATCCTATTAGCTAGATATGCTGTAGTCCTAACTAACAGCTAACAACTAAGGATGTGCTGATTTATTCGGTTTTGTAGTTTTTGCTGAAGGAATAACACTTTTGTATCAATGGACTGGATTCCGACCTTCGTCGGAATGACGAATAAATCAGTGTCTCCCTAACAGCCTAACGCCTAACCCACGACAATTTACCTTCAGGCACTTATCCCATCTCTATCCCCGTTGCAGCAACTTTAAATATGCGCGGCGTTCTGCATCGCTTAAATTTGCCATGCCGACTTGGGCAACTCTTTCTTGCAGTTGCTCAAAACGGTGACGGCGTTGATGGGTGGCGAGTTGGTTGAGTAATCCTGTGAATTCGGCTTGGATGTCAAAGCCTTCGCCCCAATTCAGTAAATCGGCTTGGGCGAGGGTCAGTGGTTTTTCGTGGCGCGTGCCTTGAAACGTTTGGATTAGCACGGCATTGCTGAGCTTAAAATTGGCTTCACGCAGCACGGCTAACACGGCAGCGACGGCTTCTGCTTCCGCTCCATCTTCGTGCCAATCAGCAGGAAGTTGCGCGCCGAGGGCGGGTTGCGCGATCAAGCATTGCAGCAGCAAGCGATGGGCAGAGGGCGTGGTGCGACTGGCTTTTTGAAAAGCGGGGCGGGTAGGGCGCGCGACGGGAGTGATTTCATACAGTGCTTCCAATTCGCCTTGGCTAATTCCCGCCAGTGCGGCGACTTCTTTTCGTAGCAGCAGGGCGGTGGTGGGGGCGGTAATCGCCGCCAACAACGGTTTGGCGCGTTGCAACAATTGGTTGCGCCCTTCCGAGGTGCGTAAATTCAACTCAAAGCTAATTTGGCGTAGCAGATAGGTCGAAAGCGGTAGCGCATCGTCCAGTTTGTTTTCAAATCCCTCTTGTCCATAAGCGCGGATGTAGCTGTCGGGGTCATGCTCCTCTGGCAGAAACAAAAAGCTGAGCGATTTGCCATCTTGAAGATGCGGCAAGGCATTTTCTAGTGCGCGCCACGCGGCTTTTTGCCCTGCTCTGTCGCCATCAAAACAAAAAATAATATGGGGGGTGAAACGGAGCAATTTCTGAATATGGTGGGGTGTGGTCGCTGTACCTAGCGTAGCAACGGCATAATCCACGCCATGTTGCGCCAGTGCCACCACATCCATATAGCCTTCCACCACCAAAACTTGCTGACGATCACGAATGGCTTTTTGGGCTTGAAAAAGTCCATATAACTCCCGCCCTTTCTCAAATAACGGGGTTTCAGGTGAATTCAAATACTTGGGTTCGCCTTTGTCCAGCACCCGTCCGCCAAAGCCGATGACCTGTCCGCGCACATTGACGATGGGAAACATGATACGGTCACGGAAGCGGTCGTAACGTTTACCTTCCTCATTGCTAATCACTAAACCGACTTCGGTCAGGGTGTTGTCTTGATAGTTGGGAAAGGCGGCGGCAAGGCTTTGCCAGTCATCGGGGGCGTAGCCCAGCCCAAATCTTGCGGCAATTTCACCCGTTAATTCGCGCTGTTTTAAGTAATCAATGGCGCGTGGCGAGGCTTTGAGTTGCTGGCGATAATAGCGCGTCGCCGTTTTCATCACCTCGTATAAGTCAGGGGAGACTCTTTGCACCTCAGTTGTGCTGCGTTCGTGCGGCACGGTAATGCCTGCATTGCTTGCCAGTGTTTCAATCGCATCCACATAGCCCATGCCCGCATGTTCCATGACAAAACCAATCGCCGTGCCATGCGCGCCACAGCCAAAGCAGTGATAAAACTGGCGAGTTTGACTGACGGTAAAGGACGGGGATTTCTCGTTATGGAATGGACAGCAGGCGACAAAATTCGCCCCCGCCTTTTTCAGAGGAACATAGCGTTCAATCACATCGACAATATCAACGCGATTGAGCAGGTCTTGGATAAAACTTTTTGGAATCAAATGGATAATATCCCTGGGTTCAATATAATCAATGCGCTAGCTCAGCTCTCAATGGTTGAGAGTCTTGTTCGGGTTTTCCCAAGCACAGCACCAAAATCTGAGAAACGCGATAGTGCCATACGCGACTTGAAAAGCTTGTGAAACGCTGATTAAATCTTCCGTTCGTGGTGAGCTTGTCGAACCACGAATGGACAATTTAATGAAATCAATAGATTAAATTCTTACACCCTTCGACAAGCTCAGGGCGAACGGATTTAATCAGCCCCCCTTAGTCATTTCACTACAAATCATTCGCCCGATAAGCTGACGCAGCTCAAATCTAAAGTCGCTTTACGGTCCAGTATGGTGAAAACGAACCGTTCTAGACGGGTGTACGATCGTCTTGAAATGGATGCTTTTTTGGTGGCGCAGCGTTGAGAAAGCTTATCAGCACTTCTATATGCATCTCTTCACCAAACAATTTTCCAAATTGAAGTCAGTGTAAAGAATTGAGGTATTTGTCTTGCGAGATAAGTACCCTGAGTCAAAACGTGGCGGATTTTAACACGGGCTTGGTGGGTAGGAATTTATTCGTACCAGTGGATGCGTTGATGGTTTACACGAGCGTAGCGCATTGAGTTGAGAGCTGACCCTGTTCTGGAAAAGCTAAGGAGACGCTGATTAAATCTTTCGTTCGTGGTGAGCCTGTCGAGCCATGAGAGGACGATGTAATAAAATCAATTGATTAAATCCATTTATCCTTCGATAAACTCAGGACGAACGGACTTAATCCGTGCGTCCATAAATCCTTGCGATGTAAATGATTGCATCCATCCGCGCCGATCTTCGCTCTGCTGACGGACTCTCGCAAAAGCGGCGCAGAAAACAAGTCCTTGCTTTCTGCGCCGCTTGAATTCATGACCGAAATTAGCTCTCTGCAGAATTTTCACCGATAAAACGGTAAATTAGCGCGCCCAAAATTGCGCCCACAATCGGCGCAACCCAGAACAACCACAATTGTGAAACTGCCCAGTCCCCCACAAACAATGCCACGCCTGTACTACGCGCTGGATTTACTGATGTGTTGGTGACAGGGATGCTGACCAAATGAATCAAGGTCAAGCCTAAGCCAATTGGCAAAGGCGCGAATCCTTGTGGCGCACGTTTGTCGGTCGCACCCATGATGATAACCAAGAACATCATGGTCATTACAATTTCGGTCACCAGTGCAGCTAACAATGAGTAGCCACCTGGGGAATGTTCGCCGTAACCGTTCGACGCGAAACCCGCCGACACGTCAAAGCCCGCTTTGCCTGTAGCGATCAAGTACAACACGCCGCCCGCAGCAATCGCACCCATCACCTGCGCCGCGATGTAAGGTAATAATTTATTTGCGGGGAAACGCCCACCTGCCCACAACCCGATTGAAACAGCGGGATTTAAATGGCATCCCGAAATATGCCCAATTGCATACGCCATGGTCAAAACTGTCAAACCAAACGCTAGCGAAACGCCGAGCAGTCCAATCCCAACACCAGGGAACGCCGCCGCCAAAACTGCGCTGCCACACCCGCCCAACACTAGCCAAAACGTCCCGAAGAACTCCGCACCACATTGCTTCATCATTTTCTCCTCAAATTGTATAGGCAAAAATACCCATTATCAGTTTAACGCAATCCGATAAAGCACGCACTGCATTACGCCAACAGGGTCACCGCATATAAATTAAGTTGCAAAAACGACTTTTTCACGGTATGAATCACTCAGTGCGGCTTTAAAACGTTTACGTTTGATGCTCAAGTTTGAAGGTTCCTTTTTGAATAGGTTCAGGGCAACTTGTCGCATTAGGTTAAAGTTTTCAGGGGCATAGCCTGTTCGGATGCGCGAATCGTCTTCTCTGAAGGTGACATCCAGCACCCAGTGCAGTGCATTTTCGATGCCCCAATGCGCTCGAACCGCTTGGGCAACAGCGGCTACACTGGTTAAAGTGCTGATGTAGTAGCGTCGTTCCCACGTGCTTTCACCATTTATCCAGCGTTCGCTCTCGATCATGGCAATGCTTTTCAAGCTCGCCCAGTTGTCCACATTCGGTAAAGTTGCCAAGCAGGTGGATAAATAAGCCCGCCGTTCTTCAACCCGTCCATGTCCTTTATCGCTTTCTTGGCAGTGTTGCAGTTCACAAACTGGCGGCAGTTTGGTGGTTAGTGCGGTGTCAAAGTAATCAATAATGGCGGCATGCAACGAGGGCTGATTGCCTTTGACCGCTAAAACATAATCGGCTTTTTTGTCCGTGATCGTTGCTGCAATCGCAGTTTGGCAACCCATCGCGTCTAGCGTGACAATGCAGCCTTTGAGTTCCAGCATTGCCAATAACTCAGGTATTGCGCTGATTTCATTTGACTTTGCATCGGTCTTGACTTGCCCCAGCGATACGCCTGCTTGACTTGCCCACGCACTGACCATATGGATTGCCCCCAGTTTATCCGTGCGGTTATAGGAGTGGCGTGCCGTTTTACCATCAATTGCCACCACTTCTCCGTCGCTTATTGCTTTAATACTTTGCGCCCAAGCCATGAAACAAGATTGCATCGCTTCTGGCTCTAGTCGCGAGATGACCCGTACAATGCAATCATGTGATGGGATGCCATTCTCCAACCCAATCCACTGGCGCAACCAATCCTGCTTCTCTTTGCCAAATTGGGCGATGGCCTCCCAACCTTCCGCACCACTGATTACCGCGCAGATGCTCAAGATGATAATGTCCAATAACTTGTGTCTCTTATGCCGCTCCACGCGCGGGTCTTTTATCGATTCAAATGCCATCTGTAAATTTAAAGTCATTTTCGCCAGATTAAATACAGACATTATCCTTGTTTATTAACAATATTTATATGCGGTGACCCTGATTACGCCAATGGGCAAATCAATTCCTTTTACCAATGCTCGTGATCGGAGGATGATGGAGGTTCTGTTGCATTGCATTTTTACTGGACTTTTGTACATAGAAACCTGATTTAAGGACGAAAAAAAGATGGGTATCGCTCGCGCTCAACCCATCTTGTTGTGCATCTGGCAGTTTTATACCAAACGCGCTTTAATCCATCCTGAAACTTTACCCATATCGGCACGACCGACAAACTTGGGTTTGACCATCGCCATGACTTTACCCATATCTTGCGCACTGACCGCGCCTGTTGCAGCGATGGCGGCATCAATTTCAGCCATGACTTCAGCTTCACTTAACGGTTGCGGCAAGTAATTTTGCAACACTGTCATTTCAAACTTTTCCACATCCGCCAATTCTTGGCGACCTGCGGCTTCGTATTGATTGATGGAGTCGCGGCGTTGTTTGTTCATCTTTTCGATGATGGCGATGATGTCGGTATCCGTTAATTCAATCCGTTCATCCACTTCGCGTTGTTTCATCGCAGCGAGTAATAGACGAATTGCACCTAAGCGCGCCGTTTCTTTGGCGCGCATAGCGGACTTCATATCATCGGTAATTTGTTGCTTGAGCGTCATAGTTGCAACCTTTTGCCCTATCCAGAGCGGACAGGGCGGGGTGAGATTAGTACAGCTTAGGTGGCAGAGTTTGCCCCATGATACGTTTGTAATGACGCTTAACTGCAGCAGCCATTTTACGTTTACGTTCAGCAGTGGGCTTTTCGTAGAATTCGCGAGCGCGCAAATCTGTTAATAAGCCAGTTTTTTCGACGGAACGTTTGAAACGACGCATTGCAACTTCAAACGGTTCATTTTCTTTTACGCGTACTGTTGTCATGGACAAGCTACCTATCTAACCAAAAATTTGAGGGCGCGATTCTAGCAAAAGCCTATATGCACCACAACCTTAATTTGTGATTATTTCGGGGTAAATGATGCTAAACGTGTTTTTTTCTGGGTAATTGATGCGTTGCGCAAAAGATAATCAGGAATGCTGTTGCCCTGACGGGGGTTTTCGGGGAAAATCCGCCTCCCTTTCCACCCTTATATTCAGAGATTTAACTGGGTATGTCCCACATTGAAAAAACACAACATTTAACGGCTCTGCCGTCTGCGCCACCAATGAGCTGGTATTTTGAACCGCACATTCTGGCTGTTGAACAACAAAAGCTCTTTGCACAAGGGCCGAATTACGTCGGGCATGAATTGATGGTGCCTAACTTAGGGGATTACCATGTCTTAACTGGCGAAGCACAGATGTTGGTGCGCAACCCCAATGGCGTAGAGCTGCTGAGCAATGTTTGCCGTCATAGACAAGCGACCATGTTGGAAGGGCGCGGCAATGCTCAGCACATCGTTTGTCCGCTACACCGTTGGACTTACGAACTAGACGGACAATTATTGGGCGCACCGCATTTTCCACAAAATCCTTGTTTGCACTTGAATAAATCTGTTCTGCAAAATTGGAATGGCTTATTGTTTAACGGTGAACGGGATGTCGCTAAGGATTTGGCGAAAGTCGGCGTGATGCAAGACTTGGATTTTTCTGGCTATATGCTGGATCGTATTCAAGTCGATGAGTATGCGTTCAATTGGAAAACCTTTATTGAGGTTTACCTTGAGGACTATCACGTCGTCCCTTTTCATCCTGGTTTAGGTAATTTCGTGAATTGCGATGACTTGAAATGGGAATTTGGTGAGCAATACAGCGTGCAAACGGTAGGAATCAACCACGCATTGCGTAAAGTGGGCAGCGAGGTGTATGGTAAGTGGCAAGAACAAGTGCTGCGTTTACACGGTGGCAAACTGCCGAAATACGGCGCGATTTGGCTGACCTACTACCCTAACATTATGGTGGAGTGGTATCCGAACACGCTGGTCGTGAGTACGATTATCCCCCGTGGCACAGAGGCTTGCACCAACATTGTGGAATTTTACTACCCCGAAGAAATTGCCTTGTTTGAACGTGAGTATGTGGAAGCAGAGCAGCGCGCTTACGATGAAACGGCCATTGAGGATGATGTGATTTGCCTGAAAATGCACCAAGGTCGCAAGGCGTTGTATCAGCAAGGGATAGAACAGCACGGCCCCTACCAATCTCCGACTGAGGATGGTATGTTGCACTTTCACGAGTACTTGCAACGACACCTTGCGCCGCATATTTAATGCGCAGTGTTAATGTGCCGTTGATGAATGACTTGGCTGAATAGCAACTTTGCTATTGCCATATTTGTAATAAATTTTTAAAAGGTATTTTATGTCTGATATGTTGGTCATGCTGTCATCAGGTTCATTTTGGGTTGATGTCTTTAAAATTATTATGATCGACCTGTTGCTCAGCGGCGACAATGCGGTGGTCATTGCGCTGGCTTGTCGCAACTTACCCGACCATCAACGCAAAAAGGGCATTTTGTTTGGGGTCGGCGGAGCGATTGGGCTGCGCGTTATTTTGACTTTCTTTGCGGTTGGATTGCTGGCATTGCCCTATCTCAAGTTGGTGGGAGCATTGTTGCTATTATGGATAGGCATCAAGCTCATTCTGCCTGAAGATGAACATAGCGAAGACAATATCAAAGCAGACTCACGCCTGTTTGGCGCGGTCAAAACCATCATCATCGCCGACTTTGTGATGAGCTTAGATAATGTATTAGGCGTAGCGGCTGCCGCGAAAGGCAATGTGCCCTTGCTGGTGTTTGGCCTGCTGATTAGCATCCCCCTGATTGCATGGAGCAGCCAGTTGGTGTTGAAGTTGATTGATCGCTTCCCCTTCATTATTTATGGTGGCGGTGCCTTGCTTGGTTATGTCGCGGGAGAAATGTTGGTGAGTGAAGCGGCATTCGCATCACTGGTTGAATCTCGGCATTATTTACATACCGCTGTGCCTATTTGTGGCGCGGTATTGGTACTGGCAATCGGAAAATGGCTAGAGACTCGCAAGCAAGTCCATGAAGAAGTGGTCAATTTGCTAGATGAGACCGTGAAATCCAAAAAATGAGTCGCAAGAGTCATCCTAGATGAACGACCTAACATTGAGAGAATATAAATTATGAAATTCCTGATTCCAATTGATGGCTCGGCACAAGCGAATGCTGTGGTCGATTACGTGTTAAATCATGCTCAAGACTTCAGCTCAGCACCACAAATCTGCTTGCTGAATGTGCAATGGAAAATTGCGACGGGCAATGTCAAATTATTCATCAATGCAGATACCATTGATGATTATTACCGTGAACTTGGCATGGCTGCATTAGCAGAAGCTCGCACTAAGTTAGATGCTGCCAATCTCGGCTACGAATACCACATCAGCGTCGGTACGCCCGCCGAAGCAATCGTGCAATACGCCAATCAGCACGGCGTAACACAAATTGTGATGAGCCATCACAGTGAGAGTGATTTGCAGGCATTTTTATTAGGCTCGGTCGTCAGTAAAGTGCTACATCTCGCTAACTGCCCTGTCTTGGTTGTGAAATAGTTGCTACAGAGGTACTGAACAAGTAGTTCATCACACTTACCATTAGGGTTGCACTTTGAAAGATTGGTCGTTAAGCCTGTTGTCGAAAAAGTCTTTCTGGAAACAGGATGGCTTACTCAGCATGTTCGTTGTATTGGCGATACTGTTGGGCGCAAACACTCCCTTAATGCGTAGTTTGGAGCAACAGTTTTACGATTGGGGCATGCAACTATCCGCGCGGTTACCGAGTGATCAAGTTGCCGTGATTCTCATTGATGAGAATAGTGTGAATAATTTGGGGCATTGGCCATGGTCACGCGCCATCCACGCCAAAATGATAGACACCTTGAGCGGCGGACATCCTAAGCTCATCAGCTATACCCCTTTCTTTTTCGAGCCGCAATTGGACGAGGGCTTAAGCTACCTTTATAAAATTGCGGAATTTATCGGCACACCCACGTTTAGAAGTGCGATACATCCTGACCACATTGCCGAATTAACACGATTAAACGGCTTATTGCACGGCGCGACGCAAAGTCTCGACCATGACCATAAACTCAGCGACAGCATGGTGCAAGCCAATAATGTACTACTGGGTATGTCGTTTGAGTGGGGCGGTGAGTTGCAAGGCAAACCGAATCAAGCTTTACCTGATGATGTTATCCGTAACAGTCTAACCAACATACAAAATCGGGACGGCGAGCAGCCCTTTATTACCCAAAAAGTCTCAGCACCCATAGCTATGCTAGGGGGGGCGGCGATGGGTTTTGGGCACTTGGATGTTCGTCCAGATAGCGATGGAAAAGTTAGATCAGAGCCTTTAGTCGTCCGATACTACGATCAATACTATCCTGCTTTGTCATTAATGTTGGCCGCAAAAAGCCTCAATTTAGACATTAAAGACATTCAAGTTAAACTGGGCGAGGGCGTGCAATTAGGCAATCATAAAATTGCGACGGACGCACAATTACAAATGCGCCCCTATTCTTATCCAGATCATGACGGTTTAGCTGCATTTCAAACAGACTCCTTTTATGATGTTTATACGGGCAGAATATCCCCTGATAAATATCGTGACAAAATTATCCTAGTTGGAACCTCTATTGCAGGTGTTAATACCCTCCAAGCAACCGCTACGTTGACTGATGTCCCCCCTGTGCTGATGCTGGCAAATTCGTTGTCTAGCATTCTAAAGGGAGATTATTTTGTTACGCCTAAGTGGTCAAAATGGCTAGGCTATGCATTGTTCTTGTGCGTAGCAGGCTATTTGATTTTCATTTTGCCCCGTCTCAAATTCCGCGTTGCCACTGCACTCACAATGTGCGGAATGTTCGGTTTGTTGGGGTCGTATTTTTTCTTGATGACCACTCAATCCATTTGCTTGCCGCTGGTATTGCCTGCAGCACTATTAGTAGCTGGGCATTTGTTATTGGGAGTCAAGCATGTGATGCAGGCTGAAAGAAGTGGTCGACTTGCGGCAGGGGAAACAGCTGAAAACAACCGCATGTTAGGGTTGGCTTTTCAAGGACAAGGGCAATTAGATGTCGCGTTTGATAAACTGCGCAAAGTGCCGATGGATGATAGTTTGATGGAAGTTTTATATAACCTAGGGCTGGACTTTGAGCGGCAACGAAAGCTGAATCAAGCAGAATCTGTTTTTAAATACATCGCTGGGTACGATGCAAATTTCCGTGATTTACCACAGCGTTTAAGTCAAGCTCGGACGCTTTGGGATACCTTCGTGTTAGGAGGTCCCACCACCCCCCGAACCAATGTCAGCAATTTGCAACTGGATGGCGCGATTAAACCCATGTTAGGGCGTTACGAAATCGAAAAGGAGCTGGGCAAGGGCACAATGGGGGTTGTGTATCGCGGTCGAGACACCAAGATTGGGCGTGTGGTCGCAATCAAAACGATGACTTTTTCTCAAGATTTTGAGGCAGACGAACTGAAAGAAGTGTCAGCTCGCTTTTTCCGAGAAGCTGAAACGGCAGGGCGGTTGAGCCACCCGAATATTGTCTCTATTTATGATGTCGGCGAAGCGCAAGATTTATCCTATATTGCGATGGAGTTTTTGAATGGTGACAATCTGGAACAATATACGAATCCCGATCATTTATTGCCATTAAATAAGGTTGTCAGCATTGTCGCCAGCGTGGCTGACGCATTGGATTATGCGCACAAACAAAATGTCGTGCATCGGGACATTAAGCCCGCCAATATTATGTATGATGCAAACACGGAGAGCGTCAAAGTGACCGATTTCGGTATTGCACGGATTACGAATTCCAGCCAAACTAAAACGGGGATGGTGTTCGGCACGCCGTCCTATATGTCGCCAGAACAACTGGCAGGGAAAAAAATCCAAGGCACATCCGATCTGTTTTCACTGGGGATTACTTTGTACCAACTGGCTTGTGGTAAGCTTCCATTTGACGGGGAATCAATGGCACAATTGATGTATGCCATTGCCAATCAGCCCCACTTGGATATTTTGACTGTACGTCCAGATATTCCCCCTTGTTTGGTGACGATTATCAATAAAGCATTAACAAAGCGATTGGACACAAGATACGCCAATGGTGCGCAGATGGCGGAAGCATTACGGTTATGTGCAGCAAGCACTTGGGTGAATAAACCATGAAAGTGATGAATGCTTTACAAGTTATTGCCAAGACGCATTCAGGTATGGTGAGAGCGCATAACGAAGATACCGTCGATTACAATGCTTCTAACGGCTTGGTCGTATTAGCAGATGGTATGGGTGGGTACAATGCAGGGGAGGTGGCTAGCGGCATTGCGGTTTCAGTCGTGTTATCCGAAATTTCTCAGTATTTGCAATCAGGCAGCCCTCTGGATATTGATGCAGATACGGGTGAAGAAAGCGCGGTGTCGCTGTTGCGTAAGTATATTTGCCAAGCCAATGGATCAATTTTTAAGGCGGCAGAGAAGCAGCCACAATTTACAGGTATGGGCACAACCATCGTGGCGGGTCTGTTTTATGACAACCGTGTTGCAGTCGCGCATGTGGGTGATTCACGCATGTATCGTTTGCGTGGTGAAATATTGATTCCCGTCACACGAGATCATTCTTTTTTGCAGGAACAAATTGACTGTGGCGTGATTAGTTCAGAAGAAGCTCGACACTCCAGAAACAAGAATCTGGTGACACGTGCGGTAGGAATAGATGAGGAAGTTTCACCAGAAATCCATGTTCATGAGGTACGTGTGGGTGATGTTTATCTGCTCTGTTCAGATGGATTGAATGACATGGTTGCAGATGAAGATATTCAATCTGTGCTATATGCGATGCAAGGTAATTTACCCCTTGCCGCAGAACAGTTGATACAAACAGCTAACGATCAAGGCGGAAAAGACAATGTCTCGGTCATACTGGTTAAAGTAATAGCCGATTTTGCCGAGCCACGGGGCTGGCTAACAAATTTGTTAAATCGATTTAAGACATAATGAGCGTGAAGGAAGAGCGATGACAGCAAAATTGATACTAAGCTTGAATGGTGTGATACTCGACGAGTATCCACTAGACAAAGAGCGGGTGACAATAGGACGCAAACCAACGAACGATATTGCGATTGACAATCTCGCGGTTAGTGGCGAACACGCAGTGGTCATTACCTTGCTCAATGATTCCTTTTTAGAAGATTTAGATAGCACCAATGGCGTGGTTGTGAATGGCTTCGAGGTTAAAAAACATTACCTCATCCACAATGACCTCATTGAAGTTGGACGGCACACCCTACTCTACGTGAATGACCAACAGAAACCATTGGCTGATGTTGACAAGACCGTACTGGTGCGCCATACGCCAAAAAATAATGTTGTGGATGCCGATAAAAAAGCTCCCCGTGAACGTAGCGCACCGAGCTCCTTGCCGCATGCTGACAAAGACAGCACTGAGGCGAACTCGCATTTGTCGACACAGACACAACACACGGCGGCTCACCCTGTTGCAACCATTCAGATTCTCACTGGACCCAATACAGGCAAGGAACTAGAGCTCACCAAAAGTCTCACCACCTTAGGTAAACCTGGTGTACAGGTTGCAGTGCTCACTCGTCGACCACACGGGTTTTATATTACCCATGTGGAGGGTAAAAAATTCCCCTCGATCAATGGCTTGCCCATAAAGGATCAACCCCATGTGCTGCAAGATCACGATGTGATTGAACTGGCGGGGATCAAGATGGAATTCTATTTAAAGTAAAAAACGGCGGATACAGGCAAACGTATAGAGCAAGGCACTATTGTCGTACTCTACCCGACTCAACAAACAAGGCAATCAAACACAATGAAATTTAGAGTATTGGGGTGTAGCGGCGGCATTGGTGGCAATCTACATACCACTTCTTTCCTGCTGGATCAAGATGTGTTAATTGACGCAGGAACAGGTGTGAATGAACTCAGCCTGACTGAACTCAGCAAGATTGATCACATTTTTATCACACATTCGCATTTGGATCATATTGCCTGTATTCCCTTGCTACTGGATAGCGTGGGATTTATGCGGGAACATCCAGTGACCTTGTACGCCCGTGCAGACATCCTAGAGATTTTGAAAACCCATATTTTTAATTGGAAAATATGGCCAGATTTCAGTGAAATTCCCAGTGTTCAACAACCCTTCATGCGTTATCAAGAAATTGAAGTGGGGGAAACCATTTCACTGAACGGGCGAAAAATTACAGCACTACCAGCCAATCATGTCGTGCCCGCTGTAGGCTACCACTTAGACAGTGGTGCGCACAGTTTGGTCTTTAGTGGGGATACCACAACCAATGATGCATTCTGGAAAGTGGTTAATGAGATTAGCAATTTGCGCTTTTTGATTATCGAAACGGCATTTTCCAATAGTGAAAGGGACTTGGCGATCTTGTCCAAACATTTGTGCCCCAGTTTGTTAACTGAAGAGCTTGGTAAGTTTACGGGCAGTGCCGCTGTTTATATTTGTCATTTAAAACCTGGTGAGATGGAATTGATTATGGATGAAATCAATCATAGTGAGCATGGTGTTCACGCCAAAATGCTGCTTAATAATCAAGTATTTGAATTTTAGATTCAATGAGTATTCCTGATAACCAACAGCCTCGTTTTGCAAGGAAGCCAATATGAGTACGGTCAAAAACGCTGCCACTTCATCCCGCGATATGGGGATTGTGTTGGAGTTCAATAAGAACCTCAATCACGTTACCAACAAGGTTCATGCCGCGAACAATGTAGATGAAATTATTTTGGAAGTGAGCAAGGATATTTGTGCCTTGTTTAATGCAGACCGCCTGACCATTTATGTCGTAGGTGAAGATAATGCCTCTCTCGTTTCTAAAATTAAAACAGGACTCAAATCCTTCAAAGATTTGAAGCTACCGATTGCAGAGCAAAGTCTGGCGGGTTATGCCGCTGTACATAAGAAAATGCTCAATGTCCAAGACGTGTATGACACCAAAGAGCTGGCTAATATCAGCCCTCATTTGCGCTTTTTACAAGAGGTTGACAAAAGAACAGGCTACCGTACCAAGCAAATGCTGGTCGCCCCGATTTTGGATGCTTCCAATAATTCTTTAGTTGGTGTCATTCAGGTCATCAACAATAAAGGAGGTGTTCCTTTTTCAAACATGGTTGAAGAAGGGCTGCAAGAATTGGCCGAAGGGATTGCGGTTGCGCTACGTCAACGTCAGCAAACCAACACCATTAAAACCAAATATGATTTTCTTGTCAGCAACTCAGTATTGACTGCAGCCGAGTTTGATTTAGCTACCCGTGCCGCACGTCGCAAAAATGTAGATCTTGAAGTTGTACTCATCCAAGACTTTCAAGTCAGTATTAGTGCATTGGGCGGTGCATTGTCCAATTTTTTCGGTGTCGCTTATGAACCATTCAAGGAAGATCGCCCCAAGCCGACGGAATTATTAAAGAATTTAAAACGAGAATACATTGAAAGTAGCCATTGGGTGCCGATTGATGAAACCCAAGAGGGTCTTATCATTCTCACCACAGACCCTGAACGTATTCAAGCTTCACGGGTTGTCAATAACATCTTCTCTCGTCATCGCTTGGTGTACCGCGTTTGTACACAGAAAGAGTTTAAACAAACTTTAGATCAGTTTTATGGGGGCAGTAGTGCTTCAAGCAGTGAAGCCTCCGACAATTCTGCGCTAGAAGATAGCTCTTCCGTACATGACATGCTTTCAGATTTAAGTGAGCAGGATATTGATGATGAAGAAAGTGGAAATATCAGTACGGATGAAGCTAGCGCAGCCTCAGACAACGAACTGGTCAAGTTGGTTAATAAAATTATCATTGATTCTTACAAGATGGGGGCTTCAGATATTCACATCGAGCCAGGTCCAGGCAAAATGAAAACACAAATTCGCGTGCGCAAAGATGGTTCGCTGCTGAATTATATTGAGATACCCTCTAGTTATCGTAATGCACTGATTACACGTATTAAAATTATGTGTGAACTGGATATCTCCGAGAAACGCAAGCCACAAGATGGAAAAATTAAATTTAAAAAATATGCTCCGCTGGACATCGAATTGCGGGTCGCAACTATTCCTTCTCAGGGTGGTGTAGAAGATGTGGTTATGCGGATTTTGGCTTCGGGCGAACCGCTACCATTGGAAAAAATGGGCTTTTCCGCACGTAATAATGAACTGATTCGAACGACAGTCAGCAAACCTTACGGACTATTCTTTGTGTGCGGACCGACGGGTTCGGGTAAAACAACTACGCTGCACTCGATTTTAAAATTCATCAACACGCCAGACACCAAAATCTGGACGGCAGAAGACCCTGTGGAAATTACCCAGAAGGGGCTGCGTCAGGTGCAGATTAACAAAAAAGCGGGTCTGGATTTTGCCACCATCATGCGGGCGTTTTTGCGGGCTGATCCTGACGTGATTATGGTGGGTGAAATGCGGGATAAAGAAACCGTGTCCATTGGGATTGAAGCGTCGCTGACGGGTCACTTAGTGTTCGCCACCTTGCACACCAACAGCGCGCCAGAGTCCATCATTCGTTTGCTTGATATGGGGATGGATCCATTTAACTTTGCGGACGCGTTGCTGGGCATTTTGGCACAGCGTCTTGCAAAACGCTTGTGTGGAGATTGCAAAAAACCACATGTCGCTACCCCAGAAGAAATCAAGGTGTTGCTCACCGAGTACAGCGCAGAACTCACCAATACCACAACATGGCAAAAGGATCCTAATGCTGCGATGCGTGCGATTTATACCGATTGGGTAAAACTCTATGGCAATGAGAAACAGCAAATTACGTTGTGTACCCCCGTGGGATGTCCTAAATGCTCCAACACAGGCTACCGTGGGCGGGTAGGTTTACACGAATTGCTGATCGGGAGTGATCCTGTTAAGCGTGCGATTCAAGGTCATGCCCGCGTGGCAGAACTGTTAGCCATCGGTCTGGAGGAGGGGATGCACACCTTGAAACAGGATGGCATGGAAAAAGTGCTGCAAGGCATAACCGACATGCACCAAGTAAGAGCGGTCTGTATCAAGTAAATACATTTATGTGATGCTATACAAAAAGGTCGGGTTGCCCCGACCTTTTTGTTGATGAGAGCTATTTCGCCCCACATGGCAGATGCCGTGTCCTCAACGAGGTGGAGTTGTCTTGCGCTTGAACTTGCTCCAAACCTTGCGCACAAGCCATGTGAGCACCCCAAAGACGAACAACCAAGGCAATACAAAAGCAGTCGCCGTGATGGCGGTCGAAACGCCTTGCGCCAGATTGCCCGAAAAGTCGCTGATCGCTGACTTAATCGGAGCCCACCACGATAGATTTTGCTCGGATTCAATTCTCAAATTCAGCACTTCAGTCTGCACCCGTTTGAGCAAATGCGCATGTTCGCCCGTGAGAGCTTCAAGATCAGACTGCACTTGCGCCAATTCCTTGGTGATCTTGATGGCGGCATCAATATCGTTATTTGCTTTCCCGCGCAGCCCTTCCAATTGGGCGCGATAGCTGGTCAGCATGGCGAGTTTCTTTTCCGCATCCCCGATGGGCGTAGCCAAATCCTCCACTGTCGTAGATTGGTGGGTAATTTCGCCCAGCTTCCCCAATGATTCGGTCATTTTCTTCACGAACTCAGGTCGAACTCGCATCTTAATTGCCGCACTGCTACGCCGCCCTGTACTTAAGCGCGATTCCAATACCACACAACCCGCATCAGGCAAGGACTGGCAAGTCGCCAGACTCTGACGATAAATCCCCGCCACTTCTGTTTCACTGGCATCCACCGTGAGCCAATGCTCATAAGCTAAAAACTGCCGCGCAGAAGGCGAGGGGGCTTGTTGCGAGGATGAAGCAGATTCTTGAAAGACATTGTCCGCACCCGCAACGGCTGGCACATCCTCACCCATTTTATAATGTTGCTCACAGGCAACCAGTGTAAAAGCCAATAAAAACAAAAAGAAGGAACGTTTCATGGATGACCTCGATATTCAAAAATCGCAAACAAGTGGCGGCTTGTTTTACTCCCCTCTCCCACTTGTGGGAGAGGGGGCGGGGGAGAGGGATTTGCGCGTTAAGAAGTATAACTTCGCTGTTACCTCAAGCCGCCCCAATCAGCTTAAGCACCGTAGATACCGCATTGATTTCGTTAGCGACGCTCACATCGAAGGTAGCGGACATGCCCGCCACTTTTTCTGGCTCTAATCCCGCGACCAACAGTAAAAAGTTAGTTTTGCCCAATTTCAGCCGTTTGCGCAAATCAGCAGATTTTTGCAAATAGGTACGGTGGTCACCTGATTTACATTCAATCAGCAGCGGCACTTTGTCATCTAACAAATAGAACAAATCGAATTCATTGCGTTCGCCGTTTTGCCACGTTACCGTAAAGTTTTTCAAGCACGAAACCTTGCGCCCCGCCTTGTACAACGCGTCCAGTACTTTCACATACACATACCATTCCAACCAGCCGCCCGCAAAAAATCGCACGATGGGCTTGGCTTCCTGTGGGGTAATGAACAACAAGTCGGGGTTGTTGCGGTCGATGTTGTAGCGACTGATAAACGAATAACCGTGCAACTGACGACAAAAACGTTTCAGATATTCAACTTGGTGTGGCTTGTAATCACTCAGCTTAATTTTGACGGTATTGTATCCTCGCATCTGGGCATTTTTGATGCGCTCGGAAACCACACTGAGCAGGGCGTAATGATCGCCTAATTCAACCGCCACTTCATCAAAAAATCCTTCTGTACTGAGTGCCGCTTGATCGACTTCCACCTGAATTTTACGGTCGGTAAACCATCGCATGGCAGAGCCATATTGCGATTCCTCTGCCAGTTCGCTGCTGTTGTGGACATCTACGATAGGCGAAACCACGCGGGGGGCAGGTTGTTGCGCCGCCGTTAGCCGCGCGCGCATTTCCAAAAAATTGCTTTGTAAGGCTTGATAATGCTGAAACATCTGGGTCACAAAATCCACGGTGTCGTAGATATGGTTTTCGGGATGTGCGCAACTGGGACACTTTGCGGTCTTACCCACGTGCACCGCTTCAACCTCACGCAAATGGTTGCATTTATTGCATCGAAAAAGTGCCATGATCGGGCTTCGCGGGAGGAAAGAGGTGGATTGTAGCGGAAAACACGGTGTAGGATGGCGGCCACGCGGCGACTTGTAGATGATGATTCGTTGACGCTCAGCGATGTAGTCAAACAACCGTCGCCCGTCGCGAATAGCGGCGCGGATAAAATCGGCATCATGGACTTTGACAAAGTTGCTTTCGTCTTCCTCGCCAAACGTCGCGCCCGTGGTGCGGTGTGCTTCGTCGCAGATAATCAAATCAAAATCGGCAAGCCGTTGGGGGTGTTGGGCGTGGTGAATGACGGCGATGGAATGGTAGGTTGAAAACACCACGCTCATGTGCTGCGTGTCATGGTGTTTTGCCATTTCAAAGGCGAGATGTTGGGCGTTGGTGGTGGCGGGGTAGCGCAATTCGTGGGCAAAGGTTTGCACCATGTCATCGTCTTTTTTGCGCTTTTTGCCCACGTCAGCATCGGAACACACGGCGAAGCTGTGCAGCGGGGTGGTGCTTTCTTGTGTCCATTCGGTCATCCGCACGCCGTTGGCGGGCTTCTTTCATATACCCCAAGGGTTAAGCGTTTTTCTTTGCCGCCATAGCGATATATCAATCGCCACCACTTGCCCCAGCGAGTGAAACTTCTAAATACAAACCGTCCCCGTCAAACAGGCGAATCGCTTTATCGGCGGGCTTTGCGTTTTTATGGCAACGTCAGTTAATGGCATGGGGGCAACTCTCTAGGTGGTAGTGCTGTTGCCCCATATCTTGTCCCCAGTTGCCCCAAGCTGCCAACGAATCATTTAGGACTGCTCAGGACAACAAAAACCCCGCAAGCCTTTATTCTCGCGGGTTTCATGGGCTTTCTAGGGCTGCTTAAAACTACTATTTGGTGGTCGTCACGCAATTGAATCAATTGCTACAAACACCATAAATAAAGGATTTGTTCGATTCTGTTTTTTGATTTACCAACACTTTTACCAACAAGTGATATTTTTTTAGCGTTGAGGCTATAAATTCATAGTTCACATTCGCATCGAGCTACTCAAACAAAGCGCATCGCTTGCACCGTTCCAACCACTGCCCACGGCATTATCACCCGTTCCCGACCTACCTACAATACGCCTCATTACCAACCTATAAGAGAGTCACCCTTGCATACGGGCACATCTTAAACGCGATGAATTTTGTATTACAATACGCAAGTCAAAATAATTTACATGGTGACTGTCATGGGAAAATTAACGCTACGCCTACCCGAACAATTGGATGCGCGCCTGAACTTATTTGCCAAATTGGAAGATAGCAGCCGCTCGGAATTGGTGCGCATGGCACTGGAAAAGTTTCTACGCGAGCGGGAGCGCGAACAGTTGCTTACTGAGGTAGTACAAGCTGCACGATTTTTGGCAACCGATCCCGAAGCGCAAGCCGACAACACGGCTATTTCTGCCGAATTTTCTGGGGCAGACAGTGAAGCCTTAGCGCAGCTTGAACAAAATGATACAGAAAAGTGGTGGCAATAATGCGGCGCGGTGAAATTTGGGTCGCCAAGCTTAATCCCAACACAGGCGCGGAAGCGGGAAAAGTTCGCCCTGTGTTGATTTTGTTGGATGACGCGTTGTTGGCGACGGGCATGAGTCCTGTGTTGTGTTTGCCCTTGACCAGCAAATTATTCAACCATCTGGCAGCGTTGCGGGTGGAAATTCCCCCACGAGATCGCTTGCTCAAATCCTGCTATGTCATGCCAGAACAATTACGCGCATTGGATCGCAATCGCTTCGGCGACGGACCACTAACCACCCTCACCGCTGCGGAAATGGCACAAGTCGAACGACTGTTGCTGGTGTGTTGTGGTATGGCGGGGTATCTAAGTTCATTACATTGAAATAGCCCCGTTTACTCCCGTTGCAACGCATCCGTAAGGCGATCCACTGCCCGACATCATTATCTGTGGCGTTTCAATCCTCGCCCCCCGTTTCGGGGGGACGCTACTTTAGCTGCCAATACCGTATTTCTTACATGGATGAGTTTCAATCCTCGTCCCCCGTTTCGGGGGGACGCTACCGTTAGGGCATTGGGAGGATTAGGCGATGAAAAAGTTTCAATCCTCGTCCCCCGTTTCGGGGGGACGCTACCCATATGATTTTTATGGCGCAACTCTTACCATTGGTTTCAATCCTCGTCCCCCGTTTCGGGGGGACGCTACTGGAACTCTTGCACTGCATTCAAGCCATAGTCCTGTTTCAATCCTCGTCCCCCGTTTCGGGGGGACGCTACGGCAGGACACAAAACCATAGGCGAGACTATGTGTGTTTCAATCCTCGTCCCCCGTTTCGGGGGGACGCTACCTTCATGGTGATCGTCTGGCAGCTTGATTGCGGTGTTTCAATCCTCGTCCCCCGTTTCGGGGGGACGCTACTGGGAGGTGTGTCCAGTAGACCGTGATTACAGCGTGTTTCAATCCTCGTCCCCCGTTTCGGGGGGACGCTACGGTGATGCGGTTGCAAGCTGTTCAATCGCTTGCAATGTTTCAATCCTCGTCCCCCGTTTCGGGGGGACGCTACCTACCTTCGGCATCCACTTGCCAGCTTCGTCCGATGTTTCAATCCTCGTCCCCCGTTTCGGGGGGACGCTACTCTCTTTTGGTGTTGAAGTTGGCAAATACGGAAGGTTTCAATCCTCGTCCCCCGTTTCGGGGGGACGCTACTTAAAAACACACAAATCATGGTCAAGGGCGAATTGTTTCAATCCTCGTCCCCCGTTTCGGGGGGACGCTACGCGCGCTTTGCGACGACAACGCGCCAGACATGACGTTTCAATCCTCGTCCCCCGTTTCGGGGGGACGCTACGCGAAGATTGCCGCCATCATTGTCACTAATGCGGGTTTCAATCCTCGTCCCCCGTTTCGGGGGGACGCTACTTTAGGCTGGTTTACGTTCCGACGCTAAACAAGAAGTTTCAATCCTCGTCCCCCGTTTCGGGGGGACGCTACGTCGGTCAGATTTTTGATCTCCTTATTCTTGTCTTGTTTCAATCCTCGTCCCCCGTTTCGGGGGGACGCTACTGAAGAAGGCCGAGAGGGACGGTAGGCTGCATATTGTTTCAATCCTCGTCCCCCGTTTCGGGGGGACGCTACGGCAGCAGGTCTTTGCCTAGTCCTAGTATCAGATCGTTTCAATCCTCGTCCCCCGTTTCGGGGGGACGCTACCCCAGCGACTTGAGGTGTTTGTACGCACTTTGGATGTTTCAATCCTCGTCCCCCGTTTCGGGGGGACGCTACTGCCAGACGCGATGCCAATGAGTACAACTTACGCGTTTCAATCCTCGTCCCCCGTTTCGGGGGGACGCTACGATAAAGACGGGTGTTCGTCCCTTGAAAGGGCGTGTTTCAATCCTCGTCCCCCGTTTCGGGGGGACGCTACGGCTAAACTGGCGTGGGAAAGAGATACTGATTTCGGTTTCAATCCTCGTCCCCCGTTTCGGGGGGACGCTACTTATAGCGTGCCAGTTGGTCATGGCGTATGTGTGGGTTTCAATCCTCGTCCCCCGTTTCGGGGGGACGCTACGTTGACAAGCGGAACAACGCTCGATAGACTGTGTGTTTCAATCCTCGTCCCCCGTTTCGGGGGGACGCTACCAGCTCACACGGCGTACCAATTGACACACTTGAGATTGTTTCAATCCTCGTCCCCCGTTTCGGGGGGACGCTACTGCTGCACAACTTGCTGAGTGTCAGGCTCAAATGGTTTCAATCCTCGTCCCCCGTTTCGGGGGGACGCTACATCTGTCCAAGTACGAGCGTAGCTGCGGCTGTGCTGTTTCAATCCTCGTCCCCCGTTTCGGGGGGACGCTACGCTCACACGGCGTACCAATTGACACACTTGAGATTGTTTCAATCCTCGTCCCCCGTTTCGGGGGGACGCTACACCAAACAACCAATCAATAAAGGAGTTATAAAATGGTTTCAATCCTCGTCCCCCGTTTCGGGGGGACGCTACAACTGTGCAATGCCCAGGTTCAATCGCGATGCAAGTTTCAATCCTCGTCCCCCGTTTCGGGGGGACGCTACGCAATGCGATAGAGTTGACAACGGTACCAGGTGTGTTTCAATCCTCGTCCCCCGTTTCGGGGGGACGCTACACCAAACAACCAATCAATAAAGGAGTTATAAAAATGTTTCAATCCTCGTCCCCCGTTTCGGGGGGACGCTACAGCACTAGCCCACCTGCCCGCACACGTCAAGGGTGTTTCAATCCTCGTCCCCCGTTTCGGGGGGACGCTACCGGTCGGTATTCACAACACCAGACCGATATGCTTGTTTCAATCCTCGTCCCCCGTTTCGGGGGGACGCTACTTCTGTAAAGCTCTGTAATGTGCTGCGACTTAGGTTTCAATCCTCGTCCCCCGTTTCGGGGGGACGCTACGATAAAAGTGCCTATCCAATGGCTATCTTATGACGTTTCAATCCTCGTCCCCCGTTTCGGGGGGACGCTACCTTGCGAAGCCCAACCTTGGCAGCCTGCCCATCTGTTTCAATCCTCGTCCCCCGTTTCGGGGGGACGCTACACGCGCCGTTCAATCTATCCGCTGTAGATCTAATTAGTTTCAATCCTCGTCCCCCGTTTCGGGGGGACGCTACTTGGCGAGGGTTTTGTATGGACAGCGAAGACGTGGATGTTTCAATCCTCGTCCCCCGTTTCGGGGGGACGCTACTTTTTCCGACGAGATCGACATTTTCAGTGGTATTGGTTTCAATCCTCGTCCCCCGTTTCGGGGGGACGCTACATTCGCCTCAGGGGGAGTACGTTCGCAGATTTGAAGTTTCAATCCTCGTCCCCCGTTTCGGGGGGACGCTACAGCAATGTGCTCACTTCGCTCTCGAACCCGTCTGGTTTCAATCCTCGTCCCCCGTTTCGGGGGGACGCTACCATCGTTTCAACATTCACGAATTGGATCCAACATGTTTCAATCCTCGTCCCCCGTTTCGGGGGGACGCTACTTGAGCACGGGCGCGCCTGTCTTCGTAGGTTGGTTGTTTCAATCCTCGTCCCCCGTTTCGGGGGGACGCTACGTTTCAGTGGTGTCCCGTTATTCAGGGTGCTGAGGGTTTCAATCCTCGTCCCCCGTTTCGGGGGGACGCTACGATATTACCGTTGTTCACGGAGCGTTCGAGAATCGGTTTCAATCCTCGTCCCCCGTTTCGGGGGGACGCTACTTCGCGGTTTCGATTTGCGCCACGACCACACCAGACGGGTTTCAATCCTCGTCCCCCGTTTCGGGGGGACGCTACTGACTGCGCGGGTCTTTTAATCTGCGTTGCGCGTGTTTCAATCCTCGTCCCCCGTTTCGGGGGGACGCTACTGTTTGGGGTGACTGCGCCAGCTTTCGCTGGAGTGTTTCAATCCTCGTCCCCCGTTTCGGGGGGACGCTACCCAGCGTAAACCCCGATTGAGCGGAATGAAAAAATGTTTCAATCCTCGTCCCCCGTTTCGGGGGGACGCTACGGGGAATGATGCAGCCTTTGCAACAAAATATCCTAGTTTCAATCCTCGTCCCCCGTTTCGGGGGGACGCTACCGTCCGCTTACAACGTGATGATTCTTAACGCTGTAAAGCGGAGGATGCGCGAACCCTTGACCTAACGGCTGCCAAGGGTTCACACAATTTGACGATGAAGTGGAAAAATTCCAGTTCATCAATGAGTTAGCGAAAACGCGAAACTGCTGTGTTTTCGCCGTTGCTGAGGGTTCGCGTTTCATATTACCAATGCGCCTTCAAAATCGACAGCGCGGAATTTACCATATTCTTTGATGTGCAGGTCAACTGGTTCGGTTAAACGATACAAACGCAGGCTGTCTTGTTCGTTGTCGATTTCGTCCAACAAGCGGCGTTCTAAAATTTCTAGCTGCATTTGGTTAACCTTGCATTCAAATACCGAATTTTGCACGCGCTGTCCCGTGCTTTCGCAAATTTTTGCCACGCGGCGTAAGCGTTTGCGCCCCGCAGCGGTGATGGTCGAAACGTCGTAGGTGATGATGATTAGCATGGTTGTGCTGAGTTTAAAAATTGCGTAATTTTAACGGGGAAAGGTACGAATCCCTTTCGTTTTGGTGAAATGAGAAACGAGAAATGTGAAACAAACCGTCGCATACCCACACGTTTCACCAAGCTGCGTAGCAGCGCATCACGTTTCACTCAGTCGCCCCTCACCGATATAAAAACGGCGGGTAATGCTCCACGTCGCCACGCAGGGTTCTAGCTAAATATCGGGCTTGCAATATCGGCAACAAGCCTATCGGGGTTTTGGTTTCCAGCAGCGGGTGCAGGACTTCTTCTTGTTTGCGTTCTTGATAGGCGACCACCACGGTGCGGCGGGCATCGTCTGCCAATAACACCGCGCCGCCTTCGCGCAGGGTGAAGTCTTTGGCGGTGATTTGCCCTCGGTTTATCAGCGTGAGTGCCAAACGGTCGGCGAAAATGGCGCGAAATTCTTCCATCAAATCCAATGCCAAGGCGGCGCGACCAGGGCGCACGGCGTGTAAAAAGCCCAGTTGCGGATCAAGCCCGACCGATTCCAACGCGGAGCGGCAATCGTTCATCAACATGGCGTACAAAAAAGACAGCAAGGCGTTAAACCGATCACGCGGCGGGCGGCGGGTGCGTCCGTCCATGCCAAAATCGTCGCGATAATCGCGTTTGACCAACAACGGCAGGGCGGAAAAATAATTTTTCGCGGCATTGCCTTCAATCCCGCGCACGGTATCCAAATCGGCGGCAAAGGGCAAGCCATTCAACGAGATGCGCAAGGTTTCCGCAACCGCCGTCAAGGTGCTGCGATCCGTGTCATCCGTCGCCTCGCGCGCCCCACGCAGCAAAATTTGCCGACTATTACGCAACTTGCCCGCGATGATGTTTTTTGCCACATCTACCGCAAATTTTTCGTCCAACGCCAGCCGATGCTGCGCCTGCCGCAACAAAATATTGCCCGACACCGCGCCTTCCAAACGGGCTTTAAATCGACCTTGTTCGGTCAACAACACCAAGGCAATCCCCTCGTCCGCGCAACGGTGCATCAAGGCGGGCGACAGCATGATATTGCCCAAACACACCACCGCACCCAGATGATGCAACGGCACTTGCAACTTCTTCACCCGCTCAATATCCACGCGCAAAGTGTCGTTTTCCAGATGCAAATAGGCGTTGGGGGTCATTACATACAGGGTGTTTTCGATGGTGCGCATGGCGTAATCTAAGCCTCAATAGGGTTGAAAATCGTCTTTCATTTGGGATGCGTAGAACGTAAAATTACGAAAAATCAAATCGTTGAAAAGAAAACATGTCCAATTTATCCGAAGATGAACAATTGTTCGCAAACATCGTGCAAGCCGCTCAATTCCTCACCACTGATCCCGAAGCGTGTGCTGAAAGCGCAGCAATTGCCGCTGATTTTTCAGTTGCTAATGATGAAGTGTGGGCGATGATCGAGTCCGATGAGGTGGCGATTGACGAGGCAATAAACCCCATCAATCCAACTCACTAAACAACCCCGCCTGCAAGCGTTGCAACTTGCCCCGTTCACCCAACGCGTGCGGTTGGCAAATGTCATTCAAAGAACATTCCTTGCAACGCGCATCATCGGCGGGTGGTGGCAAGTTGCCCGATGCCAACATCGCCCGAATCGCCGCCACCGTGTCTTCCACCAAACGCCGCAACGCAGGCGTGATTTCCACCTCCCGCCTGCGCCGCGAACCATGATGATAAATCGCCCCGTGGGTGATGATTTTGCCCGTCATTTCTTCCAAACACAGGGCTTGGGCGACCAGTTGAATATCGTCATGGGTCTTGGCACGTTTTTGACCGTGTTTATATTCAACAGGATAGGTGCGCCCATCGGGATGAAACTCCACCACATCGCACTTGCCAATCAACCCCAAACGATCCGACCAAACAGGCAAAGCCCGTTCCGCCCGCACCCCTTCAAAGGTCTCAAACCCCGCCTCATCCACCCGCTCATGCGCCGCATTCCCACGCATGGTATGTACATTGTCATCAAACGCCTGTTCCAGATGAATCAACGCACACTGACGCGGGCAATAACTCCAATGCTGGAGAGCGGAAAGCATGATGAGGTCGGGGGTGGGCATGATTTTAACGGGCAGAAGCCGCCTCACGGTCAAATTTGTAGCCACGGGTATCGACATCAAAACTGCGGAAAAAAGCGGCAATTTCGGCAGGGGTTGTGATCGTTTTTGCCATATCACGTCGTACCTGTCTTGATTTTAAGAAGGCAATAAAATCAAGCACTTCAGCTTGTTTATCGACAGGCAGCAAGTTTGCTTCCTGTGCGATGAGGTCGGCATATCCCATCAAATATCTCCTCGTTTTTTATTATCAACCCACTTGCCGCAACAAAGTAACCCCCGCTGGCAAATTCGCTTCATTCACCGTCACGTTGTAATCAGCAAAATCACGGGCAGGTTCGTCAGGATTGCGCTTTGCCACTTGCACCAAGTCAAACAGTTGATGCGCGGGTGCGTTGCCTAATTCGCTGTCGTGTTTGAACACATACAAACCCCGCGTGGACATTTCACCGCGTGCTGCCGAGCGGTCGTGTTCAAACATTTGCGCCAAGGCTTGCCATAGCAACGCCAAATCAGTTTCGTCAAAGCCTGTTTGTTTGGCGAGGAAGGACGACACAAAACCATGCGCGGCATACAGTCCGTAAGGCACGGTGAACTTGCGCCCCATGGTGCGATTGTCGCCGCTTTGTTTTTCAGCTTCTGCTTCTGTGGCAACCGCCATGCGGGTAATGGAGTGTTCCAATGCCACCACGGGATCAACCGAGCGGGCAAAAGTCAGTTGAATCGGGCCGCGTACTTGACCACAATTAGGAGCGGACTTAAGCGACATGACCGCACCAAATGCCCGAATATCAAAGAAACGCTGGCACATCCACTTTCTACCTTCGTTGATTTCGTCCGCTTTAGGTTTGCGAGCCTTAACACCTTTCAAACAAGATTCAAGGAAATCTTTGATTTCCTTTCTAGGTTTTGCTTCTTTAATGGCGGCTTTAATTGTTTTGACATCCGCATCCGCAGCAACCACGATAACGGGCAAGTCGTCGTCATTTTCCCCAAGCTCCAGCCCATCTGGCAAATCAAAGCCCTCAAGCTCATCACGCAAATTCTCTGGAATCACGACACGAGATTCTTCACCTAGAGAAATTTTTAGCGCAGAAAAGGCTTCTGTGTGCGCCCTGCCAAGCACTGCTTTTTCTTTTACATAAATATCAAATGGGGATTGGCATTCTTTTGCCAGCCCAACAAAGTTTCGGATTTTACGTTTGATACAAACATCCGTTACCAAGCCATGCCCCGTTTCAGCATCGACACGCGGCAAATTGCCCGCATCTGGGTCGCCGTTGGGATTGCCGTCTTTTACATCAAACAGTAATACAAAATCATACCGACTCGTCAGTGCCATGTTCATTCTCCTCAATTAAAATTAAGCGTGTTAGATGGCTTCATCACACCATCTCTGGCACGCGCTGCCGCCACTGCATCCGTCAATTGTTGCCGTATCCATGCGTCAGATTCTTGTTTACGGGTTAGCACCAAGTCACGCACTTCGCGCATGACTTGTGCTAATTCTTCATCGGTAGGCTCGGTACCCACGTTTAAGGGACTTCGTCTTTGCAGGTTTGAATCTGTCATGGTTGTTCCCCTTGTCCGATATTTTTAGGTTTAAAGAAAACTTGTCGCTGATGATAATAACCGATGGCAAAACGTCCCTGATCTTGCAGGTTGAGTTGTGCTGGAAACTCATTGACACCATCCATAATTGCAGTGATTAGTTTTTCCTGATTCACTGCTTCACCCTTGCTTAACTTGGCAATGTGATGGTTTTTGAGTTTGAGCAACGTGGGAAACACGGTAACAGGTGTTCCAGAGGCTGCACCATAAAAGCGTTCCCGAATAGTGGTGTTAATACTAGGATTCGCACGCATTTGAATTCGTTCTAGTGTTGCAAACAGCCTACCTAAACGATAGGCACAGTTGATATTGTTTTCATCTAAAGACACTTTTAGTTCCTCCTTGCCAGTAATTCTATTGATATACGCTTTAATGAGTGCAGCGCGGGGATAGCTAACATTTAAGACTGGTTTTCCTGTTCGGTCATCTTTTTTTGCCTGTTCCGCCCTAATCCGCCGAATCACCGCTTGCAACAACATTTGTGGATAGGGCAATCCTGCCAAAATAGCGCGCATGGTTTCACCCGCGAGATTCGGCGGGATATTTTTTGCTTCACCTTGTGGCGCAATGGAAAGTAATAAACGGTAAAGCGTGGGATATTGAGCCTCATAATCAGCATGGACAATAGCTATATCAAGGAAGTATTTACGAATGCAGCCTGCCATTTCACCTACAGTGCTTGGTTGCCAAAATCGCACTGCCAATCGAGCTTTTGCGGGAGCCGCTAAACCGAGGACAAAAAATTTAATGTCACTTTTATCTTCAAGATAGGCACCATGTTGCGGCGCATTAAATAGTGATTTAACTGCGTCAGTATGTCTTGCAGGGTTATCCACATTTTTTGGCACATCGTCCAAAAAGTCGGCAAATGCACTTTCAAACAACGTTTCTTCTGCCGACCAAAAAACAACCGTGGCATCACCAACTTTTAAACGTTGTTTGCTGTTGTAAGAGAGTAACTTATTTAATCCTGTCGTATAGGCAAAGGAGGCTTGCTTGCTAATCGGAGAATTTTCGCCCCCTCGTTCATTTTTTCCATATGACTCAAAAGAACGATAATTAAAAGAAACGATATTTGCGCCTGCTGTTTGAGCACCCCATACCCCCTTAATAACCGTTTCATTCATGGCAATAGGAGCGTTAATTACCCCTGTCATCAAGCAATTACCTGTTACACCACCATTTTCAAGTGCGCATTTACGGGTGTATTCTGCTCTAATCGCTTGACGATGATGGATTGGCATAGCCCCATCGGGTTGCCATTGAAATGCAAGGACTGGGTCTCGTATCTCAAACTCTTCCGTCAAGCGGAAACGGTCAATAAGTGCCTTCGCCGCGCCTTTTTCACGCATTGATCGAAGAAATATCTTGAGGTCAGTAAGTGCAGGGTCTTCGATGTCGTTAAACCATTTTTGTATTTCCGCATCGAAGCTGCTGGCTTTGAGTGCCCCCTTATTTCCTAACCCAAAAATAAAGGCTGCATTATCCCAAAGTAGATTTGGGTCTTTACCGCTATTAGTATGTTTAAGTGCCTGTTTACCAATAGCAGGGACGAGTTCCTCACGAGCAACGCGTCTTTTACCTTCCATCTGCCCATTATCCTGAATCGAAATACAATCGCCGCCAGATGCAAGAACGATAATGTAATCTATGGGGCGGCGAACCCACCCCTCTGGTGCAATTGCCCCATCGCCTGATTCAGCGATACGCTGATAATAATGCGCAAGTTCCTGAAGTATCATCCCCGCACCTCCACATTGGCTAAATCCAACACGCCGTTGTTCAGTTCGGCGCGGAAAAAACGCGGGTTCGGGCTGGTTGGATTTCGGTAGTCCATGTCGTGCAGCATCCAGCCTAAATCACGGGTGTCGGCAATCGGTGCAGGTTCGGCGGCAAGGTCTTCGACAAGGCGAAAATCACAGGCAAATTCGCGGCATCCTAGATAGGGTTGGTTGACGCATTGCCCTTTGCGGGCGCGACGTTCAAACATATTGAGAAATTTAGCGGGGGTGTTGGCGGCATCGGCTGCGCGTTGTTCGTCCGCATCTTGAATAGGGCGTTTGACGAGGTGGGGATGGTTAGGCTTGTGTTTACTGCCATCGACCAACTCAAATCCTGCATGAATTCGATAAGCTACATCGCGTAAAAATAATCCTGCCCGTTGTTGGCGTTCGTCTTCGATATACAAGCCCAAATCGCCGCTGCCGCTGTTCATGGCAGATTGGACATTGCGCGACGACACCACCGCGCCGACTTCATTGCGCCGCAAGGTAATCCACTTAATCGGCTTGAGCACTTCGATTTTGGTGACCCGCCAGCGCAACGCGGGCTTCCACAAGATCGACTCAAACACCGCCCGCGCAGCGGAAGGCGTGATGAGGTCATAACTCACCCGCTCAACTTTCATTTCAGGGCGGGTAAAACAAGCAAAATCGCCTGATACTTCTAAACAAAAGGTTTTCAAAATTCACCTCAAATAATGAACAAGCTCACGAATAGCAACGGCAAACATCCCCAATACGAACATCAAAAAAGGCTATGTCATCATTAATTGTTGAAGTAAATTGCATTATTTAACTTGTGCAATATAATCAATGTATTATGATTTTGTGGCGACTGCAAAAAACCTGTATCTACAAGGTTCTCGCGACCACCACTATTTAATAGTGACATAGCCTCAAAAAAACAGTGTATTTTGCAAATGAGGCACGCTCAAGAAACCTAAAAAGCTCTCGAACAAATACGACTTTTGGATTCATCAGCATCTTTAATGCCCCTAAATTACGAAGAGGGAACAATCATAGCATGACAAATATAAAACTTCCTATTCATTAGAATTTAGATTTTGGTACAATGCCCCCACGCTGCAATTTTGTGGCGAGGATTGAAACCTATTGATTAGTATTGCTGTGACGGAATTTCCTGCCATTTTGGCAGGGATTCCTTACACAACCAAATCACCAGCAGGTATTTCTCCATCAATTACCAATCCCAACCGAGCGTCATAATGCAGCTTTCCTACATGACCTTCACCCACTTGCGCATAAATCCCCGTCCAAATTTGCACCACATCGCCTTGTTTTTCCAATTGCGCGAAGATGAATTTTGGCACGTTGACCGCATAGCGTTGTAATTTGCGCATCAGGTCGCGTTTCGGGCCGATGCTCGCTAATTCTTTCAATAATGCGGGGCTGTCCGCGTAGCGTACCAGTATAGTTTGATAAGCGGTGTCGTCGATGAGTTTGAATTTTTCGGCGACGCTGCGGAATTGAATTTGGCAGTCCTGCGCATCTAGTGTGAGCAAATCGTGAATGCCGTGTTTGTCCAAGGAGTGTGCTTGTTGATAGAGATGTTCAAAGAATTTTCCCGCCAAGGTGCGGTTTAACACCTCGCCTTGATAACCATGCAGCAAACTGACCGAAATGCCCGCCGCTTGGCGCAATATCCCCATTGGCGCGGGTTTGGGCGGAACGAATACCACCACTTTCCCTAAGCCCGTTAGCTTTCCTTCACGGTTGCAACGTCCCGCCGCTTGGGCGATGGAATCCAGCCCCGCCAAGGTGCGATACACCACAGGGAAATCTACATCCACGCCCGCTTCGACCAGTTGGGTGCTAATCACGCGCAACAGTTTATGCTTTTTCAACCGCCACTTGATATAGCGAATAATTCTGGAGCGATGTTGCCCACACATCAACGCGGACAGGTGAATGGTGTTGGGGTCTGCTTTTACCATCAGCCGATACAGTTCCCGTGCATCGTCTCGTCGGCTGACGATGCACAGCACGGTGGGGTGTTGCAGCAATTCCGCTGCGATACTTTCCCAGTCTCGCGGTGTTTGTAAATCATTGGGCAAACTGACTTCCACTCGTTTTAAATTTTGATACAGCGCGTCGGGGTCATCCATGATTTCCTGAACATGATCCAAGCCGCGAAATTTAGGATTGCCAAAGGTTTGGAACGAACGTAAAGCGGGTTGCGTGGCGGTTGAAAGCACAAAAGTGACACCGTAATGGCTTGCCAACTGGTTCATCACATCGGCAATCGGCTGCAAAAATTCAGGCGGCAACAGTTGTGCTTCGTCCAACACCACTACGCTGTTGACGATGTTGTGCAACTTTCGGCAACGGCTGGTGCGGGCGGCGAACAGCGATTCAAAAAATTGCACATTGGTGGTGACGATGATGGGCGCGTCCCAGTTTTCCGTTGCCAAGCGCGCACGTGCATCTTCCTGGTCGGGATCAAGATTGGCGTGATGTTCCACCACATTGTCGCCAAAAATATCGCGGAAAATCCCCGCCGTCTGCTCAATGATGCTGGTGTAGGGGATGACGTAGATGATGCGTTTTTTATGTTTTGTCGCATCATCCGTTTTCTCGTTGAATTGCACCGCATGTTGCAAGGCGAACGCCATGCCCGACAAGGTTTTGCCGCCGCCTGTGGGGACGGTGAGCGAAAACAGCCCCGATGGTAAAACGGCTTTCTCACGGCATTGGCGCAAAATATCGGCACGAATAGCATTGACGGGCGTGTTCGGCGCATCGGCAGATTTTTTTGCCATGTAGGCATCGAACAGGGGCAATAGCTCGGACAAATTTTGGTAGCCCGTGCGGGATGTCGCCTTTTGGTCGTCCATAAAGGCTTCGGTATCCAAAAAGTCCGCATCCACCAAACAGGAAAACAACATCCGCAACCATAGATGCAGCCTGTCCGCACCGCCGCGAGGTCGAGAGCTGGGCAGGTTTTGGGCGAGTATGTCGGCGGGCATCACCTGTTCGGGAATGCGCTCTAGCAAATGGTTTTGTTCTGGCTTTAATCGGTGAACCAGCGCGGTTGCCCCCGCGTCTGCCATCGACCAATCCGCCAGTCCCGCGTGATGTCCCGCAATCAAATACGCTAAAATTCGCCCTCGCGTACCCAACTGCCGCATCGCATACAGCGCGCCCGCCGTGGAATGGTCAACCCGTCCAGGTGCTTCCTCGTCTTTGATATGTGCTTCTGGGTCATATCGCTTCTCGTAGCCACTGACCGTTTTGATATAGCGTTGAAATTCGTCGCTATATTTTCCCAAGTCATGCCACACCCCCGCCAACGCCGCCCAGTCCGCGCTGTTAAACGGCTCGGCAAACTGCCCCGCCAATTTCGCCACCTCGCGCAAATGATCGCCTAAAGCGTGTTCTATCCACTGACCATCTGGCGATACACGCACATGTGCCATATAAGTCTGATTATTGTGTTCCATGTTGCGACCTCACTCGATTTGCCTGAAGCGAAGTGTACGCTTTTAGCAACTGATAATAATGGGCTTTCTATTGACAGGCGCATTCAAGAATCAGACGTAACGGTTAATACTGGACACAGGTTCTAGCGAGTTCTTCAGTGAAAAAACAACATGGTACAGTGCACTTTCGCACCTTGTTGGTAGAAGAAATTGCAGGCTATAATTTACCAACACATTTACCAACAAAAAATTGAGATGCTATGACCCACGATGATATGCCTTGAAACAACAAAAAACCCGCAAAGGCTTACGCCATGCGGGTTTGCAATACTTCTTGAGACTACCTGATACTACTAATTGGTGGGTCGTCACGGACTTGAACCGTGGACCAAAGGATTATGAGTCCTCTGCTCTAACCAACTGAGCTAACGACCCGAAACTGGGATGGCAGCGTGTGCTGAGCATCGAAGGGACGTGATTGTAATCTAAACCCGCTGGGGCGACAAATCGGTAACTTGGATTTGTCGCCCAGACTTGTGATTTTTAGTTTTCGCTATCCAAGAAACTTTTCAGTCGTTCGGAGCGGGAAGGGTGACGCAATTTACGCAACGCTTTGGCTTCAATTTGGCGAATACGTTCGCGGGTCACATCAAACTGTTTGCCGACTTCTTCCAGCGTGTGGTCGGTATTCATTTCGATACCGAAACGCATCCGCAGCACTTTAGCTTCGCGTTGGGTCAAGCTGTCCAAAATATCTTTGGTCGCGCCACGCAGACTTTCGTACACCGCCGCATCAATCGGCACGGTGGTGTTGGAATCTTCAATGAAATCGCCTAAATGCGAATCATCATCGTCACCCACGGGCGTTTCCATGGAAATGGGTTCTTTGGCGATTTTCAAAATCTTGTGGATTTTGTCTTCGGTCATTTCCATTTTTTCCGCCAAGGTTGCGGCATCGGGTTCTATCCCTGTTTCTTGCAAAATTTGACGCGAAATGCGGTTCATTTTGTTGATCGTTTCGATCATGTGCACAGGAATACGAATGGTGCGCGCCTGATCTGCAATGGAACGAGTAATCGCTTGGCGGATCCACCAGGTGGCGTAAGTGGAGAATTTGTAACCACGACGGTATTCAAACTTATCCACGGCTTTCATCAAGCCGATGTTGCCTTCTTGAATCAAATCAAGGAATTGCAAGCCACGATTGGTGTATTTTTTCGCAATCGAAATCACCAGGCGTAAGTTAGCTTCAATCATATCGCGTTTGGCGCGACGTGCTTTGGCTTCCCCGTTGGTCATTTGCTTGTTGATTTCTTTCAATGATTTGACGGGCAAGCCCACACGTTTTTGTAGATCAATCAGATGTTGCTGATGTTCAACAATCGCGTATTCAAAACGTGACAAGGCTTCGTTGTAAGGATTCTTGGTTTGCAGCTCTTGGGTCACCCATTGCAAATTCACTTCATTGCCAGGGAAAACATTGATGAAGTGCGGGCGCGGCATTTTAACTTTGGTGATGCACAGCTCTTGAATATGACGTTCGGAACGACGTACATCTTCCACCAAGCCACGCATGGTGTCGCACAATGCGTCCACTTGCTTGGCCGAAAAGCGGAAGCTCATCAATTCTTCAGAAATACCCTGTTGATACTTGTCGTACTGTTTGTTGCGACCACCTTGTTTTTCGTAAGACTTGGTCATTTTGTCAAACAAGTCTGCGATGTTTTTGAAGCGCGCTAAGGCATCCGTCCGCAATTGCGCCAAATCGGCTGCTGCTGCGGCCGCTGTTGCTGCTGCGGCGGCTTCTTCGTCTTCCTCTTCAGAGTCAACATCGCCTGAATGGTCGTCATGATCGTGATCTGTATCTTCATCCTCTGCGCCGATCATGGATTGATCTTCGCCATCGACAAAGCCATCGACCAACTCATCGACACGCATTTCATTGCTTTCAATCTTATCGGCTAACGCCAAAATTTCGGCAATGGTCGCAGGGCAAGCTGAAATCGCCTGAATCATGTGTTTCAAGCCATCTTCAATGCGCTTGGCGATTTCGATTTCTTTTTCGCGGGTCAGTAAATCGACCGTACCCATTTCGCGCATATACATCCGCACGGGATCGGTGGTGCGACCAAAATCAGAATCGACTGTGGAAAGCGCGGCTTCTGCTTCTTCAGCCGCATCTTCGTCCGCCACCGCAGGCGCGGCATCGGTCATAATCATCGCTTCAGCATCGGGCGCGACATCGCACACTTTGATGCCCATGTCGTTAATCATGCTGGCAACGCCCTCGATTTGCTCGACTTCGAGCATATCAGGCAGATGGTCATTGATTTCGGCGTACGTCAAATAGCCACGCTCTTTACCCAAAATAATCAGGGCTTTAAGTCGTGTTCGACGCGCTTCTAAATCCTGTGGGGTATCCACATGAATAATTTCAACAGGCGCGATGGGATGTTTGTCTTGTTTTTTTTTGTCTTTATGCGTTGCCATAATCCTGATTCCAGATAACCCGCCATGAACAGGTCACGGCGCGGAAAAGCGGCAAATTATACGCGATTATCGCTATTTTTCCTAACCTTTTGAGTCGGTTAGATTCCGACTTTCCTATCCTAGCCTGAACTTGTTTCAAGCTTGTGCACGCGTTCAAAGGACAATGTTCCTTTATAATGACGTAAAATCAAACTATACAACGGGGGCGTACGATGCGTTTAGGGCTTATTTTCATTATAGTATGTGCCTGCTTGTCGGGCTGCGGTCACAAAGGCCCATTGACACTACCCCAATCTAACTTATCCAGCATTCAATTAACTTCATCCCGATGAATTCTTTTTTTCTTACTAAAAACAATCAACTGCACGCAGAAGCCGTGCCGATGTCCGACATTGCCGCGCAATTTGACACGCCTTGCTATGTTTATTCTCGTGCTGCCCTGACGGACGGATTTTTGCAATTTACCCAAGCTTTACAAGGACGAGACCATCTTATTTGCTTTGCGGTGAAATCCAATAGCAATTTGGCGATTTTGAATGTCTTTGCACGCCTAGGCGCGGGCTTCGACATTGTGTCGGGCGGCGAATTGCAACGTGTGTTAGCCGCAGGTGGCGATGCGGGCAAGGTGGTTTTTTCTGGCGTGGGCAAAACCGAAGCGGAAATGCGCTTGGCATTGGATGCTGGGATTTTGTGCTTTAACGTCGAATCTGCCGCTGAATTAGTGCGTTTAAATGATGTTGCCGCCGATATGGGCAAAATCGCGCCGATCAGCTTGCGCGTCAATCCTGATGTAGATGCCAAAACCCATCCTTATATTTCCACGGGCTTGAAGCAAAATAAATTTGGCGTGGCTTATACCGAAGCGGTCGCACTGTATCGCCAAGCGGCTAGCTTGCCGAATCTGCATATCACAGGCATGGATTGCCATATCGGCTCGCAACTCACCGAAATCAGCCCCTTCATTGCCGCGATTGAGAAAATTTTGGTATTGGTGGATGAATTGGCTGCTGAAGGGATTACGCTGGAACATCTGGACTTGGGCGGCGGCTTGGGTATTTGCTATTCCGATGAAACCCCACCCGCGATTGCTGATTACATCGCTGCCATATTAGGTGCGCTCCAAGGTCGCACCCAAAAAATCATTCTAGAGCCTGGTCGCGTACTGGTGGGCAATGCAGGCGTGTTATTGACCCGCGTGGAATATGTCAAACCTGGTGAAGAAAAGCACTTTGCCATAGTCGATGCAGCGATGAATGATTTGATGCGCCCCGCGCTTTACGATGCCTATCACTACATCACCGCCGTCGAGCAAGAAGCCCACCCCACGCAAATTTACGAAATCGTGGGGCCAATTTGCGAAACAGGTGACTTTATCGGTCACGCGCGTGAACTTGCCATCGCCCCGCAATCCCTGTTGGCGGTGCATTCCGCAGGGGCTTATGGCATGAGTATGAGTTCCAACTACAACACTCGCCCCCGTGCCGCTGAAGTGATGGTCGATGGCGAAACAGTGCAGTTGGTGCGAGAACGTGAAATGGTGTCGCAGCTGTGGGCAGGTGAGCGGATCATGGTGGTCTAAGCTGCTGAGGGGGAACGGGTTTGAGTGATTAAGCCGAGTGACTTGCGCAACCTAAATCAGTGTTTCTCAAAATTCTGACGTCAAATACTTGAGTAAAATAAGGCTATTTTTTTGGGCGAAAAAATATGATAAATTCACTTTGGGCTGAATTTTTCACCCTTTGATTAACTTATCTGCTGGAGGTTCGAATGAGTATTTTGGGTACTATTATCACTGTTATTGGAATCGCCGCAGTCATTGGCATCATCGTGGCGACAATTACAATCAAAATGAGACAGTAATTTGTAATTCGGGCTTGGCTTAAACCCAGTCAAGCCCTCAAACTTACCTTGCATTGCTACGTTATCTACACTTTTATCATAATGTTCAATCTGTTGTGATGCCTCGCACACATCTGGTCGCCTAAACTTTCCATAAATCGCTCTTTAAGTTGTAAGTACACCAAGCCGCGATTTGTCGAATGGTGGCGAGTCATCGCACTCAAAATTTGCGAGGGTTCGGTGTTGCGTGAACTTGTAGGCAATTCGCGGGGGTGAACAAAGTAAGGCGGTTTCAAGTACCGTGGTGCAAAGCGGATTGCCTTGCGGGAAATTTGCTTTATGGGCTTAATTTGGTCACTTTAATTGAAAAGGGTGTGCTATGCGTTATCCATTCGCATCAATGCTTATTGCTGAAATTGGCAGCTCTATGGGGATATCCGTTGAGTTAGAGCCAGAGTATCAGTTTGCTGGGGAGTTGGTGTTCCCAGATGGGCGAAGACATCTTTTCAGGAATACAAATTTCAATGTCAATCCAGCAGGATCCACGGAGATTGCAAAAGACAAAGGGTACACCAGCTTTTTTCTTCGGAAACATGGCTTGAATGCGCCAAAAAACAAAGCATTTTTTTCGGAAAAACTTAATGCTAACCTTCCAACGGCAAGACGAAGGGGCGTTGAAGCAGCGATTGAATTTGCGGAAAAACTTGGCTTCCCTGTTTTTATCAAGCCCAATAATCTTAGCCAAGGGGCTTTCGTTACCAAAGCCTATTGCGCTGTAGATATTTATAAAGTTGCCCAGCAAATTTTTGAAAGAACTGACGTATTGTTGGTTGAGCAAGCGTGTCAAGGACGTGACTATCGCGTTGTGGTGCTGGGTAGCAAAATAATTTCCGCTTATGAACGAATTCCATTGGCGGTGATGGGAGATAGCAAACATTCCATCGAGGAGCTCTTGCAACACGCCAAAGCTAAATTAGCGCATCTTGGTCGCCCTAATTCCGAAATAGACATTTCGGATCATCGGATAGATATTAAATTGCGGGAGCTTGGTAAGACAAGAAACGCTATTCCCGCAGAGGGTGAGCGTGTCGTGTTGCTTGATAATGCAAACCTTTCTACAGGGGGAACGTCAGCGGACGTGTCGGACATGATACACGCATCGTTTTCTGACATTGCGATCAACGCAACGAAAACACTCGGACTTCAACTTTGCGGCGTGGATATTCTCTGTGATGATCTTACCCAAAACGCATCGAATCAGGTCTGGAATATCATTGAACTCAATGCGGCACCTGGGCTGGATAATTACGCTTCTCTAGGTGTCGAGCAAGCAAACCGCGTCAAAAGTTTGTATCGGGAAATTTTAGCGTATCTAGCCAATCATGATGTGTGACTGGAGCATTGACAGCCTGCTTAAATCGCGGGCACGCCAAGGTCAGTAGGAGAAAGTCACAGCGGTCTATTTCAGCCATAAACGCAAGGGCAAGTCCCTGACACTTATTTTCATACCACGCACTTGCCGCGATAAATTCCGCGCTGGCGGCGCGATGAAATGCAATGACCAGACTCATTGCTCAATGTTCGCCAACATCGCAGCTTTGATTTCGTGCCAAGATTGCACATTTTTAGAGTCGTCCAAGTGGTCGGCTAGGCGGCGATCCAATTCGGTTTTTTGGGATTGCGTCAATGGCGGCACAGCCTGTCGGCTGACAATACCATTCCATATTGCTTCAACCAACTCAATCTGTTCCTCAATGTCCAGTAGGCTGGCTTGTCGTAAAAGTGTGGTGTTCATCATCAAATCCTCTACAAACTGAATGCAAAGATTGTAACGCAAACGACTGCCAACGACGGCAATTTTTCTGTATGGGTAAACAGCAAATCACGGTATAAAAAACCAGCCAAAATCAAGCGACTGGGAGAGGCTGGGTTATGTAGGACGGGTTCGCGCAGCAACCCGCCAAATGGCAGATGCAAAAATGGTGGTTTGCCTGACGGCGAATCCACCTTATGGGTTGGTTGATCTCAGGAGATGGGCGACGAAACGCAGCGCATTGCGCCGAATGCCTGCGCATCACAACGAGCTTCCTTTTGTCATGTATCAATTCAATTTGTTGTGCTACGCTTGCCGTGTTTTTGACGACACCAATTCCCCATGAAACCTTCTTTAGCCTTGCAGCTTCACCGCGCCGCGATTCGCCAAATTGTGGCAAGTCATCGCGCCCAAAATCCTCGCGTGTTTGGTTCGGTGTTGCGTGGGGAGGATGACACGGACAGCGATTTAGATTTGTTGGTCGATCCCTTGCAAGGCGCGACTTTGTTTGATTTAGGCGCGATTCAAATTGAACTGGAAGAACTGCTCGGCGTATCGGTAGATGTGCTAACCGCAGGTGACTTACCCGCCCGTTTTCGGGACGGCGTGGTGCGCGAGGCGGCGGCGGTATGAATACCAAACAACGCCAATTCCGCGCCGCTGATTATGTCCAACATATTTTGGATGCGATTGAACTTGTGCATAGTTATGTGGAGGGAATGCCAAAGATAGATTTTTTAGCTGACAAACGTACACAGCAGGCGGTGATTCTGAATTTAATTGTGATGGGTGAAGCGGCGACGCAGATTGCCGATGAATGCCCCGATTTTGCAGCAACTCACGCGCATGTGCCATGGAAGCAGATGCGCGGAATGCGCAACCGTATGGCGCACGGTTATTTTGAAATCAACTTGGATGTGGTTTGGGAAACGGTGCAGCAATCTTTACCTGAACTACGTCAGCAGTTGAGGGAAATTCAGTGTGAATTAAAAGATACCTAATAGCAGATTGCCTTGATGCTTAGGCAGTGTAATGGCACAGTTATCCAGCACGTTGTTTAATAGAAAACTCATAAACATGATTCCACAAACCTTACGTTCTGCTTGTGCAGAAAAGAACCTCATTCCAATCGTAGGTGCAGGCGTTTCGATGTCGCTCAAGCGGAAGACAGGAGAGGCATTGTTTCCGAGTTGGAAAGGCTTACTTGAAAAAGCGGCAGAACGTTTGGAGCGGGAAAACAAACCTGAATTTGCCAAAGCAGTTTCAGCAATGCTCCCGATTTTTATGTATGAGTAAAGTGGACCCCTCGGTCAAGACAATAATGTGTCTAGTTTAAGAGGGTCGCCTATTTCATGCAGCTGGTCGGCGCTGCCCCGTGTTTTTGTTTCTATTTCTATAGATACGGCCAGATTATGTTT